>NZ_CP141643.1:1200000-1500000 GCF_038452275.1 Corynebacterium sp. BD556
CATCGCGGTGCTTTGAGTCAACGCTTCCCCGTGATTGCGCAAAAGCTCCTCAGTACGAACCGAAGCACGGTCAAGGAGGCCATTGTCGACGGCTTCCTGTTGCGCCACCTCCTCCTCAGCGGCGAGGAAACCAGAAACATCCTCAAACCTCAACTGGTTAAGCGGGTTGAGCGACTGATCCATCACAGCAATCGAACCCGGGTCGATGGTCGTGTCAATGACCCCAACCTCAGGAGCTGCAATAGTAATAGTGCGCTCCAGGTCGTCGACGGTGACGTCGATAAGCTCGGCATTTTTGATGCCCGCGGTCACGCGCCCTTTATACGTAATCAAGAAGTTCTTGCCGGTAAACGGCAAAGTAGAGAGTGTCCGATAGTTTGTGTGCGGGGGTTTGGTTTACAAGTACTCCGCGAATCGGTTGGGGTATGCCACAGCTAGTTGGTTGATGGCTTGCTTCCAGCCATTGGCCTTTGCTCCTTCAACATACCCGTTGCACTCAACGGCGCGCTTGGCTTGCTTCGAGCGTTTGGCAGCGCGTTTGTCTTCGATGTTGCAAATCATCAGCCAAAGCGTCTTCACAGCCGCTGTATCGTTCGGGAACTGGCCCCGATTCCGGGTAGCTTTGCGCAGCTCAGCGTTAAGTGACTCGATCGAATTCGTGGTGTACAACACCTTGCGCGCTGCTGGCGGGAACTGCAAAAACGGCACGAACCGTTCCCACGCATCACGCCACACCTTCACCGACTGCGGGTATTTCTGGCCAAGCTCAGAGGTTTCGAACGCATCTAAGCTGGCACGGGCGGTATCTTCGTTTGCGGCCGTGTAGATCGCACGTAACGCGCTGGAGACAGCTTTTCGGTCCTGATAGGACACCCACCGGTTCGCCGCCCGGATCAGGTGCACGATGCAGGTCTGCACCATCGAATTCGGCCAGGTCGCCTCCACGGCTTCCGCTAAGCCTTTAAGCCCATCACAGCAGACGATGAAGACATCCTGGACGCCACGGTTGGCCAGATCTGCGCACACCGATGCCCACAAGGCGGCGCCTTCATTATCAGCAATCCACAAGCCCAGGATGCGCTTGATACCGTCGATGTCGATGCCCACCGCCATGTAGCACGCCTTGTTGACTACACGGTGGCCATCGCGGATCTTCACGCGTAGCGCATCAAGGAAGATTACTGGGTAAAACTCGTCGAGCTGACGGTTCTGCCAGATCATGACCTCGTCTAAGACTGCATCGGTAATGGTGCTGATCGTATCCGGGCTCATATCCACCCCCAGGGTGGACCCAAGATGGTGCTGAATATCACGCACTGTCATCCCACCGGCGTACAGCGAGATGATCATGTCATCGAGCTCTGTCAGCCGGCGTGCGCTATTGGGCACCATCTGGGGCGTAAACGTGCCGCAACGATCCCTGGGTACAGTCACTTCCAACGTGCCGTAACCAGAGTTAACCGTCTTGGTGTACGACCCGTTGCGGTGGTTACCACCCTGTGTTGGTTCAACCTGGGCCTTCATCTTCCGGTCGGAATGACGGTAGCCCAAATGGGCATCCATTTCCGCCTGCAGACCAGCGTTAATCGACGCCTGCAACAGACCTTTGACCAGGTCACTGGCGTCACCGGTGGACGTCGACAACTCGCCAATCAGCTTGGCGAGCTCAGGATTTTCCATCAGCTTCTCGCTGATCTCGTTGACCTTGTCCTGGTCATGGTTTTTCTTCGTTGTCACCGTTGTCATTATCGGTGAAACTCCTTCTGTATCAGAGCCTCACACACAAACTTCCTGACACCCTCGTTCTTGCCGGTAAACGGCAAAGTACGCCCAACGAACTGATAACCTTGCTCATCGAATTTACCCACGCGAGAAAAGGCGTACTCCTCAGTGGCGAGTTCAGCAATCTCATTGAAAGACGAACCCAAAGACTCAGCAGTAATGGTCTGCTTGCCGCGACCGAAAAGCTCAGGACGCAACATCACAGCAGCGACCGCCAGCGCAACCACAAGCGCAACAACCGCCAACACCACAACACCACCACGGCGCACAAGAGCGAGCATCAACCCACCTCAACATCCCTTGAACTACACACAAACAATTAACTGTGAACTGTACACAGAAAACCTACATCCCTTTGCCAGAAAGATGCCCTAAGTGCTACAAAATGTGACCGAGCGCATAGGGTGGGAAACACTTCCCTCCCCCTTTGACCCCGACCAGGAAGACTCCCATGTCAGGTTCCACGCAAACAGCCCCAACCCACCCCGAGAAGAAACCACCACAAGAAACAGCTGGCTTCCTCGGCGTCGTAGAAAAGCTAGGCAACAAACTTCCCGACCCCTTCTGGCTGTTTATCATCCTCTCCGGCCTCGTCGTCATCACCTCCCGGATCGGCTCCGCAGCCGGAATGCAAGCCGAAGACCCCGGCACCGGCGAACTAATCAAAGTTGAATCACTCGCCACCGAAGAAAACATCAAACGGATGGTCGCCGAAGCCGTCAACAACTTCATCACCTTCCCGCCCCTAGGCGTAATCCTCGCAGTGATGCTGGGTGTGGCCGTCGCCGAACAAACCGGGCTGCTCTCCGCCCTAGTGCGCGCCATGGTCGCCCGAGTCAGCCCCGTACTACTCACCTTCATGGTCGCGCTCGCCGGCGTCACCGGCTCAGTCGCATCCGACGCCATCTACGTCATCATCATCCCGCTCGGTGCCATGGCCTTCTACGCAGTAGGCCGCTCCCCCATCGTCGGCGCCATGGTCGCCTTCGCCGCATCCTCCGCAGGCTTCAACGCCTCACTGATCCTCAACATCACCGACCTTCTACTCGCCGGCATCTCAACCTCAGCAGCCGAAATCGTCGACCCCGACTATCAAGTCTCACCCGTAGCAAACATCTTCTTCGTCATCCCCTCAGCTATCGTCCTAGCCCTCATCATCACCGCAGTAACCGAACTATTCGTCGACAAGAAAGCACGCCAGCTTATCGACCACGACGACCTCGAAGAAGACGAACTGACCTTCGACAACGCCACCGAAGGCGACAGACCAGCCGACGCAACCGACGACGATTTGTCGCTGTCGCCCACCGAGTCCAAAGCACTCGCCTTATCCGGTGTGGTGCTGCTAGTCTTCCTGGCCGCATTCTTCCTCCTGCTGTTCGTGCCGGGCTCACCCCTAGCCAACCCAGACGAAGGCTTCATGAAATCCCCGCTGATCACAGCCATCGCAGTACCAATCTCACTGTGCTTCTTCCTCTGCGGCCTCACCTACGGACTAACCGCACACACCATCACCTCCAGCGCCGACATCCCCGACATGATGGCCAAAGGACTAAAGACCCTGCTCCCAATGCTGGTGCTATTCTTCGCCGTCTCCCAATTCCTCGCCTGGTTCAAATGGTCAAACCTCGGGGCATGGACCGCAATCCGCGGCGCCGAACTACTCCAGCGCTGGGACCTCCCAGTCATACTGCTCTTCGCCGGATTCGTCCTCATGGTCGCACTGATCAACCTGCTACTGACCTCCGGCTCCGCCCAATGGGCACTCATGGCACCCGTAGTCGTGCCGATGATGATGTACGTCGGCGTCTCCCCCGAAGTCACACAAATGCTATTCCGCATCGGCGACTCACCCACCAACATCATCACCCCGATGTCACCCTACTTCGCCCTCGCCCTGACCTTCCTCCAGCGCTACTACAAAAAAGCCGGCGTGGGCACCCTCATGTCCCTCGCCCTGCCCTACTCCATCGCCATGGTCGTCGGCTGGTTCATCTTCTTCATCATCTGGTACTTCCTAGGCATCCCACTTGGCCCAGGCTCACCAATGACCTACGAAGGCTAAATAGTTGTGCGGGCCCAGCCGCGCTCACCGGAAGGTGGGCCGGGTTAGGCAAGTGTGCAGGGAGCGCTCCCAGTAGAACTGACCTCTACCAGGGTCGGTGGGCTCATCCCCGCTCACGCGGGGAGCACACACATCCATGAGTACTCCCCTGTCACTTGTGGGGCTCATCCCCGCTCACGCGGGGAGCACCAAGGACGCCGCCGCGGGAGACAACGAAGCCGGGGGCTCATCCCCGCTCACGCGGGGAGCACACACATCCATGAGTACTCCCCTGTCACTTGTGGGGCTCATCCCCGCTCACGCGGGGAGCACTCCACGCTGAGTGCCTATGCCAATGGCAGGACGGGCTCATCCCCGCTCACGCGGAGAGCACCCATTTTCCAGCTCTAGCGCGAGGCTGGCACGCGGCTCATCCCCGCTCACGCGGAGAGCACGGGCTAAACGAGCGTATAGACCATCTGGAGTCGGGCTCATCCCCGCTCACGCGGGGAGCACTCAACCAGCTCACGGATCTGTCGACTGACCGCGGGCTCATCCCCGCTCACGCGGGGAGCACGCAGGTCGGTCTCGATCAGTTGTGCGATACCCAGGCTCATCCCCGCTCACGCGGGGAGCACTGGTCGCCTGGTCAGAGTTCCGAACAGGACCCGGGCTCATCCCCGCTCACGCGGGGAGCACTATCGGTTCAGTGGAGTGGGGCTGGAGGGGTGGGGCTCATCCCCGCTCACGCGGGGAGCACTATCGGTTCGGTGGAGTGGGGCTGGAGGGGTGGGGCTCATCCCCGCTCACGCGGGGAGCACGAGGAGGTCACGCCGTTCTCGCTGGTCACGGCGGGCTCATCCCCGCTCACGCGGGGAGCACCAAACACCAGGTGCGAGATTGTCGCCTCCACCCGGCTCATCCCCGCTCACGCGGGGAGCACGCGTGATGCGCTACACCGCCCCCTCTGGCAAGGGGCTCATCCCCGCTCACGCGGGGAGCACTCCGGTCTCTTGGTAGCTCATTTAGTACTCTCCGGCTCATCCCCGCTCACGCGGGGAGCACGATTCCGCACCCTGCTCGATCTCACCTCCGCTGGGCTCATCCCCGCTCACGCGGGGAGCACGCGAGTACGACGCCCTGTGGTACGCCGCCTGGGGGCTCATCCCCGCTCACGCGGGGAGCACCAACACCTGCGGTAGCGGCGCCGACCTTGAGAGGGCTCATCCCCGCTCACGCGGGGAGCACCTGTCCAGCCAGTTGCATACCGCCCCGGACGGGGGCTCATCCCCGCTCACGCGGGGAGCACCACGACGGTTCACCGCGCCCTGGGGGTGCTGCGGGCTCATCCCCGCTCACGCGGGGAGCACGGTGGGGCCGCTGCGGCTGCGTCGCACCCGCAGGGCTCATCCCCGCTCACGCGGGGAGCACCTCAGCTTCGGTCGCTGGGCTGGCGGTTCCATCGGCTCATCCCCGCTCACGCGGGGAGCACTTTGTGTGCGGGGTGCCATTGAACCTCGCTAGAGGCTCATCCCCGCTCACGCGGGGAGCACTGCAGCGGCGGTGGCTTGGTGCTCGGCCTCAGCGGCTCATCCCCGCTCATGCGGGGAGCACGCCGGATCAATCCCCGACAAATCCCACTCCCTCAGGCTCATCCCCGCTCACGCGGGGAGCACGTGGTCATGCGGCTGTCCTTTCGGGTTGTGGGCGGCTCATCCCCGCTCACGCGGGGAGCACTGTCCTACGGCGTATCCGGCAGCCCCAACACGGGGCTCATCCCCGCTCACGCGGGGAGCACTCTGATTTCTGGACGTCGCCATGCTGGGGTAGGGGCTCATCCCCGCTCACGCGGGGAGCACGGAATAGAAATCATTAATCTGCCGCACCGCGACGGCTCATCCCCGCTCACGCGGGGAGCACACGATGGAAGATCGTGCACGCCTTCGTATTCAGGGCTCATCCCCGCTCACGCGGGGAGCACTGGTCCTTTCGGGGTTGTGGACTTGCGCCCGTCGGCTCATCCCCGCTCACGCGGGGAGCACATCTCGAGTGCGATCAAGTCACGGAACATCATGGGCTCATCCCCGCTCACGCGGGGAGCACTTCTGTGCCCTCGAAGCACTGGGCCCGGTGTTGGGCTCATCCCCGCTCACGCGGGGAGCACTGACCCCGGAGCTAGTCGTGTCGAATGGGATGGGGCTCATCCCCGCTCACGCGGGGAGCACCAGCGTTGGTTGAAGAACGGAACGATGGATATGGGCTCATCCCCGCTCACGCGGGGAGCACCCGTCCTCGATGCTGATCCCGTCGTCGGCTGGCGGCTCATCCCCGCTCACGCGGGGAGCACCGCCAGGGACGATCTGCGTCGTGCAGCGATCGCGGCTCATCCCCGCTCACGCGGGGAGCACTTAAGGAGCTCAGTGGTGAGGTTGACCAGCAGGGGCTCATCCCCGCTCACGCGGGGAGCACTCTTGTCAGGGCCTTCAAAAGCAATGAGCATGGGGCTCATCCCCGCTCACGCGGGGAGCACCCACCCAACGTACGCAGTAGTGTGGCAAAGGCGGGCTCATCCCCGCTCACGCGGGGAGCACTGGTGTGTTCCTGTCTTGCTGACACTCTTTAAGGGCTCATCCCCGCTCACGCGGGGAGCACTCGTGTTGTCGGGTTTTACGCTGACCCATCAGGGGCTCATCCCCGCTCACGCGGGGAGCACGCGCTTGATTTGCCGCGACCGCCTTTTAAAACGGGCTCATCCCCGCTCACGCGGGGAGCACCCTGGGTGAGGCTATTAGTCGATGGTGAAATGCGGCTCATCCCCGCTCACGCGGGGAGCACTAGACGCACCGGAAGGGCAACTTTTTGAACTGCGGCTCATCCCCGCTCACGCGGGGAGCACTGGAATGCCCGCGCACCGAGCGTTCACCAGCAGGGCTCATCCCCGCTCACGCGGGGAGCACTACAGACTCGTTCACATCGGTCGCGCTCACAGCGGCTCATCCCCGCTCACGCGGGGAGCACGCGCAGCCTGTCCCGCCGACGGAGGGAACTCTGGGCTCATCCCCGCTCACGCGGGGAGCACCAGCCGCGCCGAGAACTGGGTGCCCTTCCCCAGGGCTCATCCCCGCTCACGCGGGGAGCACGCAAGTCGGGGTGGGTTGATCTGGAACGAATCGGGCTCATCCCCGCTCACGCGGGGAGCACCTCGCTGAGGATGGGCGCCCTGTCCTTGCGTCGGGCTCATCCCCGCTCACGCGGGGAGCACGTTTTCGAGCGGCCTGTTCTTCCTCGTGCAAAAGGCTCATCCCCGCTCACGCGGGGAGCACACCAGCGGATGCACGCGATTGCGCTTGACCCTCGGCTCATCCCCGCTCACGCGGGGAGCACATGTGCGATAAGATCGTCCTTGTGCCAGCGGGGGCTCATCCCCGCTCACGCGGGGAGCACGGCAAGTATGGATTGACTGGTGGAGCATCATAAGGCTCATCCCCGCTCACGCGGGGAGCACTGTTTAGTCATTGAGGAACTCCTCTAGTCGCTGGGCTCATCCCCGCTCACGCGGGGAGCACCCAAGGGCACCAAACTTGTCGTGCATGGCAAGCGGCTCATCCCCGCTCACGCGGGGAGCACTACCCGCCGCTACCTGGCGGACTTCATCACCGGGGCTCATCCCCGCTCACGCGGGGAGCACCCCGACAAGATCGACGGCACGTATGCCGCGATGGGCTCATCCCCGCTCACGCGGGGAGCACGCAGATAGGGAAAACCCTGGGCAGACGCATTCGGGCTCATCCCCGCTCACGCGGGGAGCACAGTGGATCTAATTGCCCCACAGCCTGCCGGGGGGGCTCATCCCCGCTCACGCGGGGAGCACCCCCTTGCAGGATGAGTACGTTGTGCTTGGTATGGCTCATCCCCGCTCACGCGGGGAGCACTAATCAATAGAGACATTGTTTCCATTGCTTACAGGCTCATCCCCGCTCACGCGGGGAGCACTCTTCTTCTAACCCATCAAGTAAGAACATACTGGGCTCATCCCCGCTCACGCGGGGAGCACGGCACCGGCATCCCCAGTGAGGTGCTGGTGCCCGGCTCATCCCCGCTCACGCGGGGAGCACTGAAAATAGGGCGTGCTGGTACAGCAAAGACCGGGCTCATCCCCGCTCACGCGGGGAGCACGCTTGTGGAGACCGGATTCATCCAATCTAAACCGGCTCATCCCCGCTCACGCGGGGAGCACGCGACTCCGAAGCCCTTCTGCTCTCTGCGTTAGGGCTCATCCCCGCTCACGCGGGGAGCACTTCCTGCGGGACATTCCACCGCTCTCTATACTGGGCTCATCCCCGCTCACGCGGGGAGCACTTCCTGCGGGACATTCCACCGCTCTCTATACTGGGCTCATCCCCGCTCACGCGGGGAGCACCGCCTGGAAACAGTTCAGCTCCCGCAGCTCGCGGGCTCATCCCCGCTCACGCGGGGAGCACGGGAGAGGTCTACAGCCAAACCCTCACCGATGGGGCTCATCCCCGCTCACGCGGGGAGCACGCACCGAAGTCAGAAAGATGCTGCGACTTATGGGGCTCATCCCCGCTCACGCGGGGAGCACGCGACTCCGAAGCCCTTCTGCTCTCTGCGTTAGGGCTCATCCCCGCTCACGCGGGGAGCACTCTATCGCCCCCAGTACGCAAAAATCTTCCGTGGGCTCATCCCCGCTCACGCGGGGAGCACTGGGGGTTAGTCCTCGTCTTCTTCGTCGTTGAGGGCTCATCCCCGCTCACGCGGGGAGCACGATTCCTCCTTGTTGTTGACGCTTGCACCCTCGGGCTCATCCCCGCTCACGCGGGGAGCACCCGATGGTGTGTTCTTTTTCGCGCAACGAGGAAGGCTCATCCCCGCTCACGCGGGGAGCACAGTCCCTCTGCCGCTGCCGCCGCCCCTTGTTCGGGCTCATCCCCGCTCACGCGGGGAGCACTGCACCGGACTATTGATTGCCTGACGGAAGGCGGGCTCATCCCCGCTCACGCGGGGAGCACTAATAATTCCCGCACATCTTCCAGATGCGCCTGGGCTCATCCCCGCTCACGCGGGGAGCACAAAGTTTCCGAAACGTGATGGGGCAGTATTCGGGGCTCATCCCCGCTCACGCGGGGAGCACCAAGTCGTAGCAGTGTACTATCCTCCTCAGGAGGGCTCATCCCCGCTCACGCGGGGAGCACGCAGGAGGTGATTGTGCATGGCATTGTCCTAGGGGCTCATCCCCGCTCACGCGGGGAGCACTACCTTAGTTACTACTCTAGTGAGGACAAGCTGGGCTCATCCCCGCTCACGCGGGGAGCACGTTCCCATTCGGTGACGAAACGGCGGACGCGGGGGCTCATCCCCGCTCACGCGGGGAGCACCCTGGAGAGAAAGGAAATATCACAATGACATTGGGCTCATCCCCGCTCACGCGGGGAGCACTCCACTGTTCCTTCAGTTCTTGAATAACTTCTTGGCTCATCCCCGCTCACGCGGGGAGCACTTCTCTAGACTGAGGAATTCCAGCAAGGGGTCTGAACCCCGGAAAGTGGACACGGAGTTTTAATCAGATGCGGTTTTGAGTATAGCTGTTTCGGAAGATTCAAAGGCGTTCGGCGAACGATAGCCGCACCTCGAGTGCAGGCGTTTGGTGTTGTAGCGACTGCACCATTGGAACACGTCCCGGCGACACACCAGCTGACTGGCGAAAACAGGTGCATCTTGAAGGACTTCCCGTTTCAACGTGGCGTTGAACGACTCCGCCAGAGAATTATCCGCGCTGGTACCAATTGCTCCCATCGATTGGGTAACACCGAGACGTTCACATAGTCTTCGGTACCGATCAGAGGTGTATACACTGCCATGATCGGAGTGGAAAATCGCTCCGTCAAGCCCGCCACGGATCCCGTAAGCCATCATCAAAGCCTCTTCAACTAACTCCGTACGCATGTGGACGGCGATCGCGAAACCGGTCAACTGCCGCGAGTAGCAGTCGATGACCGTCGCCAGGTACATATTCGACCCATCTGCAATCGGGAGGTAGGTGATATCGCCGACGTAGACCGTGTTTGGTTTCTCCGCGGTGAAACGGCGTGCGAGCAGATCCGGAAACGTCGGAGCGCGTTTCGCAGACACCGTGGTCTTTACGCGGCGTTTCTTGGTGTAGCCGAACAATTCCATCTGGCGCATCAGCCTGGCGGTGCGCTTGTGATTGAGGCGATCATCGCTGGTCGGATCCGAGTTGATGGCCGCTGTGATGCGTTTCGCCCCGTAACAGCCGTTCTCAGCTGTGAACACGGCCTTGATCCTCGCTCCCAGCGCCGCGTCAGCGACGAGGCGTCGCCGGCGGGCAGGAGCAGCAGATTTCCACTTGTAGTAGGAGGACCGGTTGATCTTCAGGACCTCACATAACCGCTTGACCTCGTAGAAGTCTCGGTGGTCATCAACGAACTGAAAGCGGTTCACCAGTTCGTCTCTTCCGCGAAATATTTGGCCGCCTTGCGCAGGATCTCTCGTTCTTCCCGTAGCGTGGCGTTTTCGCGTTCCAGCATGCGGATGCGTTCGGCATCGGAGAGTCCTTGAGCAGGAGTACGTTCGCTGTTGGCTGCGGCGATCGGGCTGGCGACTTTTTCACCGTTGGCGTTGGTTTTGGTGCCGGTGCCGAAGGCGTCGAGCCAGGTGCGCAGGGAGTTGCGGTTGACCCCGAGATCGGAGGCGATCGCGTTGATCGTGGCTCCAGGGGTCGACTCGTACAACGTCACTGCGTCACGCTTAAACTGCTCGGTGTAGGTCTTGCGTGGCATGGTGGAAAGGTACCTCACTTCCCCAGCGAAATGCTGGTTTCAGCGTGTCCACCACCAAGGGGTCAGGTCCGTCTACTCAACCATCGCCGATCAAGCACGTAGCCAATCCTGGACATTCGAGGAGTACCTCGCCGCCGTGCTATCTGTCGAAGCGACCGCCCGCGCGGAATCCGGAGCATCATTACGCGTCAAACGCGCCGGCTTTCCGGCCGTGAAAACCATCGCCGACTTCGACTTCACCGCACAACCCAGTATTGACCGCACTGAAATCGCACGCCTTGAAACCGGGGCCTGGGTCGCCACAGCTGAAAACGTCGTCCTGCTCGGCCCACCCGGAACCGGCAAAACCCACCTCGCCACCGCACTTGGCATCACAGCAGCGCAGCAAGGCTATCGCGTCCTCTTCGACACCGCCGCCGGGTGGGTAAACACCCTCACCGAAGCCCACAACACCGGCAAACTCGAAACGCTGCTGAAACGATTAAACCGCTACCACCTGCTCATCATCGACGAACTCGGCTACATTCCCGTCGAAGCTGACGCGGCGAACCTGTTTTTTCAACTCGTCTCCAGACGCTACGAACACGGCTCCATCATCGTGACCTCAAACCTAGCGTTTTCCCAATGGGCGCAATGCTTCGGCGACATCACAGTAGCCACCGCCATGGTCGACCGCATCGTCCACCACGCCAAAATCTTTCAACACCGAGGAGTAAGCCACCGCATCAAAGGACGCGAAATACCCGCACCAACAACCCCCTCACCAACCCCACATCAGGCACAATAACAACGACCACACTGGGCTACATTTCAAAGAGCGCCAGTGGGCTACATTTCGAAGAGCGCTCACACCACTTTTCCAACGCGGCACTGATGAATTCAGGCCCGTTATCCATCCGCAGCACCCGAGGCCGCCTACCACGGGTCAGGGTGATGACATCGAGCAATTCAGTGACCGTTGAGGCATCGATGCGGCAGTCAACGATAAACCCAATATGTTCACGGGTGAACTCATCAATAACGTTGCAGACCTTGAAGGCGTGTCCGTAGTAGTCGGAGTCAAACTGGAAATCCAGAGCCCACACATCATCCGGGCATGTCGCTGGCTCGACTCGCGGGGTCGGATCGTTGAGGTTCTTCGGTTTTGCCTTCTTTCGTGGCATTACCCTTAGTCCTTCTTGGCGCCATAAGCGGCGAACAGCATCACGGCCGACGTCAAAGCCTTCGTCACGGGCTTTAACCCAGGCCCTCCGATAGCCCCACCGGGGAAAGCTAGCCGACCAGGCGTTAAGCCAGAGCCGCAGGTCGGCGTATTTATCAGTCGTCGCCGGATTCTTAGCTAACTGCTGGGACCGTTGAAATGAGCTTCGAGAAACCCCCACAATCAGGCACGCCCGACGCTGGGATAGACCCATCGCCTCGATGAGGTGACCGACAGCGTCATAGCGCCTCGTGGGGTTTAGAAGTTTCCCTCAGCCAACTCCTTGAGCGCAGCCTTCTCCAACTCGGCTTCGCCCAACAACTTCTTGAGCTTGGCGTTTTCATCACGCAGCGCTTTAAGCTCCCTGGCTTGAGTTCGGTCCATCTGCCCGTACGTCTTCGACCACCGAGCAAGAGTTGCCTCACTGATCTGTAGCTGACGAGCCACATCGGCGTTGGTCTTACCTTCCGCCTTGAGCTTGGTAGCTTTCTCGAGCTTGACCACAATCTGTTCCGGGGTGTGTTTCTTAAACTTCTTCATCATTGACCATCTTCCTACCCCACAGCGGGGCAATCCTGAAAGACACTCAAGTCAAGTGGCCCGAAAAACGCAGCCCAGTCCAGGCCCACCCGAACTACTACACGTTTCTTTAAAAAGTTCGGGACTAGCCTTTACATGTTAAAGCGTTCGAACAGCGTCTGCGAATGATTGAACATCACCAATTGGGACACGGTGGAGGTTCCCGCGCCCTTCATGCATATCGAGAACAGGAAGGTCGAAGCTGACGCACGATAGTCCACACGACAACGACTCGGCGATAGAATAGCCGAAAGACTCCATCAAAGAGGTCGACAAATACGCGCCGCCGGCATCGCGAGCGGAACGGTATAGGTTAGCCATATCAGGCTGAGAAAGGTTCATGTATAGAAGAACGCGATCTCGCACCCCCATAGCGTCGCACTCGGAGAAGAACCGATTGGCGCGCAAAGGGTCGTGTTCCAGGCTGACGACGAAGACCCCAACGTAATTCGTGGGGAGCTGCGCAAGTGCCCTAATTGCGTATTGATAGCCCTTATCCCTGTCGAATCGCCCAACCCAGACCAAAGGTTTTAAGCCCGCTGAGCTCAAAGTTTCATCATGCGCGAAAAAGTCCGACACACCCTGCGGCGAAAACAAACCGTGATCAACCAGATTAGGGCACACGAATAGCCTTCGACGTACGCGCCGCGGTAGCAGGTCCGCAACCTTCTCCTGCATCATTACCGACGGCACAAGGATCGAACTGAGTCGATCGAAGTCAAGGACCGACATCTCATTTTCGATCACAGTCATGTTCGAAGAATGGAACTCATAGGTGATGGCGAGCCCATCGTCCTCCGCCAAAGCATTAGCAATTTTGGGAGAGCTAAGGATATTAATTTCTTCATAGTCGACCCGAGTTACAAGGTATTTCAAAAAACTAATCGCGCGATCTTCCCGGACAATGCGAACATTGATGTTGTCCATATCGCGAAAGCTCGATAAACCACCCCGGTCGTTGTAAAAAACAACGTCAAACTGAGTTTGCCTCTCGCTCGCCGCGCGTCCGCGGATCACGGAGGTCACTCCCCCCTTGGAGCAGTTAGGATAAACTATCAGTTTCCGCATTTCGAATTCCAGCTCTCTCATTACTTATCCAAAAATCCTGGCGGCTATTTCCCCTGCCCGGTAGTCCCATGTTGCGGTTTCCAGGAAAGAATTAAGGGTGCTGAGCTCAGCAGAAGTCATCTCCTCAGATAAAGCGCCCTCTATAGCATTCACGAATTCATCAACACCCCTATATACCCATGTCGACGGATATTTTTCCACCATTCCCATCGGTGCTGTCACGCACCGCAACCCCCCAAGCGAAATACTCATAGATCTTGTTCGGGTCCACAGATCGGGTCAATGGAATGTCCGCGAAAGGAATTAGTCCAACCTTCCAACGGTGCACGGTTTGGATGAGTTCTTCATGCGTTTTTGGCCCCAGGTATGACACGTTGGCCGGTAGTGTGAGTCCATCAGGCATTCCGTGTCCGACAATCTCGAAGTTGATGAAAGGGCAACGCTTAGCAGCTTCGAGAACTAGAGGCCAATCAAACCAACTAGGCGTTAGATGACCAACGTACCCAACCGTTGTGGAGGAATTGCGTGCAAGCATTGCCTGTTCGGTCCGCAACTCTCTAGCGACATCTAGAGTCGTCTGATTAACCGCATTCGGGCTAACACTGTGATCCTTTATGTGTGGGTAGAGCGAGATGAGTTTCTCATCAAGTGCAGAACTAACACTTATAACCGAATCAACAATACGCAGGATTTGCCGTTCGAGTTGCGGATCGTACCACTTCGAGTAGCCGACTCGGTTGAATTCTTCCATGTCATCACGACATTCATATATCGTGGTCCACCCAGACGTTTTTAGCCGCTGCGCCGCGGTAACGCTCTGAATACTCGGCAATGAAGAACAGATAAAAGCGCTATTTGTTGAATCTCGGAGTTCCAGGCTCAGCGCAATCATCTCGTCGAAGCCAGAACGTGGTACCTGCACAAGATTATCGTTAATAACCTGAGGAAACTCGTGCAGAGACCCAAACGGAACGAAAATAACCGCGATTCCCTGGCGGCTATAAGCGGCCGCGAGATTGTTCGGTCGCAGAGCCAAAGTATCGTGGCCCAGGGGAGGCGCAGTTGTGTCGATGATTAGCAGCTTTTGATTGGGAGGTAAATCCTTGAGAAACTCCCTCAGGTCAAAAAATTCGCTGACTGGGGCATCATGAGAAAATGGCCGCAGGAGTGTGACCTTGCTGCTCCCCCAATCCACGCCACTAATTCTCAGTTCCCGTGCGCGTGGTGGAACGCTGAGACTAAGGTCAAACTCTGTTTCCTCCTCCGGCCCTTTAGGAAAAGAAAGGTACGCGCCGAACTTAGCGCTTTGAGGCAGGTCAGCGTTTCCCAGCAGCTCATTTCCCGCTTCATCGAAGAAGTGGGCTTTAAGGGGAACAGTGGCCTTCTGCTCTTTTTGTGGAACGTATGTGGTGTGAAGGTTGAGAAGCGAAGTCCCCTGCTCGACCGGAATCGACTGATAGAAGTCCGGTGAATCGACCGGGATGTAGGCTCCAGAAGGCCATTGGTGGACAACTTTTCCCTCGTCAAGGTTCTGTACCAGGATATTTCCAAGAACAAAGGTTTCCGTTCCGGACTTCCACTGCTTTCCAATCAACACCAGTGTTTCTGCTGATTCGGGCACAACCAAATCAATTCGATCCTGCACTAAGCCTTCATCTTCTGCGGTGGAAAGATAGAAGTAGTGTCCGACTTGCTCCGAATGATGGCTCCATCCGTCCAAAGCAACCTCATCGCCTTCGGAATTCTGGAACTCGAAAGCGATTAGCGCCTCACGGGGCTTATTTGAACTCGAGTAAGACTCTACGAAGATAGAGATTCGTTGAGATGACGCTACGCTTTCCCTGCAAGCAACTTCCGAAACCGGAAGCTTAGGCACATTCGAAAGCTGATGTTGCTCCACGTATTACTCCCGTACAAGTCGTTTTTCACTCAAACCGACCCGGATGGCGTTTGGGCGGTTCAATCCTCTCGATGATGATACAGGATATAAGAACGCATTTCTCAGGTTGCATACCGGGCTTTTGTAGACGTCGGTACCCAATGACCGACTTGGAACAAAAGAAGGGCTGGTCCCCGAAGCAGCTCTGAGAGATTTGAGGCGCTTACGAAAACGCACTTAAGTGGGGCCACCGGGGCTCGAACCCGGGACCAGCGGATTATGAGTCCGCGGCTCTAACCGACTGAGCTATAGCCCCTTTGCAGCGAGAAAAACCTCCAAACGCTGCTATTCCAGAATATGCAATACTCAAACAAACACCAATTCGCTTTCCCCGATGCAAAGTGAAACCTGCTGGGCAAACAACGCTATTGGGCAATCAACCGCAGGATTCGATTCAAAACTTGTTCCTCGGCCATGCCCGATACCGCCTCTCGAAGTCGCTCGGCCTGAGCTGGAGAGTTCTTGTTTTTAAGGATTGCATCCACTATTTCATTAGTGTTGCCATACAGCCATTCCGTTGGATAAATGCGGTCGGCACCGGGCCAATTAAGAGCAAAGGGCACGGCACCTGAAGCTGCTCCATCCGCGATAGTTAGGTGAAAGGACTCAAAATCACTCACGGAAAGGACAATGCCTACGCTCTCATACCACGAATTCATATCCGAACCGAAGCCGTCGAAAACAACCGCACCGGGGTATTTTCGGTTAATCTCCTCGATTCTCCTGTACTGATCTTTAAAGTACCGCATCTCCTCCGGCCTATTTTTCATCCAAGGGTAATCCTCCGGAGTTTTTCCTTTAATGCGTAGCTTGTATTCCGGGTCCTGTGAAAGCAGGCCGCTCAGGATGTCCACAGCCCGATCAAGACGCTTCGACTGGGGAACTATGCCTACCATTCCAAGAGTCTTCGCAGCCCTCGGCACCTTCGGCTTGGCCAGCCCCTTCAAATTGACAGCGTTCGGGATAACTACTGTCTTCTCTTGCGGAATACCATGGCTGTGTACAGCCGCCGCTCGGATGAGATCACCGACGAAAATAAAGGCGTCTACGACTTCGCTGGCTATCTCTTTCAAGTACGGGCGAAAGAGCTCCTGCGAGTGAACTCTAACGAACATTTTCTGTGTAGCTCGAACTCGTTGCGAATACCAAACAGCATTGCCAAGGCCCCATTCACAAAAGACAATATCCGCCTTTGCCAGCAGCTCCTCGGATTGGCTTTCGTTATGAGCAGTGTGGCTCTCCCACTCGTCTTTGAGAACGTGTGCTCCGGCTTTTTCAAGTGCAGCTAGCAGAGACTGAGCAAATTTAAGGTCATGGCCGGCAACCACTACTACTTTTCCGTGCAAATCGTCGGAAATTTGCCCGGGCGCCTTCGGAGGAGGATCATTCGCGAAAGGCGCGGTAATGACTACTTCTCGGTCGATTACGGGGGAGTTGTCTTGACTTGGATGAGCTGGTCGAATCAGCTCAGCAACCAGTTCGTAGGTTCCGCGCCCGTTCTTGTCAGCCTCGTCTCGCATTTCAACAACGGGGTCATCTATAGCGAAGAACTTCGGAGAACGGACGTGGACCGCGGTGAACTCCCCAAAACGCATTGGAAGTAAAACGTCTTCAGCCCACGTACGACCGGAATTCTCATTGAACTGTACTGCGAAAACGTCCCCGCAGCTTGGCACATCCTGCGCGGTTGAAAGAACTTTTACACCGTGCGCTTCAAGGAAGTGCTCTTCAGATTCGGTCAAACCACTCCGTAGCACGGCCAGCGGAGGGACAGACTGGCTAATGCAGGCCCTTAATGTTCGCTCGCGCGCTTCATCGGAGGCATGGTTGGGCATGAACTGTGCGACGTAGCGGGCCCCTTCTAGGCCGCGAACCGCAATGCCAGCAGTTCGCACTAGGATCGGCAATGCGGATTCAGTGGTGTGGGAACGATAAATCGTCCGCATTTGACGCCAGATTTCCTCAAGTCGGCTAGATGGGATGCGCGTCCAGTGATACAACCATGCCCTGTGGTCCTGGTCCGAGTTAGAGTGCGCGATATTCGACCCTATTGTTTCGGCAATTCCTCTGCCGTAGGCGCTTAGCACCAATCCCCCACACGCCGCGATTTCCACCACCCGACGGGAGAACATGGTCGGTGAATTCAGCACGGAGTTGACATTGAGGTGGGCAAAATGAGTTCTGTACGACTTGACCACTTCCTGGTAAGGAAGTGCACCACTCACGAAACTTTGATACTCAACCGGGAATGTATAAGGGGAGTCAGGGATAGATGCCTGCCGGTCATAGATTTCCAGTGGGTAGTTCGAAGCTTCAACAAGTAGCTTTTTTAAGGACGATGAGCGTTCTTTGTAGCGATCCCCGTAGTAGGAACCTGCGTAGGCGATCGAACGGTGGAAAGGGCGATCCGTCGGCAGAGGATTATGCAGTGCAGGCTGTGCATAAAACGGCAGTGCCGAGATCGTCTGGTTTCTCTGTCCCGGGGTCTGATGATACCGAGGAATCATGTTGGCATCCGTGGTAAGCACGTGGTCAAATAGAGCCGCATTTGGGGCGAACCGCGAAAAGTGGACTGGGTCCTCCTTGTTCCAAAATACGGTTGTTATCCCCCGTTCTTGGGCCGCTTTCAAAATCTTCCTCAAGTCTGCGCTTTCATCGTCGGAGTAATGCCCCACTCCCCGATGCCACTGTCCTCCATTTCCTTCCCAGGCGGACTCAACTAGGAGCATGTCGAGTGGAGGTTCGCTGTCAATTTGTTCACGCCAACGGTTCCTCTCGATAACTGTGATGTGAAAAGCCGACTCCAGCGTTGCGCGGGTGAACTCATCCGCAATGACTCCAACACGTAGATCACGGACGTAGCGAGGGGGGTTCCCATCCCTTAAAGCTTGATGATAATTGGAACGTGCAACGCCATGGGCGCTACGCATTCTCTCTCCGAGCCTTGCCCAAGAGCGTTCTGTGACCACCCATAAACGTGCGCTACGGCCAAGATCTAATCGAAGATCCTGATCCTTAATTAGTCTGCTGAGAACGCGCGCCAAGTCTTTCGGATCTCCAGCCCGGAAAACCAGGGCTCTTTGCTCGTTGCTTCCTGCTTGGTCGAGGTTCGGGGCGACGTCGGAAAGCACCGTAGCTCGGCCAGCAGCGAAAGACTCTAGCGGCTTGAGGGCACTGACTAATTCGGTGACTGGAGTTGATTTTCGAGGGCAACAGACGATGTCGAAAGTTGAATGCAAGCGAGGCATTTCATCTTGAGGAAAACGCCCCAGGAAAAGAGCATCTTTTTTTGTCAGCCCTAGCTGGGCAGCCTGCTTTTTAAGGTCACCTTCCGCCGCTCCTGAGCCAGCAATGACGACCTGGTGTTCTACCCCCTGTTTCTTGAGTAGAGCTGCGGCCTCCAACAAGACGTCAAGTCCCTCATAATCGACGATGGAACCGGCAAAGCCAATAACCGGGACTTCCCTAGAGATACTCCTTGCAGACGCATAGCCTTCATCACGCGGAAACGGAAGAAAAGAGTCTGGATCAACGGCATTTGGTGCGAGATCAATTTTTTCGGCCGGAACACCTCGAGCAACCAATTCATCCTTCACCTGCTCGGTAATCGCAAACACCCGATCAGCTTCAGATGCGACGAATGACTCGATGCGACGCATTTCAGCGAATCTTTCCGTCCCTTCAAAACCAGGTTTCAAAGATGCCTCTGTAAACTCCCACAACCCTCGCACCTCATAGACGAAAGGCACCCCTACCTTTCTCGCAGCAATCAGTGCTGCGAGCGCGGTCCGGTAATTGGATGCAGCCTGAATGATGGAGGGACGCTGACGTCTGGCTTCTCGCACAAAGGCATCGGCGCACTGCAGCACATAGCGATCGAAAGGATCGCGGTTAAGGTTTCCACCGGTGAGGTGAACATAAGGGATCGAATCGAGTTCCTGGACGTAGCGAATAGGCTTAGGCTTAACAACATCCGCCTTTGAATCCCACGGATACCCTGATCGTGCGACAACGACAACATCTAAACCACTGCTCTGAAGCCCGCGGGCGACACCCCGCGTACGTGTGGAGTACCCATTTGAGTTGAACACTGGTGTCTGATGGACGAAATACAACACTCGCGCTGGTTCCGGCACATACGCCGGGCCTTCACTTCGCGCTGGGATCTGGTTGTGCACATCGAACCGCGCCTCACCAAGAATCCTTTCCGCCAGGATCCTAACCTTGTCCGAGGATTGTGCGAGAAGGTCCTCCTGAGCTTCAATGAGCTCTGCTGCTGCACCAATTTTTCCTTCTCGATACCACAGTTGGTTGAGCTGTTTCTCAAAAGAATGAGAGTCATGCTGATTTCCGGCGGGGGTGACTCTTTCCGTTCCCTCAACTTCTTTGGTTTGGTTTGCTGGCTTTTGGGGCTCGATGGCAAGCGTAGAAGCTTTTCGGGACAATCCAGCCTTGAGCCTTTTATTGCCAGTGGTGAGAAGTGACCCGAGAGTACCTCTCGTCCTGACGAGGGCTCGCGTTGTTTCTTCTTTCGGGTTGCGGGCGAGACGACGCGAAAAGTTCACGGGAGCCACTAGTGCTTTTCCCAATCGCATAGTCTTGGATTCGCGCAAGTTCTGCAACTGCGTTTTCGCTTGTTTGTAATCGCTTTGCAAAGCTGAGTTCTTCTTTTTCAGCTCCGCCAGTCCTCGCTCTGCCTGTTGAAGCTTCTTGAGGGCGTCATTGCGGGCAGTTTCCGAGCGCACCAATGCTTCCGCTTTTTCTTCCTCATTGAGCTGAAAAAACTTGGCGTAGGGCCCGCGCCGGTCCGCAACAGCTTCTGCTAGACGCATCTTCTTTAACTCGTTCATACTCCGAGACTCATCCGAAAACACAGTCCACTCCTTGCAGATGCTAAACCCTCGTCTTATGTCCACCAGAATTCGCGAACTCCAACTCTGGCATCATTCGCGTCAATGTTAGTACGGGTTTTACCCGATGGCAGATAATCATTGCGGGCCCGATTCACGGCAAGAGCCGCAGGAGCCGAGGTTCGAACTTCCAAATATCATGTCTTCCACGTCTATTATCAAAAGAATGAATAGCCCTATCGATCTGGATGGCCCTAGCTATATCATTCTTTACGAAATTATGTTTTGCGACTACGAACTGGATCCTTCTGTTCGCAAACGTTTCATCCCGTCGTGGCTAAAAAACCTCCGACGTATGGCCGAGTTCCCGGTACCAGAAAGATGCGACCTCAAACTCATCGTGTATCTGTCGCGAGATAAAGTTGAGGAGCTTCGGGTGTTCGAGAAAATGAGAGCATCGCTTTCTCCATCCGATCAGAAGAAACTAATACTGGTTCAGTACGACCACCCTGCTGAGGGATACGGCTTTGCCCCGGGTGACCACCCAGACTTATGGAAAAACCCCAATAAGACAGGTCCTTACCGGGACCGCATCTTCTCACGCGCAATCGAAAACATCGACTTTTCCCCCTATGACCGAATCATCCGAGGGTCGATCGATGACGACGATTTCTTACTTCCCTGGCAATTCGAACAGTTTGTCACCGCCGCAAATATTGCATTCGAGGAGGGTAAAATTGTGGCGGCAGGCCTGAGCAACGAAGTGGTTGCGTACGTAGACAAGAAAACATCTGATGTGGTGGAGTTCACCCACCACATGCACGGCAATAAGATTTACGTGGCTAGTAAAGCAGATATGTCGAAGCTATCAGTTTTGAGCCCATGGAGTATTCCCGAGAGATTCGACGAAGAAAACCGAAGAAGAATGGCACGTGCGGGTGTCACTCTACGCACTCTTCGTGGGGGCAAACCTGGTTATATCTACTGCCGCTGGGGCAATAACCTCTCGCAATACGATAAGTCATCGTATTACGCACGCAAATTTGACTCTATTGATTACGACTCGATAGATCACTTAGTCGCTGAGTTGGACTGCCGATACGGAAACGCTTCCTCCCCCGAAGTTCAACAATTTGACGCCATTCATCTCCCCGAGGTTGAAGCACCTTCGGAAGAAGCTTCCGAGGGGTCTGTCCGGTTTTTCTATATCCCTCGCGATTGGTGCAACAGCGATGAGGGGTTCGTCGCGATATTCAAAGACCAAAGTGGCACGACCCTGGAATCCAAGGTTGTAGCGCCCGGAATCTATTATCGCTTGGATTTACTCCCGCAGGTCGGCTCACATACAGGGCCTAGGTTCGGATTCATTCAAGTTCGAAAGCAAGACGGGCAACGAGTAGAGCTGCCTGGGCGGGGAAATCTGGCAAATGCCGATTTCGTTGAAAATTTTACGTTGAACGACTGGTTCCGTCCACTAGAGTCTTTCAATGAAGGAACGCAGATTCGCTTTTCGACGTCCCTTCGAACGCTTTCTTGGACGCACCGAAAGCAGACGGAGAAGCACATAAGCGATCTCTCATCTGAGCTTGCGTTCTTGTCCGCGAAGGACGTTCAAAGTAAGGGACCTACGCTGCTTGACACTGCCCTTGCCTCAGCCGAGCAACTGCCTTTGTTCTTCGTCCGGTTCTTGACCGCTGCGCGCACCGCCGCCCAAACAATCGCAGCTACAGGCAGTAAAGACCACCTTCTTCGCGAGGGGGTCAGCAGAGTCCTTCACAATGGGTGTAATGTATCGGTCAATTTTCGCCCCGCTCCGACCAAGCCACTCGTCGTGGTCCTGCACGGAGCCAAAGCCAAGGAAGTCACGCTTCCTTACCTTCCTGGGGAGGGTCTGGTGTCGGACCTTGATGTGGCATTGCTTTCCATTTCCGATCCCTCTTTCGACGTCTTTCCGCAACTGTCTATTTCCTGGTGGACTGGGCTGCGTTTTTCGGGCCACTTGACTTGAGTGTCTTTCAGGATTGCCCCGCTGTGGGGTAGGAAGATGGTCAATGATGAAGAAGTTTAAGAAACACACCCCGGAACAGATTGTGGTCAAGCTCGAGAAAGCTACCAAGCTCAAGGCGGAAGGTAAGACCAACGCCGATGTGGCTCGTCAGCTACAGATCAGTGAGGCAACTCTTGCTCGGTGGTCGAAGACGTACGGGCAGATGGACCGAACTCAAGCCAGGGAGCTTAAAGCGCTGCGTGATGAAAACGCCAAGCTCAAGAAGTTGTTGGGCGAAGCCGAGTTGGAGAAGGCTGCGCTCAAGGAGTTGGCTGAGGGAAACTTCTAAACCCCACGAGGCGCTATGACGCTGTCGGTCACCTCATCGAGGCGATGGGTCTATCCCAGCGTCGGGCGTGCCTGATTGTGGGGGTTTCTCGAAGCTCATTTCAACGGTCCCAGCAGTTAGCTAAGAATCCGGCGACGACTGATAAATATGCCGACCTGCGGCTCTGGCTTAACGCCTGGTCGGCTAGCTTTCCCCGGTGGGGCTATCGGAGGGCCTGGGTTAAAGCCCGTGACGAAGGCTTTGACGTCGGCCGTGATGCTGTTCGCCGCTTATGGCGCCAAGAAGGACTAAGGGTAATGCCACGAAAGAAGGCAAAACCGAAGAATCTCAACGATCCGACCCCGCGAGTCGAGCCAGCGACATGCCCGGATGATGTGTGGGCTCTGGATTTCCAGTTTGACTCCGACTACTACGGACACGCCTTCAAGGTCTGCAACGTTATTGATGAGTTCACCCGTGAACATATTGGGTTTATCGTTGACTGCCGCATCGATGCCTCAACGGTCACTGAATTGCTCGATGTCATCACCCTGACCCGTGGTAGGCGGCCTCGGGTGCTGCGGATGGATAACGGGCCTGAATTCATCAGTGCCGCGTTGGAAAAGTGGGCGAAGGAAGAAGACACGATTCGGTCGTTCATTCCGCCTGGACAGCCGTGGCATAACGGGTTTGTGGAATCCCTTCACAATCGGATGCGCGATGAACTTTTCGAACAGGAATGCTTCCTCGACGTTGCCCACGCGCGTCACTGTGTGGGCCTATGGTCGGACCGGTACAATACGTACCATCCTCACTCGGCGCTAGGATTCATCGCCCCAGAGGAATACAAGAAACAATGGTTACAAGCCGCTTAAGTCACCTGGCCCTAAAAACCAGACCACTCCACTGGCACGCTGGAAACATTTACGCACCGAACCTTCAAAAGCAACTTGCAGATCTCATTTCATTGGCGGCGGATCAAAACATGTCCGACCAAATTATTTTAGTTGGCGGATCCGCTGGTGGCTTTGCTTCACTCATCCTCGCTACACTGCTGCCGAACTCGACAGCCCTCGTGTGGAACCCACAGACGGATTTGCGACGCTACCACAAATCCTTCGTGGACCAATACGAGCGTTTAGCTTGGAGGGGAAAGTTTCCTCAGGGAGATGGTCTTCCTATCTTTTCCGCAGTCTCTCTCTACGCCGAAGCGGGAACCCAGGCACGCGTTTTGTACTTACAGGAGTTAAGCGACGAGCATCACGTCACCACCCATCTCGCCCCGTTCAAAAAGGCCGTAGAGAATAAGCCCGGCGTTTACTTCTACGAATCACGCTGGGGAGAAGGCCATACCCCCGCCCCGAAACCTTTGGTCAAGGAGTTCATACAGATGATTATTGACAAGTCATCGGAAGAAGATCTGACAAAACGCGGTTTTACTCAAGTTAAGACGAAATAGTTCCGCTCATTTTGCTGCCGCTTGCCTATCTCTAGTACAGAACAACTCCTCGACGGCATCATCGAATACAACTGTCGGCGGTGTATAGAAACGCTTTAACATTGCGATAATGTCGTCGGCGTATTTATCGTCGCCCTTTGCTTTCGCATGAGACCATTTGTCGTACCACTTGATGGCAGATTTCGCGGGTACATCAGTGACTATCTCGCCTTCATGTAGCCAAATGGCACGTGTACAGTGCTTTTTGATTGTTGACGAAGAGTGCGAAACGATAACGACCGTACTCGAGCCTTCGAGGAAGTTTTTCATTCGACTCTGCGCACGCGCGTTGAAGGAAGCATCCCCGGTTGCCAGTGCCTCGTCCACAAGAAGAATCTTCGGATGCACCGCAGTAGAGATAGCGAATTTCAGCCTTGCCCCCATACCCGAAGAATAGGTACTAAGTGGACGATTAATCGCATCTCCAATGGCCGTCCATTCAGCAATTTCTTCAACCAAAGCTTTTGCTTCGTCTAACTTTAAACCTTTAGCCAGCAAGCCAAGCAACACATTGTCGTAACCAGACAGATGGTTCTGCAATGCTGCTGAGACGCTTAGGAGAGAAGGCCTGTCGGCGACCATTATTGTGCCTGCAGTCGCATCTTCATTACCTGCCATCATCGACAGAAGGGTGGACTTCCCCGATCCGTTCGGCCCTAAAACACCAATAGATTCACCCTCATACGCAACGAATGATGCGTTTCGGACTGCGTGAACGACCGTCTTTTTCTTCCAAGGCAGAAAAACTCTACTGCCGTCTTTTGAGATCTCATAGTTCTTAGAAACGTTTTGGAACACCACCGTTGGCTTACCTGACACGAGAATAAGCTCCTTCAGCTTGCCAGAAGTAGATCAGCCCAATGACAAAGATGCCCACGGACCAGCATGTCAAATACACCCACTGCCATGGCGATGGAAATAACCCATCCAAAACGGGAGCACGAACCGAACTAAGGAACTGGTAAAGGGGGTTTAGCGTCATGATATCGGCCAAAAGAGGGTGGCTATTGAATCGATCGATGGAGAAAAATATTCCTGAAATGAAGAAAAGTCCCTGGACGAAAACTCGTATGAAGTTCTTCGCATCCGGCAGAAAAGCCGTAAGACGAGCGACGATCATCGTCGCTCCGGCTCCCCAAACGTGCATCAACACAAATAACACCGGAAGTGCGGTAAGCGCCCACGAAAAGCCGTGACCACCTTGGAAAATAAAAGCGCCAACGACGGCTACAAGTGCTGGAATGCTGTTCTCAAAAAAAGCTCTTACAGATGTTCCAATCGGAACCGACGCACGCGGAAAGTGGAAGGAGTCAATGACTCCCCTATTTTTTTGCACCAACCCTGATCCATTAGTAATACCCTTGGATAGAAACCGGAAATACACCACACCCAAAGTTAGAAATCCGAGGAAATTTTCAATACCTCGATTCGTATTGAGGATCAGTCCGAAGACAACTGTATATATAAGAATCTGAAAAACTGGGTCTAGGATGAGCCACAGCTTCCCCAAAAAGTTACCTTGACCTTCAGTGAAAGCTGAGCTCCGAGCTTGGAGGAGAATAAAATGGCGATTGACCCAAAGAGATCGAACATAAGCTCCAAGTGGCTGCCGCTGGTTTACGGATTCCAAGCCCCTTCGATCAACGAATACAACCGAGCCTTTTCCCCTTGTTTCCGCTTGAGCGGGCGCAGTTTCAGCTTCCCGCGAGACCGCCGAAGGGCTGCTCTTAGATGCCGAGGGGTGCTCACTCACAACCATGTACTCTCCTTGACAACTGCGCTTTGATTCCTCCTACTTTACAGCAGCGCTTGCGAGCGGAATCTAAGTGAATAGTCCGAAACCTCTCCGACGCCAAAGGCCCTCATTCCGCACTAAGGGAAAAGGGAAACAACGTGGTTGGAAGAAATCTAACCAAATGTAGTTAGTTGAGCCCGTAGCTAACCAGATGAGCGTTATTTGGCATGGATATTAGTGTCTACCAACCCTCAGGCATCGGATCCCCTAATTCAGCCAATCCAATAAGGAAGTGCAATAGTTTTATTCTCAGGTCACCTTTGACACCTTAACTTTGGCAAGGAGCCCTCACCCTGAATACACATTAGAACAAGTTGTGCGCGCTCTTCGAAATGTAGCCCGCTGGCGCTCTTTGAAAAGTAGCCCAGTGTGGTCGTTTGTTATTGTGCCTGATGTGGTTGCAGGGCGGGGGTTGTTGCGGGGTTTTCCCTTCCCTTGATGCGGTGGCTGGTGCCGCGGTGTTGGAAGATTTTGGCGTGGTGGACAATACGGTCAACCATGGCGGTGGCGACGGTGACGTCGCCGAAGCATTGCGCCCATTGGGAAAACGCCAGGTTGGATGTCACGATGATCGACCCGTGTTCGTATCGGCGTGAGACGAGTTGGAAGAACAGGTTCGCGGCGTCGGCCTCGACCGGGATGTAGCCGAGTTCGTCGATGATGAGCAGGTGGAAGTCGCTTAAGCGTTTCAGGGTTGGTTCTAGTTTGCCCATCGTGTGCGCTTCGGTGAGGGTGTTGACCCACCCAGCGGCAGTGTCGAAGAGTACTCGGTAGCCTTGCTGCGCTGCGGTGACGCCGAGTGCCGTGGCAAGGTGGGTTTTGCTGGTGCCGGGTGGGCCGAGCAGGACAACGTTTTCGGCGGTGGCGACCCAGGCGCCGGTTTCAAGACGGGCGATGTTTGCACGGTCGATGCCGGGTTGGGCGGTGAAGTCGAAGTCGGCGAGGGTTTTCATCGATGGGAAGCCGGCGCGTTTGACGCGTTGGGCGGCGCCTGATTCTGCTCTGGCAGTGGCTTCGACAGACAGCACCGCGGCGAGGTATTCCTCGTGCGTCCAGGATTCGGCGCGGGCTTGTTCGGCGATGGTGGCGTGGATGCTTGCGATGCGCGGCGCTTTGAGCTCTCTGGCGAAGCGGTGGATCGTCGCGGTGGTGTCGCTGGCTGGGGTGCGGGTCATGCGGTGGTCCTTTTAATTGGTGTTGAGCAGATGCGGTCGTAGACGCTTAAGTCGGCGACATCGACATCGAGGCTGGGTTTCGGTGCGGTCACGGCCGCGCGTTGGTGGCGCAGTACTTTGGCCGCGGCTTGGTGGGCGGGGTCGGTGATTGTTCGTCCTTTCGCCCAGATTCGCTGGTGGGTGGCGATTGTCTTTCCGCCGGGTCCGGTCACGATGACGTGGTTCAAGGTGGTGTGGACCGTCACGAGCCGGTCAACGTAGCCGGGGTCGACGCTGTAATGGTTGGTGTCGACGGTGACGTAGTAGTTGCGCGGCAGCCGTACTGCGGGGCGGGTGCCGAAGGTGGGCGCATACGGTGGCAGCGGTCGCATCCCGGCCCGATCGAGTCTGAACGCTTCAGTTGGCGAGGTTTTCAGCACTGCGTGTGTTCTCACGTTGGCTACGGTGGTGAACCATTCATCGAGTTGGGTTTGCACATCTTGTCGCGTGGTGAATCGCCGTGCCGGGAAGAACGAGGTTTTCATGTACCCGTTGGTGCGCTCAACGATGCCTTTGGATTCCGGATCTCTGGGTGGGGTTTGGACGATCTTGCAGCCCAAGGCACCGGCGAACGCGGCTACTGGGTCGCACAGTCGAGCTTTGCCGATGCCGGGTTCACGGTCCCATACCAGTCGAGTGGGAACTGCCGAAAACGTGTGCTCGAGCAGGTCCCACATCCCGGCTAGCAGATCGTCGGTGGTGCGCGACGGCAAGATCTGCGCCCCGGCGAAACGGGAATGAGCAGCAACCATCACCAACACCGGCAGCGTGCGAAACGCTCCTGTGTCATCGGGCAGCCCGCCCGGGGCGAAGGTTAAGTCGCACTGGATCTCATGTCCCGGCAGGTGGTCCAACGTGTCGACCGGATCTGGTGGAAGGTATTCCGGGCGTATTTTGGCTACGTTTTTGCGGAACCATGATTCCAAGCCTTCCCACCCGACGCGCTAAGCGATGACTTTCGCGTTCAACCGGGGTGAGGAGGTTGTGCGCCTCCGCCGAGGGACCACCACCATTACGCCTCCGCCAACGTGAATTTCTGAACCATCGATGTCGTCTCGCCACTTCCGCCAATACCTACTAGCCGCAAACTCGGAGTATCGCTTCTTAGAATCTCCCAACCAATTGCCCTCATCCGAGAATCCGTGCCCTTAAAACATGGCGTTTCATCGAGACTTTTCAGCACTTCAAGATGTTCGTGTTAGCCAACGCAAGTTTGGTGATAAATGCGTCGCAGTCGGCTCAGGAGAACCACCGTATAGAGTGGATTCATGCACGACGTGACAGTTTTTGGCAGTTGTATTTCTCGTGATGTCTTCTCCCAACCGCTAGAGCATCTTCGCCTCCGGGCGTATTTCGCGCGCAGCTCGTGGATTTCAGCCACCAGCGCTCCGGTACCCCGCCCCAAGCAGCCGTCATCCCTGGAGAGCTCTTTTCAACAGCGCATGCTCGAAAATGATTTCCGGTCGAGTGTTTTGCCCCAATTAGACCGCCTGGAACCGCAAATTTTGCTTTTAGACCTAGTAGACGAAAGAAGCGGAGTTCTGAGAACCATAGACGGCGGGTATATAACAGATCTTTCGGAGCTGAAGCACTCAGGCTGGCGCGACCAGCTCCGTGGACCACGAAAGGTTCCTTTCGGCAGCGATGAACACTTCGACTTATTCCGCGCGGCCACCCCCGCTGTATTTCGTGCAGCAAAGAAACATAAGATCGTTGTGCTCCAGTCGCTTTTTGCGACGCGCGATTTGGAGGGAGAAAGACTGGCTGACCTAAACGGGAGAGAAATCACCGAATGGAACAATCTTTACTCTCCATATTTCACATTCCTCGATGATTTTGGGGCAAATATCTTAAAAGTGCCTGAAGAACTTTGTGTGGCGGATTCCAACCATAGATGGGGAACGGCCCCTTACCACTACATCCCAGAATTCTATGAATGGGTCGCTAAAGAGCTTGAGAGGTCCGGTGGAGATGAAGACAGCAGGCGTTGATACATTTCCACGAGCTTCGTCGCATTAGCTTGCCATGTGTGCTTCAACGCCCATTCAATGGATCTTTGATCCTGTGCAGGATTAGACTCCACTCCCCGAAGAACTCGTGCGAGATCCTCGACCGATTCCGGGCGATGGTACGTCGCTAGTCCACCCGTAATCTCTCGGAGAGCCGGAAGGTCACTAGCGATAACAGGAATTCCGAGAGCCTGCGCCATTAATGGTTTGATGGGAGTAACCGTACGGCACACCTCCGTGTCTTTTCGTGGGACAACAAAAGCGTCCAAACAGGCGTACCACTTCCAAATTGATTCGTTCGGTTGTTTTCCCACGAACTTCACACGATCCGCTACGTTCAAACGATCTACCAAATTTTCCAGACGGGGTCGATCCACGCCTTCACCTACGATGAGCAAAAACACATCGCTTACTTGAGCCACAGCGCGAATCAAGTCATCAAAGCCTTCGTATTGCACCAACGATGAGATGCTTCCTACCCAGGTAACGTCATGGGCAAGTCCGAGCTCGGTTCGAATTCCCCTTCGGTCACATTTCATGCCGACATACTTCGCTTCAACTGCATTTGGGACAACGACAATCTTCTTTGGATCGACTCCTCTTTCAACAAGATTCTCTCGAGAGACTTCACTGAGGACCACTACTCCACTCGCTTGTTGCATCGCAAAAGTTTCACGTGCGCGGGATCCACGGTAGTAATCAGAAGCCTTGCGGAGAGGTTGTTCTGCCTTCGGCTGGCGCGAAAGCCACGTCTTTTCCGGCTCTCCCCTTACCTCATAAACCCAAGGAATTCCCAGTTCGCGAGCTGCTTTCGACACCACGAGGGCATTCTTGTAGTCCGTCGTAGTATGCAAGATCGTCGCTTCATTTTCGCGCGCAAGATCTGCCAACATCCGTGCGGATTTTTCTATGCGCACACGCATGCTCGACCTATAAATCCACGGGATTTGGCGGCAGTACTCCACATCTCCAACGCGTTCTACATCTCCGCCTGGGAACCTTCCAACCACGAGCGGATAGGCGTAACGGGTGGCCGCCAGAGTTTTGATCCCTTCATCAGAAAGCGCTTGCAACAAACCTTGGCTCCGAAAAGTGTATCCGGAGGTTGTATGAGGAAGACTATTGGTCAACATAAACAATGGGCGAATAGCGCTGTTCCTGCCCCCTACCACGCCGGGATAAATTTGCATTCGGAGGACTTCGAGTGTTTGCCTCGCGACCCGCGGCAACGCCCTGCTCCGAGTACGAATCCATTGAGAGAAAGTTAGTCGACGAGACGCAAGAAAGCCCAAATCTCCTTTCTCGAACGCAGTTCGCAAAAACTCAGTCTCATTTCCCTGAGACTTATTTGGCGAGGCAAAAGGTACGCGCACACCAGACTGGCGGAGACGTTCGCGGATCTTTTCTGCTAACAGCTCCGGATTTTCCATACCCAAGCGAGCTGTTGAAGTTAGAAGAACTACGACGAGTTTGAGTGGAAACAAAGCCCTCACAGCAATTCCTTCAGCGCGTTTGGATGAAATCAAGCAGTGATCTCACGGCGCTCGGCACGATGTCGTCCCGCTGCTTTTTAACCCACTGGGCGCCCGTGCTATCCACGAGCAACCGCGACCTATTCGAACTAAGACTTATCCATAGATCAGCGAGTTCATGCGGAGAATTCGGCTCAACCACGTCACCGGCCCTTAGCTGTCGGGTCAGTTCAGCGCTTTCACCTCGTGCTACGCAGGAGATATGCAAACCGACCTGCATTAGCTCGTACAATTTCGAAGGTACCGTACGAGTGAGTGGTTTCCAGTCTGCAAGATGCACTAACGCCGTGTCCGCCCAAGCATAATGCTCATTGAGAGATTCGGCCGGATGACGACGCTCAAAGGTGACTAGGGTTCCCAGCTCTTTACTTAGTTTTTGCAGCGTCGGCTTCGCGGCGCCTGCTCCAACCAACCTCAGCTCGACGCGACATCCGCGATTCTTGCAAACCCTAACCGCTTCGATTGCGTTTTGCAGATCCTGAGATCGTCCCATCGTACCGGCATACAAGATATGCAATGTGTTATCGGGTTGAGTTGGACGGGATTTCTTCTGCACTACGGTTTTCGCGGGAAACACATTGCGAACCGTCGCTATATAAGGCATCTGATCTCCCCGCTTAATCGCGGCTCGATTGCCAAGCGAGACACTCAGCTCCTCCGATGTAGAGATAATCGCATCAGAGTTGCGGAGAACGTTATTCAGTCCGTGTTGAGTTATGAAGGCAATTATCTGTAGCGGCCCTAGCGACAGGATCTTTTGCCTCATTGATTTTCTACCCAGTCCAGCGTTCCAGCTATCGCTCTGCTGCAACAAATCGGGCCAAGCATCACGCAAATCGATAACGTATGGAACTCGAAAATACTTTGCGAGCAAACGAGCAACGAAGGCTGACGGTAAGGCAGGAACCGTACCTATGATGACATCAGGGCGGTACCCATCGAGAACTTTACGCAGACGAGCACCCTCCACGAGTTGACAGAGTGCGATAAATGCTTGAGCAATTGCGCGTGATGTCAACGATGTGCCGTTAGGAAAAGACCCGCTACGGGCTATTCTCTCATCACTCGGACCAGTTTCGACAATGTTTGTCGGTTTCCACAGCCCAGTTCGAAGCCATTGATCGAAAGATATCTTCCGGTCATACCCCGGAGGAGGGGCTATAACGGTTACTCGGTGGCCTTGGTTGTGTAGAACTTCCGCTAGCCACGTCCATCGACGCTGTGGGACCCCATTTTCGGGGTACCAATACTGCGAGACTACTAGGATTTCCACGGGGCAACCTTACGCAAGAGCATCTTCACCGATCCAAAAAGGTATCACTCACCTTCTTGGGATGTGCAAATAATATTACTGGTTTATCTTCGCTTTATTCCCAGATCCCCTTGGTGTCAATAACTACCGCGCCTTCAAGCTGGGAGCGATCCAGGGCAACGAATTCTTTGTGGTTTACAAGGAGAAGAACAACCTCAGCATCAGCAATCGCATCTTCCAAATCTTGCTTCTTCAAATTTTCCATTTGCTGCAGCGATTCCGGAAGATCGTCAACATTCGGCTCAACAACTCGGATGTCAAGGAGAGGGTTTTCCTTCGCCAACCGCTTCACAATTTCAAGAGAAGGCGACTCTCGGAGATCATCAATATCATTCTTGAAGGCAATACCTAGTGCCGCAACGACGGCATCGGGTCGGTCAACAACCGCCTCTTTAACCTTCTCTATAACCCAGTCCGGTTTCGAGTCGTTGACCTCACGGGCCATCCGAATGATGCGCGAAGTCTCGGGCGCCGAAGAAACGATGAACCACGGATCGACGGCGATACAGTGACCACCGACACCCGGCCCCGGCTGAAGAATGTTCACCCTCGGGTGGTGGTTGGCAAGTTCAATAAGCTCCCAGACGTTGATACCCAAGTCGTCGCAGATCAGGGAGAGTTCATTCGCAAACGCGATGTTGACGTCTCGGAATGAGTTCTCTGTGAGCTTGGCCATCTCCGCCGTTGTTGCGTCAGTTTCGAGAAGCTCCGCAGTACAAAACGTGGAGTACAAATCAACCGCTAGCTTTGTCCCTCGAGGAGTGAGGCCACCAATCACCCGATCATTGCTCTCCATCTCCTCCATGATCCGTCCCGGCAGCACCCGCTCCGGACAGTGCGCCACGAAAATGGCATTCTCATCATCTTCATTGATAGACAGATCAGGGCGAAGCTCAATGAGTTTTTCAGCCATGTGACGAGTCGTGCCAGGAGGCGAGGTCGACTCGAGGACTACGAGCGCGCCGGCGGAGAGATGCGGCGCGAGCGCCGCCGAGGCGGCGTCAATGTATTTTGTATCCACTTTGTGTCCTTCAGCGAAGGGAGTGGGCACGCAAACGATGTAGGCATCGGCGGGCACATGCTCAGCCTGAGCGACGAGAAGTCCCTCCTTCACCACCCTTTCAAGCAAAGCATCGAAGCCGGGCTCAACAAAGGGCACTTCTCCTCTGTTAACCGATTCCACGTACCGAGGGTTGACATCAACCCCGGTCACTTTGATTCCTTTCGAGGCTATGAAAGCAGCCGTAGGCAAGCCTATGTAACCCAAGCCGACCACAGATACTTTCTCGAATACTGCAGAATCTTCAGCCTTCACCGACATCTCATCCCTTTCTCAACCCGAACCGGTACAACCTTACACCTAAACGCAGGACTTTTTAATATTCTGCCAATAACACAATTATGAAGGAACACTGTGCCAAAAAGTGCTTTTACACTGGCGATTTGTTGTTGCGGTTCGCGATCGCTAGAGTATCTACATGTTGCAGCGAGCAGCTATAACGACATATTCCTCCATAGCTCAGTTGGCAGAGCATTCGACTGTTAATCGAAGGGTCACTGGTTCGAGCCCAGTTGGAGGAGCGGCAAACCCGAGGCGAAAGTCTCGGGTTTTTTGTTGTAGCGACACGCAGCCGGGTTAAGTAGCAAAAAGTGTGTCCGCTCGGCGTGTTGCGGGGCGGGCACACCGCTTGTTACTTCATGGGGCCTTTTCTGATTCCTATCGAGTGTTCGTACTCGGTTGGGATAGCGTTGTCGTAGAAGGCTGGTCGGCCTGTTTCCTGGTCGGCTTTGTTGTGGTCTTCTTCGACAAGATCGTTGACTTTGGCGAGTTGATCTTGGCCGAAATTGCACTGCCTGGCGATCTTTAATGGGTCGTCAGGCAGTTGCGTTTTCGAGTGCAGGTACCACTCGAGCATTCTGCGTTGGCGTTCCCCGGACCTGCCGCGATGCGCGTCGGCGATGCGTTTGAGCTGGGCGTTGACGCCGCCTTCCAGACTGTTTGTCGTTGAAGCCCAGCGTTGAGGCTCAAGCGCATTCGGTGGTGGCTGCAGGTAGGTAAACAGCCATCCTTTCCGTGAGAGGTGCAGCAGGGAGTTGTATGCCTTGCGAACTCGCAGATGGGTCCATTCCCACTGGTTGTTGAGTGTGCGGCGCTCTTTTGGCACGAGCGTTTTCTCATTGAGGAATGCTGTAAATGCCTGTCCGAAGTCGTGCAGGCGTAGTGTCCAGTCGCGTGCTTGGTCCAAGGTGGTGATACGGGTCAATTTCAACGCCAGGGCGTAGATGGCTTTGCCGGCGTCGGTGCGTGGTCGTGATGTGGTGTAGTGGCGGATGACGCGTTGCGCATGGACGAGGCATCGTTGGATCATCGCGTTCGGCCAGCAGGCTTTAATCGCAGTAAGTGCGCCTTGTCCGCCGTCGAGGACGACGCAGAGCGGCTCAGCGATTTTGCGGAGTAGCTGCGTGTAGGCGTGGGCGGTTTCGTGTTTGGTCCAGTGCCATGCGATGACGTGGTCGTGGCTGGCTGCGACGAGCAAGCATCCGGCGGCGGTGTAGGTGCCGTCGATGAAGATCTGGTCGTAGACGCGCTGTGGGTCACCGTCGTTGGGGATGTCGATGAGCCAGAACGGTTTGAATCGGCGGTCAAGTGTCCAACGGCTTACCCCTTGTTGCTGGGCGAGTTCAGACAACGTTGCCGTGGAGGTGGCATAAGAGACGAAGGCTTTAAAGTCGCGGGCCTGCGTGCGGTCGGTGCGGGTTCGTGTCGTGGAACTGCCGCAGTTCGGGTCCTTGCATCGCCACCTGGTTGTGCCTTTAGAAGTGGTTCCGTTTTTCTTCATTTGCCCAGCGCATATCGGGCATCGTGGTCTGTTTTTACTCACCCGGAAAGCACACCAAACCCCCGTTTAGCACATGCAGGTGCCATTCCGGTGGATTGAACACTAATCGGGCGGATATAAGGTCTTGATGCTTATTCCCGCCCGATTTACCCGTACTGATCAGTAATAATGCTGAAAGTTAGACACACTTTCTGCTACTTAACCCCACGCAGCCAGTGCGGGCCACGCAACTTTTAGCCCACGACTTCTGACTCAAATTCGGGGATGCGCTCCCCCACTCCGACCAATGCCGCGATGGCTGCCACTGCGCGCGCGGCGGCTTTGCCGTCACCGTAGGGGTTTACCGCGTTCGCCATCGCTCCATACGTTGCTTCGGAATCAAGTAACGTCGTGACCTCGGCAACAATACGTCCGCGATCTGTCCCGACAAGTTTCACCGTTCCGGCCACAACGGCCTCTGGCCGTTCGGTATTCTTCCTCATCACGAGAACCGGTTTGCCCAAAGAAGGCGCTTCCTCTTGCACTCCACCAGAGTCGGTCAGCACGAGATAAGCCCGGTTCATCAGTGCGGTGAACTGGTCGTACGGCAGTGGGTCGGTGATTATTACGTTTGGCAGATCCTCCACCTCCGGCAGCACCGCGTCTCGCACCTTGGGGTTGAGGTGAAGCGGCAAGGCAAAGACGTGGTCAGGGTAGGCCTTGGCCAAATCCTGGACAGCACCGCCGATCTCTTTCATTGCTTCCAAGTTTTCGCGGCGGTGTGTAGTGACGAGCACCACGCGCTGATCGGTGTCGGCGAGGGACCGAAGACGCTCATCAAAGAAGTCGACTTTCCACCGGGATGCGGCGATGAGGGCATCGATCACGGTATTTCCGGTGACCACGATGTCCTTGCTGCGGAAGTTTTCCCGTCGCAGGTTTTCGCGGGACTCGCTGGTCGGGGCAAGATGAAGGCTGGCCACCTGCCCGATGATTTTGCGGTTCGCTTCCTCCGGAAAGGGGGAAAAGATGTTACCTGTGCGCAGTCCAGCTTCGAGATGAACGACCTTGATCCCCCGGTGAAACGCCGCTAAAGCGGCAACCATGGCGGTGCTGGTGTCGCCCTGGGCGATGATCACGTCGGGATCTTCCGACTCAATAATTTCGTCTAGTCCGGCCATAGCGCGAGATACCAATTCATTTAGCGATTGTCCGGGCTTCATCAGCTCCATGTCGTGGTCGGGCGTAATCCCAAAGCGATTGTTTACCTGCTCAAGCATTTCCCGGTGCTGCCCGGTGGAGACGACAACAGTCTCAAACCTGTCATCCTTTTGCAAAGCTGTGATGACGGGGGCGACTTTGATTGCCTCCGGGCGCGTGCCGTAGACAGTCATGATTTTGGGTTTGGGGGCGTGCATAGAAACCTCGAAAAAGTAAAAAAGTTCGCTTAATTTCTTTTCAATGTTACGGGATTTTCAGTGGATTCACAGGGGAACCGTCGGTCGGCGTCGCCAAGCGTGTGTTGGGTACGATGGGGCGCATGATTCAATTCGTTGTCGGCGCCGCCGCCGGGTACGTGTTCGGCACGAAGGCGGGCAGGAAGCGCTACCACCAAATCGTCGATGCCACTCGCGCCGTGGCGAATTCGCCGCTTACTCGACAGGTGGTCAGGTCGGGGCGCAAGGCCATCGCGGACAAACTCGATCCCGAGCCCCGCATGCGGGAAGTCAAAGATTCGCGAAAACGCGGCGCGGTAAGAGGCAAAGAACATTCCTCTGAGCAGGACCAAATTTTTGAGCCCGACACTGACTAAAATCAACCTAAAATCAACCGCGACCGCTGCTGCGCCAAAGCATTTGGGCTGCGGCGGTTTTCGTGTCGCTAGTGGCCCTCAAGCAAACTTGCGACGATCCCATCGAGAATGTCTTTCTCGCTGATGACCACGGATTGCAAGCCGGAGGATTCCGCTAGATCGAGGATTTCCTCCACGATGAGCGAGCCGGCTGCAATGACGTCTGCGCGGCCGGGGTGGATTACCGGGTTGGCGCGGCGCTCGTCGGCAGTTTGCTTGCGCAGGGTGCGTGTGGTGGTGCGCAATGCGTCGATAGGCAACTCCGACATGTGAATGCGTTGCGGTTCGTACATGTCGAGTCCTTGGGTGAGGGCTGACAAGGTGGTGAAGGTGCCGGCGCAGCCGATGAAGGTGCGGGAGGCGTCGATAAGCGAGGCGACCTGCGTCAGCCTCTCGCGTACATAGGCGCGCGTCTGTGCGGTCTCGTCCTCGGTGGGCGGGTCGGACTGTAAGAAGCGCTCAGTCAACCGCACGCAGCCCATGCGCGTGGAGATGGCGTCTTGTGCGGTGACGAACTCCGTGGAGCCGCCGCCTAAGTCGATGACGCAAAACGGGCCGCGTTGCGGGTCAAGATCCGCCGTAGCACCAGCAAACGACAGTTTCGCTTCTTCTGCGCCGCTAATGACGTCGGCGTGTTTGCCCACTTCGACGCGGCTGAGCAGGGCGCGCGTCATGGCGAAGAACTCATCGCGGTTTTTCACATCACGCATCGCGGACGTTGCCACCATACGCACCCTTTTGACCCCTTCGCGCACCATCTCATCGACGTATCCGGCAAGCGCAACCCTCGTGCGCTCAATCGCCTCGGGGGCAAGCTCACCTGATTCGTCGACGCCTTGACCCAAACGAACGATGGTGTTGCGGCGCGAAATCTCACTCAGGCTGCCGTCAGGGTTGACCTCAACGATGAGCAGGCGGATGGAATTGGTGCCGCAATCCACCCCCGCTACGCGCAGGGAATCAGTCACTCCAGATCCTCCCCTGCTTCCGCAAGCGAAATGCCAAGCTCATCAGTGGTGGGCCAATCGGCGGGGATGGCGGTGCCGCGCAGGTTGCCGTGCTCGGCGGCCAAAGCAGTTGCCTCCGTACCCAAACGGAAATGCTCAGGGCCTTTTGCCAGGGCGTAGGCAATGAGCACATGGAGGCACTTCACCCGCTCCGGCATACCACCGCCCGAAAAGTCCGTGCCGAGGTCCTCGATGGCGTTGCGCTCGGCAAGATAGTGCTCGTGGGCCCGCCGGTAATCAGCTTTAAGTTCAGGGTCTTTGGCCAGGCGGGACTCCATCCACTTCATCACCTGCGCAACCTCAAGCCGACTCGCCTCAGCGGTCAAGCGTGGGTCGGTGAGGTAATACAGGGTTGGGAAGGGGGTGCCGTCATCAAGCTTCGGCGCTGTTTTTAGCACCGCAGGCTGGCCATCGGGGGTGCGATAAGCAATGGCGAGCACCCCGCGCGGGGCGCGGCCGAGCTGCTCACGGACGATGTCAAGGTCGTGCTGGCTGACGGTCATGGGGGCGATTTTACCGGGGCGGTTTTATTGGGGCGGTTTTATTGGGGCGGTTTGGCCAGCGATGGCAGCTCCCGGCCACGCTGCGCAACCAGCAGGATAATCTTTCGAGTTTTTTGTTTCTTCCGGTTTAGGTTGACGGTTTGAATACTCCGCACACCCTATACCGGGACCGCAACTCAATCCTGCTGCCCCTCCCAATCTCGTACAAACGCTTGACCCCAGCCGGTTTATCGAGCGCCCTCCTTCGCCCTCCGCGAGGTTGCCTGCCATAACGAGAAGGAAAAGCGAAGTCGCGAGGCGCTCGATGCGCTGACCGCTGACGCAACTGCGAATGGGCTGTACGAGGCGATACCCGTAAAGTACGAAAGTGCCCTACAGCGGGCGTGCAACTCCGCTTCCCCGGCTCAAAGGAGCGGGGCTCGTGGCATAGCTGGACACTTGTTAGGCCCAACTATTCGCCACAGCAGCTCGCGCTCACATATGGTGAAGTGCCCCGTAACTCAGGTGAATAACACCACGTAAACGCAACCCTAATGACAATAACTTTCAATACAAACCTATCGTTGCGATATTGAGTAGGTTGGGGTGCATGGCTGATCACACCTACACACTAGATTCCTCCAAACCCTTCACCGACCAGGACGTTTTGGGCCACAACCGCTGGCACCCAGAGATCCCCGCGATCATCAACGTCAAGCCGGGACAGACAGTGCGCGCCGAGTCGCGCGAATGGTTCGACGGTTTCATCAAAAACGACGACTCCGCCGAGGACATCCTCCACGTCCCCTTCACCAAACCCCACCAGCTCACCGGCCCGTTCCGCATCGAGGGTGCGAAGCCGGGTGACCTGCTCGTCGTCGAGCTTCTCGACGTCGGCCCCCTCAGCGAATCCGACAACCCCGGCGAGCTTGCCGGCGAGGGCTGGGGCTACACCGGCATCTTCGCCGCGAAGCACGGCGGCGGCTTCCTCCACGAATACTTCCCCGACGCCTACAAGGCCATTTGGGACTTCAAGGACAACAAAGCGACCTCCCGCCACATCCCCGGCGTGTCCTTCGAAGGCATGATCCACCCCGGCGTGATGGGCACCGCGCCCAGCCCGGAGCTGCTTGCCCGCTGGAACAAGCGCGAAGCGGCCCTCATCGCCACCGACCCGCACCGCTTCCCACCCTTGGCCGTCGCCCCGCAACCCATCGACGCTCTCCTTGGAACCTACGATGGCGGGGACGCCGAGCGGATCAAGCACGAAGCAGCCGTGTCCGTTCCGCCGCGTGAGCACGGCGGCAACATGGACATCAAAAACCTCACCGCCGGCAGCCGCATCTTCTTCCCGGTTTTTGTCGAAGGCGCCAACTTCTCCTTCGGCGACCTCCACTTCTCCCAGGGCGACGGCGAGATCACTCTCTGCGGCGCGATCGAAATGGGCGGCTACGTCGAATTTGCTGTAGACATCATTCCTGACGGGATGAATACCTACAAGATTGGTGGCGCGCCGGTCTTTGTCCCCGGGCAACAAGGCCCGAAGTACGACGACTACCTCACCTTCACGGGTATTTCCGTGACCAATGAGGGCGAACAGCGCCACTTCGATGCTTTCTTGGCTTACCAAAACGCCGTCAAGAACTGCATTGATTACTTGACCACCTTCGGATACACGAAGGAGCAGGCCTTCCTGCTTCTCGGCGCCGCGCCCATCGAGGCCCACTTCTCCGCCGTTGTGGACTACCCGAACGCTTGCGCCACGTTGTACCTGCCCACCGAAATCTTCGACTTCGACATCAAACCGTCGACGTCTGCACCGCACCAGATCCCGGACAACAAGCAAGCCCCGCACGCCGCGGCCTCAACCCTGTCTGAGGAAGACATCGTCCGCTCAGTGCCGCAAGGCGACGACGAGCGCCTCGCGCTGGTGAAGAAACTTGCCGGCTCCGACGCCGTTTTGCGCAGCACCCACTTCAACGAATGGCATAAGCACTAGCCAGGGCTGAAGCCAAGCCGGCGCCCCCGGATTCCGGGGCGCCGGCTTGTTTTATTACTGGAGGGGCTGTTCAGGGGCCGGGGGTTGTTCAGGGGCCGGGGGCTGTTCAGGGGCGAAAGGGATCTCCGGCGCCGGTGGCTGTTCAGGTTCTACGGGTTGGGGCGGCGAAGTGGCGTCGCCCGGTTCTTCCTCCGGCAGCTCACGCAAGCTGTCAAGCATCACCTGCGGCCATGTGCGGGTGTCGGGCACTTCGTCGGTGGTGATCGCCGGGTTTTGGGTCATGCGTGGGTCGATGATGCGCCACGCTGTCTCACCCGGTTCCATCAGCCCCAGGCGGCGGCGTGCCTCCTGCCTGATGTAGTCCTCGTCGTTGTATTTCTCGGCGTCTTTTTGCAGGTTGGCTTTTTCCCGCTCCAGCGCGGCGATCGAATCTTCGAGGCGGGCGATTTCGCTGCGGCCCTCGTAATAGTTGCGCAGCGGCACCGCCACGGCTGTGAGAACCACGACCAGCACGGCGATGAGGATGGCTGCGCTGGTGATGTCGCCTTGGAAGGGCAGTTTGCGCTTCTTTTGTTTGGCTTCTGCCCGGGCGCGGTCGCGGGAGGCGACCGGAACCTCCGTCGCTTTGCGGCGGGGGCGGCGGCTGGGCTGGGAACCTGAGGCGCGTGAGGACATAGTGATTAGGCAGTCTAGTGCCTTGGAGGCAAGCGGCGGTGGTGGCACAGCGGTGTGGTGTATCTACCGTGTGGTTAAAGTGGATAAAGCTATCCCCCAACGCATCGCCATGGTGCGGGGTCCCGAAACTTATAACGGCAATCTACAGGTGGGAAGAACAAACGACGGTAGCTACCGAGAGGAATCGGCCCTGCCTCTCCGCCATGAGCGGGAGAGGCAGGGCCGAAAAGCTGAAGAAAAGTGTTTACTTGAAGCGCGGGAAAGCAGAGCGGCCGGCGTAGACGGCGGCTTCTCCTAGCTCGGCTTCGATGCGCAGCAGGCGGTTGTACTTGGCCACGCGCTCGGAGCGGGCCGGGGCACCAGTCTTGATCTGGCCGCAGCCAAGTGCGACGGCTAGATCTGCAATGGTGGTGTCCTCGGTTTCGCCGGAGCGGTGTGACATCATGGTGCGGTAGCCGTTGCGGTGGGCCAGATCGACCGCGTCGAAGGTTTCGGTCAGGGTGCCGATTTGGTTGACCTTGACCAGCAGGGCGTTTGCGGCCTTGCGTTCAATGCCTTCGGCGAGGCGCTTCGGGTTGGTGACGAAGAAGTCGTCGCCAACGATTTGGACTCGGTGGCCGATTTCCTCGGTGAGTTTGACGTAACCGTCCCAGTCGTCCTCGTCGAGCGGGTCTTCGATGGAGACGATCGGGTACTCGGAGATCAAGTCGGCGTAGACCTTGATCATTTCTTCGGAGGAGTGCTTGCCGCCTTCGAAGTTGTAGACACCGTCGTTGAAAAACTCGGAGGAGGCGACGTCGAGGGCCAAGGCAATGTCGTCGCCGAGCGCGTAGCCCGCCTTCGCAATGGCCTCCACAATGAGGTCGAGGGCGTCCTTGGTGGAGGCGACGGACGGGGCGAAGCCACCCTCATCGCCCAGGCCGGTGGAAAGTCCCTTCGCCTTGATCACGGATTTCAAGGCGTGGTAAACCTCAGCACCCATGCGCAGGGCCTCGACGAAAGACTCGGCGCCGATTGGGGCGATCATGAACTCCTGGACGTCGACGCCGGAGTCCGCGTGCGCACCGCCGTTGAGAATGTTCATCATGGGGACCGGAAGGATGTGGGCGTTCGGCCCGCCGATGTAGCGGTACAACGACAGGTCGGCGGAGGCGGCGGCGGCATGGGCGACGGCCATGGACACACCGAGGATGGCGTTGGCGCCGAGCTCCTTTTTGTTATCCGTGCCGTCTAAGTCAATCATGGCCTGGTCGACAAGGCGCTGGTCATCGGCGATGAAACCGATTAGCTCGTCACCGATTTTCTCGTTGACGTTGTCCACAGCCTTGAGGACGCCCTTGCCTGCGTAGCGCTCGTCGCCGTCGCGAAGCTCGTGCGCTTCGTGCTGCCCGGTGGATGCGCCGGAGGGTACGGCGGCGCGGCCGTGGGAGCCGTCGTCAAGCACGACCTCTGCCTCGACGGTCGGATTACCGCGGGAATCCATAATCTCGCGGGCAAAAACATGAATGATGTCGGCCACGGGCCAGTCTCCTTTTTGGTTTGAAGAATATGGAGGGTTAACGCGCCCCATTGTTCCAGAAAGACAGCCTTCCTGCGGGACTTACCTCAGGGCCGGTTGGTTCAGCGCGTAGTTCGCGGCAGCATCCCGAACCTTAGCCACGTACTCACCCGAAGCGTTATAGGCCAAAACTGCTTGCTTCCAACCGTTTTCCGTGGCCAAGTCCCGCCCATAGGAACAAAGGAGATTGGCGGCGCTTAAGGCGGCGTCGTCGATTTGCTGCGGGTTAACCACCCCATCGCCGTTGGCGTCGCGCCCATAGATTTTCCAGGAGCCGGGCACGAACTGCATCGGGCCGACAGCGCGGTCGTAGTCCTCGTCCCCATCTAAAGCGCCGCCGTCGGTGTCTTTGATGAGGGCGAAGTTGCCGCTGCCGTCGAGGGCGGGGCCGATGATCGGCGGGGCGGCATAGCCATCTTCATTCAGTTTCGCCGGGTCGAAGGTGCGCCCCGTGTAGGTTCCGTGGCGGGTTTCCACCCAGCCGATTCCGGCCAAGGTGTTCCAGCTCAGGTGACAGTCGGGCCAGGCCTCTGCGGCGATGAGTGCGGCGTTGCCATAGGCGCGCACCGCCTGGGGGTTGATGCCGGTTTCCTCGGCAATCGGTGCGGCCCATTCGGCCAAGTTGTCGGAGGTGCGCCCGGGCGCGTGCACGTTGATCAGTGGTGGTGCTTGAGCGGCCGCGGGTGGGATATCCGTGGGCGCTTTTTCGCGGGTGGGGTTCGGCACCGGCGTTTGTAACACGGAGAAAACCCAGCCGGTCAGCGCAATAATCATCACGATCGCGGTGACCACGCCGATAATTCCGGCGCAGCCGCAGCCCGCGGCAATGGGCGAGCGCCTATGCCGGAGGGAAGTCATAAGCGTTTATCGTACCGGTGCGCTCATCGCTTATCGACGACCCCCTTCGCTTCCACCAGACCCAAACCTGGATGATTCTCCCGCGGCGCCTTGACCGCGTGGAACGGTCCGCGCTGCTCGCGGATCTGATCTATCTGCGCCTCCCCGAGTTCGATTCCTTTCACTGTGAGGTCTCCCGCCTTGCTTAGTACCGAGGATTTCACACCAGCCCCATCAGCCCCATTGGTCACATTGGCAACAGATTTGCTGTAGAGTAAGCACCCGTTCACCTTCCCCCAGACAAAGGACTCCCCCATGCGCCGCATCACCACAATCATCGCCGCTGGATTCATCACCGCAGCAGCCATTACCACCCCCGCCCAGGCACAGACCAACTACCTTGAGCTACTCAAGGTAGTCAACAGCAACGTCGCCGCCGCCGACTGCAACACCCTCGGCGCTGCCCTGCGCGCAACCGGACTCGTCAAGGAAAACACCACCCGCTCCGGCCTAGTCACCAGCTTGAACAGGGCCGTCGGCGAAGATGCCTCTTTGCGCTTGCTGGCCGCCGGCACCATCAACGCCGCCGGCGATCGCGCCCTCGAATGCGGCATTGTCAAGCCCGACCCGGTGACCCCGCAAAGCCAAGCCATCGAAATGAGCTCGAAGCTGTCCTCCCAGGCGGGCCTGCCCGAGATCCGCAACCTCCTTCCAGCCCTCGGCCTTTAATCCCCGCGCACGCCAAAAAGATCTCGGCCGTGCCACGCCGGGGCCACAAGGCCGCCGAGTCACCGCCGGCACGCCCTCACGCTAAGCGCACAGCCAACCGCTACATCCCCTCACTTTTCCCCTTAGCCCACAGGCGTTCTTGTTCCTCCACAGCCACCAGGCCCGTGCTGCCGTCGAAAAGGTACGGCGCGCGGGCTTTCATCTTGTCCACGAAAGCTTCGGCCACATCGCCAAAATCAAAAGCCCCGCGCTGCCGGGCGATTTCGGAGTGGAAAAGGACTTGCAGGAAGATATCGGAAAGCTCCGCACGCAAATGCCCGTCCCCTAAATCCGCACGCACAGCGTCAGCGAACTCCCGCGATTCCTCCTCGAGATACACCAGCAGACTCTCATGCGTCATGGCGCGCTCCCACTGGCCGCGCTCACGGGCCCGCCGCATCGTCTCCACCGCCTGATACACCGGATCAGCAAGGCTCGGCACCGTGATAACCTCCTCCGTCGCCGCGCGCGCCACAACAGCTTGATCCAGCGGATCCGTCGTCACCAACCAGCCGCTATCGCCCTGGGAAACGTCGGCAAGCGCCCACCGCAGCGACACCGGCACCTCGGCCGTAAACTCCACCGGCCCCGCAATTTTTCTCGCTATGTGCAGCGGAACCATGTCGGGCCAGCGGGGGTCAACAACAAGGACGGTCATGGTGTCCCATCCTATTGAAGGCAGCTGCGTCTGCCACAATGGAACACATGAACCACATTCTCGACGCCCTGAAAGCAAACACCCCCACCGCCGAATCCGCCATGAACGATTCCGCAACCTTTTCCCCCCGCCGCTGGAAAACAGGCTGGCCGCACCACCTGCGCCGCATCCCGCCGTTTCGCGACGACGCCACCGCCTCACTAACCCGCGCCGAAGTCTTTGCCTTTGCTGACGACGCCAACCGCACCAACCGCAACCGCGACCAAGTCATCGACTTTCTGGGAGCCGCCTTCGCCTACTCCGCCGGCCAATCCTCATGGGTTTTGCCACTACAGCAATTCCTGCGCAACAAAGGCCAAGCCAACAACCTCATGCAGGCACTACGCAAGCTAGACAGCAACGACGCCCCCGAAGCGCAATACGCAGCCGTCGCCGCCACCGGACTGCCCGCAAAATACGCCTCCGACTTGGCGTATTACTTAGCCGGCCCGCAGTCTGCCGAGGACACAAAACCAGTCATCATCTGCGCCAAACGCGCCGCAGTAGCCGGGTTGGAGAAGGATTCCGACTGGAGTGCGGAAGAATACGCCGAGTATTACTCCCGCCTCCGCGAAGCCCGCGACACCTACGACAAGGACCTCCCCCTCGACGCCGTCGAATGGGCCATTATCAAATACGCCAACTCCTAATTATTAAACGCGCGCCGGTTCAACTCTCGGCGCTCCTGCTCCAGTGCCACCAAATCAGAAAACACCGAGTTATAAGCCTGTTCATCGTCGGCCGGGCGCATCCGCTGCAGTTGCGCTTTAAGTTGGGCTACCTGATCACCCACCCGCGCCTCCTGCAACCGCGAAAGCACCGAATCGGCGTAGGACGATAAGTCATCAAAGTGGATGTCCTCCACCGCCAACTCCGAAATCAAGTGGCGGCCCTGTTCGCTGGTCATAGCCTCCGCCACCTTCGGTAACCAGCCGGGGCCTGCCTCCTCGACTCCCCCGGCCAACCCAATCGCATCGCGCACCTGCCGGTAAGCAGAGTTGGTGAAAGCCTCCGGGTTAATGCCCTCAAAATATGTGCCAGCCACCTGCGGGTACTGCAACGCAATTTTCAGCGCCTCACGCTGCGCCCACAGAATCGGATCTTGCGGATCAGGCAGAACCATGCGCGGCGCGTTCGCGTTGACCCTTTCATCTGGGATGGCGCGACGCACCTTCCGCTCCGGCTGCTGCGGGCGCCGTGCCTGCGCCCGCACCTGCTGCAACACCTCATCTGGGCGGGGCCAGCCAACCCACCCAGCCAAACGGCGGGCATACTCAGCTTGAAGGACCGTATCGCTGATGCCGGCGACAACAGGCACAGTGCGCTGGAGGGCCTGCAGGCGGCCCTCAGCCGTGTCCAGATTGTACTTTTCCAAAAGCGACTCGATGACAAACTCAAGCATGGGGATACGCGAGGCCACAAGGTCACGCACCGCGGCATCGCCGCGCTCCAAGCGCAGATCGCACGGGTCCATCCCCTCCGGCGCCACAGCGACGAAAGACTGGCCAGTAAATTGCTGATCGCCCTCAAAAGCCCGCAAAGCCGCTTTGTGGCCAGCCTCGTCACCGTCGAAGGTGTAGATCAACTCGCCGCGGAAAAACTTGTCGTCCAACATGAGGCGGCGAATGATACTCATGTGGTCCGCACCAAAGGCAGTGCCGCAGGCGGCAACGGCCGTTTTCACTCCCGCGGCGTGCATAGCCATAACGTCCGTGTAGCCCTCCACAATCACCGCCTGGTGGCCCTCCGCAATGTGCTTCTTCGCCAAATCCAGACCAAACAACACTTTGCTTTTGTGATAAAGCATCGTGTCCTGGGTGTTCATGTATTTGCCCATCGGGTCGTCGTCGAAAAGCTTGCGCGCCCCGAAACCAATGACATTGCCCGCCACGTCCTTGATGGGCCACAGCAAACGGCGCCGAAACTTGTCAATCGGCCCACGCCTGCCCATACTGCTCAACCCCGCCTCTTGCAGCTCCTTAGCGTCAAAACCCTTACGCAGCAGATGCTTAGTCAAGCTGTCCCAACCGTCCGGCGCGTAACCACACTCGAAGGTGTAAATCGTGTCCTGGTCGAAACCCCGGTCGAGCAGGAAAGCGCGGGCCACCTCCGCCTCGTCCGTTTCCAACTGCTCGCGGTAAAACTCGTGCGCCGCCTTATTCGCCGCAAGCAAACGCGCCCGCGTCCCCGGCTTGACGTCGCGCGCCCCCGTAGAACCACCCTGGTAGTTGATTTGGTAGCCGATTTGCTCCGCGACCGCCTCCACAGCCTCCGGAAAAGACAGGTGCTCCATCTCCATGAGGAAGGAGAAAACATCCCCGCCCTTGCCGGTGGAAAAGCAGTGGTAATAGCCGCGCGCCGGACGCACATGAAACGAGGGGGTCTTTTCGTCTTTGAAGGGGCTCAAACCCTTCAAAGAATCATGCCCGGCGGGTTTGAGCTGGACGTACTCACCAACAATCTCATCGAGTGGCGCGCGCTCGCGGATAGCCTGAATGTCACTATCCGGAATTCTGCCCTTAGCCATGGTCTACATAGTAGCCATCCGCCAGTTGTGGGAAAATGCTGCCCATGAGCGAGACATCACCTTCGCGGCCCCACCGCCTCAGCATCTTGCTGGTGGGGCTTCTCGCGGTGGGAGGCAGCGTGTTCGGCAGCCAGCACCTGCGCCACGATGACACCCATGACGGTGTCGCCCCCTGCCAGTCCATCCCCGCTGAAGCCCACCAAGTCATCGACGCTGTGCAAAAGGGAGGGCCGCACAAATACCCCGAGGACGATAGCCGCTTCGGCAACTATGAAAACCTTCTACCGCCGGAAAAACTTGGCTATTACCGGGAATACACCGTAGAGACTCCTGGGGTACACCACCGGGGGCCGCGGCGCATTGTTACCGGAGGCGGCGCCGACGGACGCGTCGACGAGTGGTACTACACCGACGACCACTACGAGACTTTTTGCGAAGTGACCCGTTAAACTCGCCCGCTATGTAAAGAGGTGTCGCCGTGTTTGGATCAATCCTCTACGGGCACAAGTGTGAATTGTCTGACCTTCACCGGCTCCACCGGAACTAGCTTTTGGCCCTCCACTTTGAAAATGCCCTCAGCAACCAATGAGCCGCAACATGGCGATTCACCCGGTGCATAGGTGCCGTATTCCAAGTGTAAAACGGAACCTTTCGTTTCAAACTTGCTAAAAGGGGCGCGCGTTGGATGATACTCGCCCGGAAGATTCATCCCGTTAGACTGAGAACCCACACCAATGAAGTTCAAGTTTTGGTCAAGGATGAAAATGCTCTCCGGCCACTCCAAACCCCCCGCGTAACACTGCATCACAAGAGCAATCTCATTGACACCATCGGAGTCAATGTCGATCCACTTGGCTTTCACGTTCTCCGGCAAAGGTTCACTGCCTTGGGTTAGCAGGCTGACAAAACCGTCCGGGAAGTTGATTGCGGCTTCTTCCAGCCGTCCATCGACCATGCGCCCAGCTTTGTGCAGGCAAATCGCGGGCACCTGCATGGACATCATCTGGCGTTTCAGGTCGACCGGGATGTCTGTGTCGCCTTCCTGCGCTGGTTTCTGCACACAATCCCACTGCTTTTCATGGACGTTGCGGGAGGGAGAAAATGTGAAAAACTTCTTTTCCGCGCCGGACTTCACAGGCTTTTCGACGAAGACATCTCCCGTTGGCAACTCAACATTTGAATATGACGTACAGGCGAAATCCTTCAGCGTTAGGCCAAGGGGCAGTGAGGCACCGATATTTGCGCCGAAGGTGCGCCACATGGTGGTTTTCATGTTCAACCCCGGTGCCACCTCCAGCTTCGCCGTTGGCGAGAGACCGTCCGAAATCGGCGCGGCGAAATCCGCTGAGCTCTGCGGGGGAGAGACTTCCTCGACTTGGCTCAGCCGTCCATTGTCCGCGTCATATTCAAACCCGTAGCGCCCTGTGCCGCGGGTCGTGACATTGAGTGAAAACGGTACGTCGGCCCAAGCATCGAGTTGAAGGGCCGGATGAACAAGCGACTCCACGTAGACGGGAACATGACCGACCCGAAAAACAAGGCGCACAGGTTTGGTGTTGTTGCGCAGCATTTCTGCGATGCGCTCGTTGACCGCCTCGGCTGGCTTGAGCCCCTTCGTGGCTTGTGCTTCCAAGGACAAGGAGTAGTCGTGGCTGAGGATGAAACTCTTATCAGCTTCGTTCGCGCCTTTCGCTCGGTTGAGCCCCAACTGGGCAGAAAAGGTTTCCTCGCCCGATAACCCGACTTTCAAAGGCTGCGCAGCGGTTTCGGCCTCAAACAATGGGTTCAGGTCAAGCTTGATTTTTCGCGTCCACTCCGACGAAGTGGGGGCGGAGGAGTCGAAGTCGTTTTCATCTCCGTCGAGCGCTACCGCATCGAAATAGACGAAGCCGGTTGTTGTGAGAAGGAGATCCTCAAGGTTGGCCTTATGAGTGCGCACCGCGGCACTATTCCCGTTGAGGGAAATATCCGAAATCAGCGCCAAAGCCCCCGCTTCAAACTTCTCGCTCGGAGGAATCGACAGCACATCCCCAGGCCGCAGCTTCAAAAGCCGAAGATCGTCGACAGACAGGGTCCGCGATGTACCAATGTCATCTGCTCCGTCGAAAAGCTTCAAAGCGTCCTGCGTAGACACGCTACGTGCCTGCGGGTTGACCGTGTAGCGCTCACCGTTGGGCGCCTGAAACTCGCGCTCCCCCATCGCTTCGGAGGGCTGCCCACCCCCAGATGAGCTGCCCGAAGAACCCCGCCGAAAACCGGCGAGATCACCACGGTTGCCAGCTAGCGCAGCAAGTGTGGCGATCGCGCCCAAGAGACTTAACAATACTGCTGCCCCGGCTGCCTCCATACCACCAACAGAGTTTCCGAACCTGAGCTTGTTGGCCTCCACGTTAAGGGGAAAAAGCGCCGACCGGGAGGATGAGGCATCAACGTTGTCGCCTGAAATTACCTGCGCTTGTGCTGTGGGCGGCAGGCAAACAACGCCGATTGCCATGACCTGAGCGAGCAGGAATGCCATGCAGATGCGTGACCATCGCTTTGGGTGACTAAACACGTTAACTCTCCTCCCGAGTCAAGTCCACACAACCGCAACGTGCGCACAACCTATGAACGAGTCGAACCTTACCTGCATGTTAGCTGCAAAAACCAAGCAATAGCCACCGCTGCTGCACAGGATCGCATGTGACCGCCCACGTTCATTTCCCCTGCTAACCCACTAGCTCTCGCCCAACGAGTCTTGCGGCGCTTCTTCAGGCGCACCAGCATGGTCTGTGTAGGGTGTCATCGGGAAAAGATACGGCTGGTTGCCTGTTTACACCGTGGCGCTTTGCACTCGCGGTTCATTGCGTGGCATGGATTGCTTAGCTGGTTGAGGGTGTGCCGGCGAATCCACATCCTCGCGTCCTTTATGCAAAAAACCCCGCCACCCCGGCCGCCTTCTTCGCCGCGCGCTCCAGCCGCGATTCCGTCATCGAGGCGATTTGATCCACAATGACTCGCTCCCGCTGGGCATCATTGTGCGCCATGGCCCACCACTGTTGGTAGATGGTGTCTAAGGTGCCGGGGGCGCCGGAGCGCATGTACTCGTAGACGCGGTAGATGCGGTCGCGTTGGCGGTCCTGGCGGGCCAGGTGGGCGGGGTTATCCATGACGTAGAGCACGGCGACGGTTTTAAGCAGCCGCACCTCCGCTTCCGCTGCGGCGGGAATAATCAGGCGGCCAAATTGCCGGCCGAGCGCACCAGTGGGGTTTTCCTCCGAGAGCAAAGCCTCACGGGAGTTCGACTCCTCGCTTAGCGTGGCGGTGGCGACGGCGCCCACGTAGCGGCCAACCAACTCACTGGTTAGCTGTTTTAACTTCGCCCAGGAGGACAAGGTGTAATCGAAGTCGGCGGCGGCGTTGATCGAGTCGAGGGAGCGCAGGCGGTCGGCGGCGTCGATAAGCTCGTCGGCGCTGCCCCCGAAAGCAGCCGCGCCTTTGTCTGCAAGCGCGGCGAGCTCGACGAAATCCCACAACACTCGCAACGTCACGCGGCCAGACACGATGCCATCTTCAACATCATGGACGCAGTAGGCAATATCGTCGGAGCAGTCCATCACCTGCCCCTCTATGGGAGCAAGAGTGTCGCTGTGGCCCTCGCGCAGCCACGTGAGGATCTCGGCGTCTTCCTCATAAGCGCCGTATTTTCGCCGCACGCCACCATCCGGGGCGGTGCGGGTGAGAGGGTATTTGCACGCCGCGTCGAGGGAGGCGCGCGTCAGGTTCAGCCCGAAAGAAGTCTCCCCCACTAGCTTCTTCGGCTCCAGACGGGTAAGAATCCGCAGGGTTTGCGCGTTGCCTTCGAAACCCCCTGGCGCGACCTGGTTCAAAGCGACTTCCCCGTTGTGTCCGTAGGGGGGGTGCCCGATGTCGTGGGTCAGCCCTGCCATTTCGCACAGGTCGGGGTTGAGCCCCAGGGACTCACCGATGCCACGGGAAATCTGGGCCACTTCCAGGCTGTGCGTCAGGCGGGTACGCGGAGTGTCCCCGTCGCGGGGGCCAACAACCTGGGTTTTGTCGGCGAGGCGGCGAAGCGCCGCGGAGTGCAGGACGCGGGCGCGGTCGCGGGAAAAGGCGTCGCGTTTTTCGAAGCTGTCGACAATCTGCGAAGCTTTCGGCCCCTCATCAGCGCGACGTGCGGTGTCGAAGGCGGAATAAGTGAACACGAACCCCAGGGTAGATGCCCCAACCGCAATGTCGGGGAAGCGACTACCCTAGTGACCATGAAAAAGCGCTCCCTTGGTCTACTGCTCGCTCCACTTATCCTCGGCGGCATCGGCGTGTACACGGCACCCGCGGCGATGGTGGCTTATGCACAGGTGCAGGCTCCTGCCAGCGCCCCCGTAAAGCTCGTCGAGCCGGTCACCGACTCAGCGGGCGTGCTCAGCGCGGGCGAGAAGCAGCAAATCGAGGACGCGATTAGGAAAGTGTCGGAGGAAAAGCAACGCACCGTTCGTGTGGCCTACCTGGATTCCTTCGGTTCGGTGGCGCCTGAGGTTTGGGTACAAAGGGCCGTCGACGCCTCTGGGGGCAACGTGGCTGTGGTGGCGATCTCCCCGGCCGAGCGTTCTTTCGCTGTTCAAGGCGGGGTGATGTGGGAGCAAAGAGACATTGACAATATGTACGATGCCACCTTTGAGCGCCTCACCCAAAAGGATTACGCCGGGGCGGGTGTGGCCGCGGTTGAGGCGGCGGGAGGCTCCAGCTCCGGCGGCGACGGCGATCTCGGGTGGGCCGCTGGCGGCGTGGGGTTGATCGCGCTGGCGGGCGGCGGAATGTGGGCCGCGACGCGCCGCAGTACCAAAAAGACCCAGGCCAAGCAGATCGCTTCGGCGAAGAATCTTGACCCTGCTGACACTGACGCCTTGGCGAACCTGCCCACCCCCACGTTGGAAAAGCTCGCCCACGACGCGCTTGTTCACGCTGATGAGTCGATCCGCCAGGGCAAGGAGGAACTTGAGCTTGCCTCCTCCGAGTTCGGCCCGGATCGGGTGCGCCCCTTTACCTCCGCGATGAATACGGCCAGCGCCACGTTGCAGCGTGCCTTTGCCACTCACCAGAGGCTTTACGACGCCATCCCAGAGACCGAGCCGGAAAAGCGCGCCATGCTTATCGACATCATTTCCTCCTGCGGCAGCGCCAACCAAGCGCTGGCTAAGCGCAGCAAGGAGTTCAATGAAATGCGTGGGGTTTTAATTAACGCCGAGCGCGAGATTGAAAAGATCATGCAGCGCACCGTTGATATCCGCGCCCGCCTTGCGCCGGCCAGTGAGCTTCTCACCGAGTTGCGCAGCCGCCACGACGAGAACATGCTTCATTTACTTCTGGACAACGTCGATGTGGCCCGCGACTCCCTCAATGAGGCCGAAAAGCAGCTCGCTAGTGCCCGCGAGGTTGCTTCCAAACCCGCCGGGCAGCAAGGCACACTCGTTGACCTTTTGGCGAGCGCCTCCCACGCTGTGCACATTGCAGATACGAACCTTTCGGCCATTGAGCACGCTGAGGATAATCTGCGCAACGCCCAAGCGAACCTGCCGGCGCTCATCAGGGAAATTGAGGAGGAGCTGCGCGAGATCGAGCAGCTCAAGGGTGCAACGAGCATTGGCGCGAAGGTGGATTCTGCTGCTCTCGCCGCGATTTCCGCGGAGGCGACAAAGGCGCTCAGCGCGGTGGGTAGCCGCCCGGAGACTGACCCTTTGAGCTTATACACCGAGTTGACCGATTTGGATTCGCGCATCGATGAGCAGATCACCCTGGCTCGGGGCGCCGCCGGTGATCAGCGCCGCCAGTTGCAGGTACTTGATCAGCAGTTGCGGGTTGCCGCCTCCCAGATCCAAAGCGCCGAAGACCTAATTCAGTCCCGCGGTCGCATTATCGGCTCCCAGGCACGTACGTTGCTTGCCGACGCCCACCGGCAATTCAACGAGGCCCGCAACCGCCGCACCTCCGATACCCGCTCCGCCATCGACTACGCTCGCTCCGCGGCAGAAACGGCCCGCCGGGCGGCGGAGGCGGCCAACGACGACGTCAACCGTTACCGCGGCCAGCAGGCCCAGTCCACGGCTGGAAGCCTGGCCAACGCCGTGATCTGGGGCTCGATCCTCTCCGGCGGCTTCGGTGGCGGTGGTGGCAACGGCGGTGGTTTTTCCGGTGGCGGGCCGTCTGCGCGCGGCGGAATGTTCTAACTAACGCTTGGTGCGCCGGCCGGGTGTGTCCACGTAGGTCAGCGCCCAAGTAATAAACCCCACGTCGACTTCCGGCGCTGGCGTGCCAGCCAGGTCGACCTCCAATGAGCCATCTAGATGCGCTCGGGTGCGCGCGACGATACTTCCCTCAGCATTGCGGATTTCGCGGCGGCTGCCGCGGGTCCGGTTCGCCTCGTACTCGCGCCCATCGCAGGAGGCTTCGTAGCGATTGACGGTCAAAGACACCTTGCGCAACCGAAAGGCCGCGCCCTCGGGGGTGACAGCGCGCACGTCCTCCCCGGAATCGGACAGGATGCGTAGCTGCACGCACCCCACGCTCAGCACACCACTGTCGAAAGAGGCGTCAAAGGGGGCGCCGACAAGCACCGTGTCCTGCCACCGCATTGCTTCACTGCATCCAAAAGACAATCACGACAAAGACTGACAGGAACACCAAAAAGGCGATCAACGCGTTCGAATTGATCATTTTGCGCACCTCAAGCACTTCGCGCGAAACCCACGCCAAAGCTGCAACATCGGTGGCTGGCAGTGTCGTTTCACCCTCGAACTCAAGGATCGCCTTGCGTACCCCGTTGTGATCGGAGGTAAACTGGCCGACTTTTTGGCCTGAAGCATCGTCGATAATCCAGTTCTTGGATGTCTCCGCCACCAACTGATAGCCGCGGCCTTCAACAACCACCGGGATCTGCTTGTCGCGCTTGAGCGAGCCACGCGCACGCACGATTTCTTCGCCGCCGCGCGAAGCCACCGCACCCGACTCCGGGGAGACGACGAGCTGCCACTGCTGGTCACCGACCTGGGCGTGATCTTCGGTGAACACGCCCAGCTCGACTGGGCCAGCCTCAGCCAAAAGCTTAAGGTTGGCGCGATCGCTGCGATCCCAGCTAACGTAGTGCATTTTCCCTCTCCGTTGCCTAGCAGCCGATCAAACGGGCAGCCAGGTAGGACTCAAGCTCGTCGATTTTGACGCGCTCCTGCTCCATCGTGTCACGCTCGCGTACCGTCACGGCGTTGTCCTCGAGTGAGTCAAAGTCGAAGGTGACGCAGAAGGGGGTGCCAGTTTCATCCTGGCGGCGGTAGCGACGCCCGATCGCGCCGGAAGTGTCGTAGTCGACGTTCCAGTGCTGGCGCAGTGTGTCAGCGAGCTGTTCCGCCGGTCCAGCCAACTCCTCTTTCTTCGACAGCGGCAAAACAGCGACCTTGACAGGTGCAAGACGGCGATCAAGTTTGAGTACCACGCGGGTGTCGGTGCCGCCCTTGGCGTTGGGTGCTTCTTCCTCATGGTAGGCGTCGATTAGGAAAGCCATCATCGCGCGGCCAAGGCCCGCGGCGGGCTCAATGCAGTACGGGATCCAACGCTCGTTGTTGGCCTGGTCGAAGTAGGACAAGTCCTCACCGGAAGCCTCAGCGTGGGTCTTTAAGTCGTAGTCGGTGCGGTTGGCTACGCCTTCGAGCTCTCCCCACTTGGTGTTTTGGAAGTTGAAGGCGTATTCGATGTCGACGGTGCGCTTGGAGTAGTGCGACAGCTTCTCCTGCGGGTGCTCGTACAAACGCAGGTTCTCCGGGTTAATGCCCAGATCGACGTACCACTGGTAGCGGTTATCAATCCAATACTGGTGCCACTTTTCATCCTCGCCGGGTTTGACGAAGAACTCCATTTCCATCTGCTCGAACTCGCGGGTGCGGAAAATGAAATTGCCCGGGGTGATCTCGTTGCGGAAGGACTTGCCGATGTTGGCAATGCCAAACGGCGGCTTCATGCGCGAAGATGTCATGACGTTTTTAAAGTTAACAAAAATGCCCTGCGCCGTCTCCGGGCGCATGTAATGCAGGCCCTCCTCGTCGTTGACCGGACCAAGGTAGGTCTTCATCAGCCCGGAGAACTCGCGCGGCTCAGTCCACTTACCTGGTTGGCCGGTTTCCGGGTCGTTGATGTCGGCCAAACCGTTCGCCGGCGGGTGGCCGTGCTTTTCCTCGTACGCCTCCAGGAGGTGATCCGCGCGGTAGCGCTTGTTGGTGTGCAGCGACTCGACAAGCGGGTCGGTAAAGACCTCAACGTGGCCAGAGGCGACCCACACCTGGCGCGGCAAAATGATGGAGGTGTCCACGCCGACAGTGTCGCGGCGCGACTGCACCATGTGCCTCCACCACTGGCGCTTGATGTTTTCCTTCAGCTCCACCCCAAGCGGGCCGTAATCCCACGCGGAACGGGTACCGCCGTAGATCTCACCTGCCGGGTACACCAATCCTCGGCGCTTGCACAGGTTAACGACGGTATCGATCGTGGAGGCCACTTTCTCTCCTGACTAGTGTTTTCGGGTCATTCTGCGGACAGGTCAAATGTACCTGCCCAGTGTAGCCGTTAGTGAAAAGCATGGCCGATACACCATCCCTACAGGTGTACAAGTATGATGAAGGCAGAACGCGAGTGTAGGAAAAGCTGAAATTTTCTCCCGCTTGCCACATGACAAGCTTCAAAATTCCTTAAAATTACATTTAGGGTGCAGAAAAGATCACGACCCTGCGGGGTGCGACCCGCCGGGTCCGGAGAAAGGGGAGTCTTCAATGACTTACTCCGAAGACGACATTAAACGCGCTGCTTCCTTAGCCAGCGCCCTGGATTCACCCCTCCGCTTGCACATTTTGGTGCTTCTCACCTCGGGCAATCACGTTGTCCATGAACTCGTGCGCAAGCTCGGCAAATCCCAGCCGCTGATTAGCCAGCATCTGCGCGTACTCAAAAGCGCCCGCCTCGTCGACTCTTCCCGTCGCGGCCGTGAAGTCGAATACACACTCGCCTCCCCCAGGGTACAAAAAGCTATCGGGTGCTTGCTGGAGCTTTCCGCACCCGACTCGTTTAACGGTTTGAGTTATCACCGTGTCCCAGGCAGCAATTCAGCAGGAGCCACCGAGGCCGTCGCGGCGGTTTCCCCGCCGGAACAGATCCGCCCGGATAACGACCCCGGCTTGACCCCCGCCACCCCAAACCCTCCGCTCGGCTAATATAGGTGGGGTATGACCGACACTCACTCTGTTCGTCCCCGGCAGCCCAAACTCGGAGTGCGCAACACGCGCCAAAGGGAAGCTGTCGTTCGCGTTCTCCAAGACGTAGACAAATTCATCTCCGCCCGCTTCATCCACGATGAGCTTAAAAACCGCGGCGAGAAGGTTGGCCTGACCACCGTGTATCGCACCCTGCAGTCCCTGACTGAGGTTGAGGCGGTAGACGTGCTCCACAACGCCGACGGTGAAACCCTCTACCGTCACTGCCTCACCGCCGACCACCACCATCACCTGGTGTGCATCAAATGCGGCCGCAGCGAGGAGATTCAGGGCGGGCCCGTGGAGCAGTGGGCCCGCAAAATGGCCGAGCACCACGGCTACAGCCACGTCGGCCACGAAGCTGATGTTTACGGCGTGTGCCAGCAGTGCCAAGCAGCCGACTAATTCTTCTCGACGGCACCCCCGAACCGCCTGTCACGCTTCGCATACTCATAGACGGCATCGAACATGTCCTGCGCAGTGAAGTCCGGAAATAACTTGTCTTGGTAAACCATCTCCGCATAGGCCGACTGCCACAACAAAAAATTCGAAGTGCGCCGCTCCCCGCTGGGGCGCAAAAACAAATCCACGTCCGGCATGTCAGAGCGATACAGCCACTGTGAGAAAGTCTCCTCCGTAATCTCGCCGCTGGTGACCTGGCCGTTGCGGGCGGCGTCGACAAGCGTGCGCACACCGTCGACGATCTCGGCGCGACCACCGTAATTAATACACATAGCCAAGGTCAGACCCGTATTGTCCTGCGTGAGTTCCTCAGCCTTTTCCAACTCACGCAGCACACTGCGCCACAAGCGGGGCCGCCGACCTGCCCACACAATACGCACATTCTTCTCGTGCAGCTCCTCACGCTGGCGGTGCAACACATCGCGGGAAAAACCCATAATGAAACGGACCTCCTCAGCGTTGCGGCGCCAATTCTCCGTGGAAAAGGCGTATGCCGACAGCCACTCGACGTGTTTCATCTCAATACAGGCATCCACACAATCCATCAGCACCGCCTCGCCCTTCCTGTGCCCTTCAGTGCGCTTCAGACCGCGCTCGGCGGCCCAGCGGCCATTGCCGTCCATGACAAGCGCAATATGGCGAGGGATGAACTCAGGGCTTAAGTCGATCATTTCTCCATTATGCCTGCTCCATGACCTTCAACGCGCGAACCGCCGACTCAACATGCCACAGCAGGTGAGCAACAGTCGCCCGGTGTACCGCCTCAACATGCTCGGCGCTGGCCGCACGCCCATTGCGGATCAGCCACATGGTGTGCAGCACCTCCGGATCAACGCTGAGGGAACCCGGCGGGCGGCACGAGGTACACACCGCTCCGCCTGCCTGCGCACTAAAAGCCTTGTGCGGGCCCGCCGCGGCGCACTCCGCGCAATCAAACAAGCTCAAGCCCCAACCCGAATACTGCGTGGCCCGCAAAATGAACGAGTCAAGCACCAACGTGGGGTGGCTATCGCCCTGCATTTGGGACAAAGCGGTGCAGGTGGCGTCGTAAAGAAAGGCGTTAGGCAGATCCGTATAGCTCAGCTTCTCCGCCGTCTCCATTACCGCGCAAGCCGCCGCATAACGGTCAAAATCCTCAATGATTCCCGCCCCAAAATACGCCACCGTGTCCGCCTGCGTAATGGTGGCCAAATTACGCCCCGGATAAAGCTGCACGTTGAGATCAACGAAAGGTTGAATCCTCGAGCCGAAACGCGACTTCGACTTGCGCACCCCCTTAGCCACCGACCGCACCAACCCGTGATTGCGGGTGAGCAACACAACAACCCGGTCAGCTTCACCGAAGTCGTAGGTGCGCACCACGAAAGCACGGTCGCGGAAACTGGGCTTAGCCACCATCGCCGCCTAAAACCCGAGACGGCCGAGGTGCTTCGGGTCCTGCTGCCAATTCTTCAGCACCTTGATACGCAGATCCAAGTAGACGTTTTCGCCCACCAAGTCCATGATCTGTTGGCGGGCACGATGCACAATACCGCCCAAGCGGCGGCCGTTAGGGCCCTCAATAATGCGTTTTTGGCCGGGGCGTTCCAAATACAGCACCGCGAAAATCATGGTGCGCTCTGCCCGCTCCGGGTCCGGATACATCTCATCAATCTGGACAGCGACAGAGTGGGGCAATTCCTCCCTCAGCCCACGCAACGCCTCCTCACGGATCAACTCCGCAATGCGGGTTTCCACATCCTCGTCGGTGACATGACCCTCCGGGTAGAAACGCGGCCCCTCCGGCAAGTGACTGGTCAACACCTCAACTAACACATCGAGCTGGGTGTTTTCCGTCGCGGAAACCGGGACAACATCTCCTTTGCCGTCGAGCAGCTCATGCAGCTCCAACAGGCGCTCCCCCACCTGATCCTTGCTGGCCTTGTCCAGCTTGGTAACAATGCCAACGACCGGCAAGTTCGGCTTCGTAGAGCGGATTTGCTCAAGAATGAAACGGTCACCCGGGCCGATCTTTTCATCCGCAGGCACCGTAAACCCAATCACATCAACATCTTGGAAAGTGTCCTTCACCACCTCGTTGAGGCGTTCCCCCAACAAAGTACGCGGGCGGTGAACACCGGGGGTGTCCACCAAAATCAACTGCGCATCCGCGGTAGTGAGGATGCCGCGCACCGGGTGACGAGTTGTCTCCGGCTGGTCAGCCATGATCGCGATTTTCTCCCCCACCAGCGCATTGGTCAGGGTCGACTTTCCCGTGTTGGGACGGCCCACGAAGCTAATAAACCCACTGCGGAAACCGTCCGGAGTGTCGGTGAAGGTGCTCATGGACAGGCAGTTTACTGTCTAGCGCGCCGAAGCCCCCATTTTGCCTACAGCTCCACCACCTCAAACTGCAATGCCGGGTGCGCGTAATGCTCTTGCGCCTGCACAATCGTGAGCTCTTCCGAGCCGGCCTCATAGGTCATTTCGAGCAGCCCAAACACCGAGGAGGCAGTCTTGGCCAGCGCCTCGGCCGCATCCTTGGAACGGATATAGTGGCCGGTAAACAGCGCCGACGTCACATCACCTGAACCGTTGCGCTTGAAAGGCAGGCGCGGGGTGCGCACAATCCACGAGCCCGACTCGTCGGAGACAAGCATTTCCAAAAACTTAGTGTTATCCACATCCGGGCGCTCCACCGACGTCACCAGCACTGTCCGTGGGCCAATTTCGTGGGCGGCCTCCACTGCGCGGCGCGTAGAGTCCAGGTCACAAGCTTCCACCCCGGTCAAATACCCCAATTCGAACTGGTTCGGGCTGATGATGTCTGCGACCGGAACAACCTTATCTCGCAGCAGCGGCGGGATATTCTCAGAGACGAAGCACCCTGAGTTTTTGTTGCCCATCACCGGGTCGCAGGCGTAGAGCGCCTGCGGGTTGAGCGCTTTGACGCGGGCTACCGTCTCGACGACCACGTCCGCGATGTCGTCGCCGCCCAGGTAGCCGGAAAGAACCGCATCGACACGTTTCAAAGCGTCGCGGGCCGCCAGGGCCTCGACGATGCCCGCCACATCAGAAGCCGCAATGAGCGGGCCTTTCCAGTCCCCGTAGCCGGTGTGGTTAGAGAAGTTCACTGTGTGAATCGGCCACACTTCGTGCCCGATGCGCTGAAGCGGGAAAACCGCGGCTGAATTGCCCACGTGCCCGTAGGTAACAGACGACTGGATGGAAAGGATGTTCATGACATCCTATTGTGCACCCCCCACTAGTCGGGTTGGTACTCGTCCACCACATCCGGGACTTCGATGCGCACAGAGCGCACCTTCATCCGGCCCCGGCGGTCGCGTCCTCCCTCCGCCGTAAAACGCAAACCCGAAAGGTCGACCGCCGAACCGGGCAGCGGTACGCGGCCCAGTTCGTAGGACAAAAGTCCCGCCACGGTGTCGACCGAGTCGAGGATTTCATCGTCAAAGTTCAGCTCGTAGCCGATGCTGTCGAACAGGTGGTCCTTCAAGTCGTCGAGGGGCAGGCGCCCCTGAGCGCGGTAAACACGCTCGTCGATCGCCTCGATGGGGGACTGCTCATCCTCGTCGTATTCGTCAGTGATCTCCCCGACGATCTCCTCCAAAAGATCCTCCATTGTCAGCAAACCGGCGACGTTGCCGTACTCATCAATGAGGATGGCGATGTGAGTGTTGATGCGCTGCATCTCCTGGAGCAAAACATCCAACGGCTTCGAGTCAGGGATAAACAACGGCTCGCGCATCACCGCAGTAATAGGCGCGGCCGGGTCAATGCTTTCCCCCGACTCAACAAACATGTCCTTAAGGTAGGCCACGCCGATGATCTCATCGACGCTTTCACCGATCACCGGCACGCGCGAGTGCCCGGAACGCACCATCAGGCGAACCGTCTGAAGCACCGACTTCGTGCCCTCAATCCAGATCATTTCCGGCCGCGGCACCATGACCTGGCGGGCGTAAGTCTCCGCCAGATCGAAAATATTTTGGATCATGCGGTGCTCGATTGTCTCCACCACGCCCTGCTCCTGGGCGATGTCCACCATTTCGCGCAGCTCCACCTCTGTGGAGTACGGGCCGTCACGGAAATCGCGGCCCGGATGAAAAATGTTGCCGACCCAAATCAAAATTTTCGCCAGCGGCCCGAAAATGGTGTTAAAGACCACCAACCACTGCGCCGCTTTCAGCGAAATCAGGTAAGGGTTGCGCCGCCCGGCGGTGCGCGCAAAGACACCAATGACACCGAACTGCGCCAAAGTCACCACACTGATCGTCGCCGTGATTCCCCACCCGTCCGACCTGACTAAGTCGCGGAAGAACATCGAAGCGTACACGGCTGCTGCCACGTTGAGCACCGTGACCAGCATGACGAGCATGTTGATGTGGCTGGCGCGGTGCTCCACTACCCGCATTAAGGCGTTCGCACCGGAGACTTCGTCTTTGACCATCGTCTCCACGCGCGCCCGTGAAATGGGGCGCAAAGCAGATTCGATGGAGCCCAACAAACCGGCGAACAACAGCGCAGCAAGCGCCACCGCCGCGTAGGAGACAGAAACCTCCACTTAGCCCTCGTCCCTCATCTTTCGGTCAAGCATGTCGCGGTCCGCGGCCGAAGGGAAGGCATGCGCCCCCGTCGGCTTCGGCTGGTAACTCACGCCACGGGCGCTCAAGTCGTCGTACCAGTCAGCGAGGATCTCGTTTTGCAACGCGAACATCTCCCGCTCATCGGCGGGAGCAATATGGTCGTAGCCCAACAAGTGCAACACCCCGTGGACCGTCAAAAGGGCCAGCTCGTGGCCCAAGCTATGACCCGCCATCTCCGCCTGCTTGCGGTCATAGGCCGGGCACAAAATAATATCGCCCAACATCGCCGCGCCGAACGCGGCGGCGTCGGGGCGACCACCGCCCGGGGTGAGCTCATCCATGGGGAAACTCATCACATCAGTCGGTCCTTCCAGATCCATCCAACGGACGTGAAGATCGGCCATCGTGGGTTCGTCGACAAGCGTGATCGTCGCCTCGGTATCGGGGTGGACATCCATGGCGGTCAAAGCGAAGGAGCACACATCGACGAGCATTTCCTCGTTGACATCCGCCTCGCCGGACTCGTTTAAAACTTCAATACTCATTCGTAGACGCCTTCCTCACGCTGGGCCTGCTTGCGTTCGTAGCGCTCCGCGTTTTGCGCGTCGTGGAAGTCATAAGCCGCCACGATCGCAGAAATCAGGTGATGGCGCACCACGTCCTGTGGGCTCAACTCCTGGAAGCTAATCCCCTCAATCTCACCGAGAATCCGACGCGCGACACGCAAACCCGAAACGGTACCGCGCGGCAAATCTACCTGGGAAATATCTCCCGTGACCACCATTTTCGACCCAAAACCCAGCCTGGTAAGGAACATCTTCATTTGGCTGCCTGTAGTATTTTGCGCCTCGTCGAGAATGACAAAAGCGTCGTTGAGGGTACGGCCACGCATATAAGCCAACGGCGCAACCTCAATAATGCCGGCGTCCATGAGTTTCGGGATCATCTCAGGATCCACCATGTCACGCAGGGCGTCGTAAAGCGGGCGCAGGTACGGGTCGATCTTGTCATTGAGCGTGCCCGGCAAGAAACCAAGCTTCTCCCCGGCTTCGACCGCCGGGCGGGTCAAAATGATGCGGCGCACCTCCTTGGCCTGCAACGCCTGCACCGCCTTCGCCACCGCCAAATACGTTTTGCCGGATCCTGCCGGGCCAATGCCAAAAGTAATGGTGTTGTCATCAATCGCATCGACGTAGCGGCGCTGCCCCGCCGTCTTCGGGCGAATCACCTTGCCGCGGCGCGCCACAATTTCCGCACCGAGCATCTCCGCAACAGTCTCAGGCGCTTCAGTCTCCATCAGCTTCGCGGCATGCACCACTGTGTCCGGGCCAATGGGCACGCCGCGACGCGCCATCGACTCCAACTCCTTGAGCACCCTAGAGGCGTGGGCGAGATTGTCGGCACTGCCCCGCAGCGTCACCGTGTTGCCGCGGGCGTGCAGCTTCGCGGCGAGCTGTTGATTGAGCACGCGAAGGTTCTCATCATTAATGCCAAGAACAGCTTGGGCGTAGGCGGAGTCAAGCTCGACCCTGCGCGTGAGCACTTCTTCCATGTGGCCTAACCCTACCAGCGGGAACTCAACACGCCGATCGCACTGAGCGCAGCCAATGCAGCCGTCGCGGTGCGCAGCACCTCAGGGCCCAACTTGACCGCAACTCCGCCGATCAGCTCCATCTCATCTTCCCCGATACCCCCTTCAGGCCCGATGACCAGCGCAATATCTTGAGAAAACTGCACCTCACGCAAAGCAGTTGTCGCGTCCTCATGCAACACCAGCACCTGCTTGCCGGCAAGAACACCGGCAAGCTGATTGGTCGTCACCGGTTCTGTTACCTGCGGCACCCAAGCCCGGCGCGACTGCTTCGCCGCCGAGATCGCCATGTGGCGCCACTTCTCCACCTGCTTGCCTTGTTTGTGGGCGGGCCAGCGGGCGACGGTGCGGTGCGAAATCCACGGCACGATCTCATCTGCTCCGCCTTGCACGGCGAGGTCCACGGCTAGTTCGGCGCGTTCCGCTTTGGGGATGGCTTGGATGACGCTGACCCGCGGCGTCGCCGCCAGCACCTGCTGGGAGGCAATGACCTTCCCGCGCAGCGTCGAGGCGTCGCTGATTTCGGTGACTTCCACTTCGGCGGTGGCGCCGCGGCCGTCAGTGAGCATGATGCGCTCGCCGACACCGATGCGTTTGACTGTGACGGCGTGGCGCCCCTCGGCGCCGCTGAGCACCCCGTCGGACGGAGAGTCGGTGAGGAAATAGGGCAAAGACATCAGCGGCGGAACCTGTCGCGCACGCGGGTGAAGAAGCCCTCGTCGCGGCCAGTGTGCTCGGTGGCGACCCCAGGAGAGTCGGCGTGGCCCTCGCGAAGCTTCTCCAACGCCTCGCGGTCGCCGCGGCTTAGTTCAGTCGGCACAACCACTTCAACATGGGCGACCATGTTGCCCGCACCCTCCGCCCGCAAACGCGGCATGCCCTCACCGGAGAGCACGATGCGCTCATTCGGCTGGGTGCCCGCAGGCACGTCCACCGAGGTTGTTTCGCCAGCCAAGTTGTCCACCACGACCGAGGTGCCCAAGGCGGCGTCGTACATCGGCACGCTCAAGCGGAGGTGCAGGTCATCTCCTTCGCGCACGAACACTTTGTGCGGCAAGGTTTGCACCTCCACGTAGAGGTCGCCGGCCGGGCCGCCGCCGTGGCCGACCTCGCCTTGGCCCGCCATGCGGATGCGCATCCCGGAGGCAATGCCGGGGGGAATGTTGACGGTCAGGTCGCGCTCGGAGCGCACACGTCCGTCGCCGGCGCACTGGCGGCAGGGATCTTGGATGATTTCGCCGAATCCGTGGCACTTCGGGCAATCCCGAGTAGTCATCACATTGCCCAAAAATGACTGCTGGACTTCTTGGACTGCACCGGAGCCTTCGCAGTAATCACAGGTGATGGGTTTAGATTTCGACTCGGAGCCTGTGCCCTGGCATTTGTCGCACAGCACAGCGGTGTCGACGGTGACTTCCTTTTTTGCCCCGGCGAAGGCTTCCTCCAAGGTGATGGCGGTGCGCAAAAGGGCATCGTTGCCCGGCTGGACGCGGGAGCGCGGGCCCCGGCCGCCTCCCGCGGCGCCGCCGAAGAAGGACTCGAAAATGTCGGCGAAACCGCCGAAGCCTTGGGCGCCGGCACCTCCCATGCCGCCTTGTTCCATCGGGTCGCCGCCGCGGTCGACGATGCGGCGCTTCGAGGGGTCAAGCAGCACTTCTTGGGCCAATGAGATCTCCGCGAACCTTTCGGCTGCCTCCTCGGATGGGTTGACGTCCGGGTGGTAGGTGCGGGCCAGTTTGCGGTAGGCCTTTTTGATCTCCTGCTCGGTTGCCTCGCGGTCGACGCCGAGGATCCCGTAGTAGTCACGAGCCAATGTTAGTCTCCAGAATTTTTCGCTATAAGTTGTTTATTCGCCCCGCAGCACGCGGCTGATGTAGCGCGCCACGGTGGCAACCTTTTGAATGGTACCGGGGTAGTCCATGTGCGTTGGGCCGACCACTCCGAGCCCGCCGAGCGCCGCTCCCCCGGAGCCATACGCTGTTGTAACAATCGAGGCGGCAGAAAATTCCTCCTCTTGGGTCTCGCGCCCGATACGCACCGAGACTTGTTCGATTTCTTGGGCGCTGGCCAGCAGTTTTAAGATCACCACCTGTTCCTCCAAGGCGCCGATGACGCCGTGGAGTTCACCTAATCCCTGGTGCAGGTTCGCGGCGCCCGCGATGATCAGCCGGTCCGAGGACGTCTCCACGAGGGTGTCAATGAGCACGGCGGTGGCGCGCTCAACCGCGCTTACTACTTGGGGCTGCGCGTTTTTGAGGCGGAGTTGCTCGGGCAGTGCGGAAAGGCAGGAGGATGCGTCTGCCATCGTTTTGCCCACCAGCACCGAGTTGAAGGTGTCGCGCAGCACCACCACTCCCTCGGAGTGCAAAGGCGTGGCGAGTTCGACGTTGCGCTGGTCGACGCGCCCTGAGTCGGTGATTAATACCAGCAGCAGTCTGGTTGGCGCCAGCGCTACAACTTCGCAGTGCTTCACGCGCGTGACGTTGAGGGTGGGTAGCTGGACCACGGCTGCCTGGTTGGTGACCCGGGCGAGCAGTTGCACGGAGCGGCGCAGCACGTCTTCGAGGTCCACGCCGTGTTCGAGGAAGTCGAGGATGGCGTGGCGTTCGCGGGAGGACAGCGGTTTGACGTCGTGTAGCGCGTCCACGAAGGCGCGGTAGCCTTTTTCGGTGGGGACGCGCCCCGAGCTGGAGTGGGGTTGCGCGATGTATCCTTCCCGTTCCAGCGCCGCCATGTCGTTTCTGATGGTAGCGGAGCTGACTCGCATTGCGTGGCGCTCGACGAGCGCTTTGGATCCCACTGGTTCCTGCATGGCAATGTAGTCGGCCACGATGGCGCGCAGCACTGCCTGCCTGCGATCGTTCGCCGCACTCATTTGGCACTCTCCTTCCGCGACTGCTAAAAGCACATCTTACTCAGCCGCCAGGATGTCTGTCACGATGCCGTCGGCAAGCAATCTCCCGCGATCGGTCACCGCAACGCGATCGCCGACGCTAAGCAGCCCCGCCGCCGCATGCTTATCGACGACTTCCCGCCCCGCGCCCCGGATCCACTCCAGCGGAATCCCCTCACGCAGCCGCAGCCCCAACATAATCGCCTCAAAGTGGCGCTCGTCAGCGCTGATCTTTTCACGCCCCGCAACTGGAAGCTGGTCTGCGGCAAGCATGGCATTGTAGCGCTCCGGCCGCTTGACGTTGACAAAGCGCGTCCCGGCGATGTCGCCGTGCGCTCCCGGGCCCGCACCCCACCACTGCCCGCCACGCCAGTACAAAAGGTTGTGGTGGCACTGACCACCAGGTTTCGCCCAGTTGGAAACCTCGTACCATTGATAACCTTGCGCTTCTAGGGCACGGGAGATCATTTCGTAGCGCTCCGCGTAGACATCTTCCGACGGGGCGGGCAACTGCCCACGGCGGATCTTGCGCGACATAGCGGTGCCTTCCTCCACAATCAGCGAATACGCCGAGACATGGTCGACCCCCGCCTGCAGCACCGCATCCAACGTGGCGCGCACATCATCATCAGTTTCCGTCGGCGTGCCGTAGATCATGTCCAAGTTGACATGTTCAAACCCAGCCGCCTTCGCCTCTGCCGCCGCCGCCACCGCACGGCCCGGGGTGTGCATGCGGTCTAGGACCTGCAAAACAGGGGTCGAAGCCGACTGCATGCCCAACGAAACGCGGGTAAACCCCGCCTCGCGCAGCCCAGCGAAAAAATCGGGGTTCGTGCTCTCCGGGTTGGATTCGGTGGTTACCTCGGCGCCGGGTTGAAGCCCCATCGTGCGGCGCACCGCGTCTAAAACCCGGCCCAAACCTGCAGCACCTAACAGGGAGGGGGTGCCGCCCCCTATGAAAACGGTCTGGGCTTGCGGCAAATCGAAATGGGCGACGGCTAGTTCTAGCTCTTTTTCCACCGCGCGCAGGTAGGCCTCGTAGGTGGAGGTGGTTTCAGTGGGCGTGTAGGTGTTGAAGTCGCAGTAGCCGCAACGAGTTGCGCAAAAGGGGACGTGGATATAGACGCCGAATGACATAGGCGCCCATCCTAGTTGTTGCCCTCCGCCCGGTTAGGCACCCCGGCGCGACCTCTTGGCGGCTACTTTGGCCACGATTCGGTCGATGCGGGCGCGCTCCGCCAAAAACGCGGGCGGGTTGGAACCCCGCATGGTGCGGGTAAAGGCCGGGTGATCGACGCAGACAGTGTCGAGCCATCCCTCCACGACGGTTTCCACCAACTCACCCACACGCGAATAAAGCTGCGGCAGGGACACGGCGCCGAGTTCACGCGCAACCATGTCGGTCTGCTCCAGGGTGTACTCGACGATCTCCCGCAGGTGCTGGATAACCAAGTCGGTGCGTCCCGTGAGAGCGTCGTGCATGGTGCGCACTGAAAACGGCGCTTTGAGGGGGAAGATATCTTCCAAGCTGGCGGCGTCGAGGATGTCCGGTTGCGGCACTTTTTCCTCGGGGCACGCGCTCGCTGAGAGCACTCCGGCGCGCATCCCCGTGGTCAGTGCCTGGCGCAAGCCGATGAGCTCCCCAACAACGCGGCGGGCATCCTGGCGGGCATCGTCGACGATCTCGGAAAACTCGGCGAGGCAATCGTCGGTAAGTTCGCCATCATAATCCGCGATGGCCTCCGCAATGTGATCGGTGTACTCCGCAACTTCGTCCCCGATGTTGTAGATCTCCTGAGTCAACTCACGGTGACGCAGAATAGCTGCGGTTTTGTGCACGGCACACCCCCTTTTTTTGTACTCACATTGACGGCATTGGCAAGAAGCTGGGAAGGATGTTAAACCATTTCGGCGCGCCATCCGGGGCGGCGCGCCGAAACCCCACCCCCTAGCGCTGGTAAAGGGCGTTGATCTCCTTGGCGAAGCGCTGGAAAACGACATTGCGTTTCACCTTGAGCGTGGGGGTCATCTCATCGTCTTTTTCGCGCAGATCCCTGTCCAAGATGCGGAACTTCTTAATCGCCTCCGCGTGGCTGACCGTCGCGTTGGCCATGTTCACCGCGTCTTGCACCTCCGCCTGCAGGCGAGGATTGTGCACCAGCTCACGCAACGCAGTGGACTCCGGGATGTTGTTTTGAGACTTCCAGCGCCTGAGCTCATCGGAATCCAACGTGACCAGCAAGCCGACGAAGGGTTTGCCGTCGCCGACGACAAGCGCGTTGGAGATCAGCGGGTCCTGGCAGATGATCTCCTCCAAAGGACCCGGAGAAACGTTCTTACCACCCGCGGTGACAATCAAGTCCTTCTTGCGGCCAGTGATGCGCACGAAGCCTTCCTCGTCGATCTCACCTAAGTCACCGGTGTTGAACCAGCCGTCGCTTTTCGCCTCCGCAGTGGCCTCCTCGTTGCCCCAGTAGGCGCGAAACACTCCTGGTCCGCGGAACTCGATCTCACCTTCGTCGTTAATGCGCGCCTCGTAGCCGGCCACGGGCCGACCCACGGTGCCGATCTTATGGTCGACGACGTTGTTCACGCAGGCGGCAGCGGTCGTCTCCGTCAAACCGTAGCCTTCGTAGATGGGGATGCCCATGCCGCGGAAGAAGTGGCCCAGCGCCGGGCTCATAGCCGATCCGCCCGTGATGCCGTACTCAACGTCTCCACCGATGGCTTCCTTGACCTTGCGGTACACCAAGCGGTCGAAAACTTTGTGGGCGGCTTTCTGGGCGCGCGAGGGCCCCTGCGCGGTATCTAAGGCCTTGGAGTAGGCAATCGCGGCCTTCTCCGCCTCCAAGAAAACACGCTTGCCCACACCGGAGCCGTCGGCCGCTTTGTTGTAGGCGGCGTTGCGCACCTTCTCAAACACGCGCGGCACGCCCAGAACCATGTTCGGCTGGACTCGCTGCAGCTCAACAGCAATGGAGGACGTATCAGACCAGTGGGCCTGGGTGGCGCCGTGAATGGTCAACGACACAGCCACCGCCCGCTGCAGCACGTGCGCCAGCGGCAAAAAGGTCACCACGCGCTTGCCCGGCTGCGCCACCGCACCAATCGGGTTGGTGCCCAGCCCGCGGGCCTGGTGGATCCAGTTGCCGTGGGTCAGCTCTACGCCCTTCGGGCGGCCCGTCGTTCCGGATGTGTAGACGATAGAGGCCAAATCTTCGCGGGTGATGGAAGCCAGTCGGGCGTCGACAAGCTCCTGTCCTGTGTTTTTACCCTCGGAGCGAAGCTTAGTCAGGCCGCCAGAATTGATCTCGTAGATCTGGCGCAGCTTCGATGAGGACCCGCTCAAGCGGGGGGTGCCGTCAGCACCGACGAGAAGGTTGGACAAGGTTTTGACATTGTCGGTGTTTTCCACGATGGCCAGTTGCGCCCCCGAATCTTCCAGGATCCACTGGATCTGGTGCGGGGAGCTCGACGGGTAAATCGGCACGGTGACAGCGCCTGCGGCCCAAATGGCGAAGTCGGCGAGCTGCCACTCGTAGCGGGTGTTGGACAAAAGAGCCACACGATCGCCCTTCTCCACCCCGTTAGCGATCAGGCCGCGGGCCAGCGCGTAGACCTCCTCAAGGAACTCGTCGGCGCTGACGTTGACCCAGTAATAATTCTGTGGGCGGGAAAACAGCACGTAGTGCGGGTGCTGTGTGCACAGATCGACGAGCCGGCTGATGCAGGTCTCGTTCGGGGCCAACTCATAAGTGGCCTCAGTAGTAGCGTTAGCAGATGGCATGCGGTTTAGGTTACTACTGTCCACAACACAGCGGGTGGCAAAACCGCATCTTTGGCACAATGAACTCTTGTGACTAACGCGGATCTCATACACGCCCTGGCCACCACCCACGGATTCGGCCTGCACTACCAAGCCTCCAACGGGCTGGTCACTCAACCCCCACAAAAAACCTTCATCACCCTGCTGCAAGCACTAGGACTGCCCCTCAGCTCCAAGCCCACCGATGAAGAAATCGAAACCCTCCTCCAACAACACCGCGAAGACACGGCCACCGCCGCCCTGCCACCATGCGTAGTAGCCACCGCCGGCGAAGAAAAACACTTCAACGTCCACGTCCACGACGGCCACCCAGCACACGTCTGGATCAGACTCGAAGACGGCACCTCCCGCGACGCCCACCAAGACGAAAACTGGACACCACCACTTAACGTCAACGGCACCACATGGGGCGAAGCCACCTTCCACATACCCGGCGACCTGCCCACCGGCTGGCACACCCTGCACCTAGAGTCCGACAACCTCACAGCCTCTTGCACACTGATCGTGGTGCCCAAACGCCTCACTACCAACGACGAATACATCCACAACCCCGCCTACGGTGTCATGGCGCAACTTTACTCAGTGCGCTCACAACACTCCTGGGGCATCGGCGACTTCCACGACCTAGCGCTTCTCGCCGAAACCGTCGCCGCCGAAGGCGCCGACTACCTGCTGATCAACCCGGTCCACGCCGCCCAACCCATCCCACCCGTGGAGGACTCGCCCTACCTTCCCGCCTCGCGCCGCTTCGTCAACCCCCTCTACATCGCTGTCGAGCAAGTGCCCGAGTTCGCCTCCTTAGATGAAGCCACCCGCCAAGAAGCCCTCATACTTGCCGCCCCCTTAAAAGACACAAACCGCAGCGCCGCCCCCATCGAACGCAACCCAATTTATGAAGCAAAACTGGCCGTTTTGCGCGAACTGTACTACCTCGCCGAAGCCGACCACACCCGCACCGCCCACTTTGAAGCCTTCCTCAACGACGAAGGCAAAGGACTCCAAGAGTTCGGTACCTGGTGCGCCGAAACAGCTCTACTTGGACGTGAACCGGATTCAACCGCGCGCCATATCGACTCCAAGCAGGAACACGCCGATCTGGCCCGCTTCTACATGTGGCTACAGTTCATCGCCGATGAGCAGCGCCGCATCGCCCACGAAAGGGCCCGTGCCGCCGGCATGCGCATCGGCATAGTCACCGACCTGGCCGTCGGTGTCCACCCGGGCGGCGCCGATGCCCACAACCTGGCCGAATCGCTCGTCGCGCAGGCCTCAGTGGGAGCCCCGCCGGACCAGTTCACACAGCAGGGCCAAGACTGGTCACAGCCGCCGTGGAACCCCCAAGCCCTAGCCAACGCAGGCTACGCCCCCTGGCGCGACCTGCTGCGCACCGTGTTGCGCCACTCGGGAGGAATCCGCGTCGACCACATTTTGGGCATGTTCCGCCTGTTTTGGATCCCGCGGATGGGACACCCCGCCGAAGGCGCCTACATGAACTACGACCACGAAGCGATGCTCGGCGTGCTCGCGCTGGAAGCGCAGCGCGCTGGCGCAATCGTGGTTGGAGAAGACATGGGCACCTTCGAACCGTGGGTCCAAGACGTCCTGCGTGACAAAGGCCTGCTGGGCACCAGTGTGGTGTGGTTCGAGTCCACCCCGGCCAGCGGGGCGCCGCTGCCCCAAAACCAGTACCGCCACTTGGCGCTATCTTCGGTGGGCACCCACGATCTGCCTCCCACCGCCGGCTACCTGCAAGGCGCACACAACGAACTACGGGCAAAACTTGGCCTGGTCACTGAAAGCGTCGACACGCTTAACGCCGCCGACGCTGCCTGGCACGCGGCCGTGCTCAACGAGGCCCGCGCCACCGGATCATTCGCCCACACCAGCTTCGCCGAGACGGACTTTATCCACCTGATGGTGCGCGAAGCTGGTGAGCCCGTCGAGTTTTCCGCTGAGCAGCTTGCGGAGCTCATCGTCGGCCTCAACCGCTTCATCGCGGGCACGCCCTCGGCATTGACGTGTATAAACTTGGTGGACATGGTGGGCGATACCCGCATCCAGAACCAGCCGGGCACGAACTCTACCCAATACAAAAATTGGTGCATCCCGCTTGCCGACGCCACCGCAACCGCCGTGACCATCGAGGACCTTTCCGACATGGAGCTTTTCCGGCGTGTTGCCCGCGCCGCTCAGCGCGGCTAGCTCACAACAGGCGCAGCAGGCCGACGATGATGACCAGCGCAATCATCAGCCACATCACCTGAGTGACCCGCGACTGCGGATACTTGCGCTGCGGCTTGGGAAGTTTTTGGTCTTCCTTGCGTAAGAACTCCGGGTTGGTCATGACTGCGTAGTCTACCTACCTCGGCGCCGGGCAAACAGGTGCCCAAGAAAGTCGACGACGCGCAAGATCGCCCACCCCAACACCCCCGATAAAGGCAGCGCCACCACCACAACGATGGGCAACTGCAGCCAAGGACTCAACCCGAACACCTGAACCTACACCCCCGCCAGACCACGGCGCTGCAGAAGCGGGCGGGTGTCCTTCTCGCGGCCCCGGAAAGCACGATAAGCCTCCGCATAGTCACGCGATGCACCGGTGCTCAAAATAGCTTCACGGAACCTCTCCCCTGTCAAGCGGTTAATTCCCTCCTGCTCAACCATCTGGTAGCCATCGGCATCTAAAGCCTCGGCCCACAGATAGGAGTAGTAGCCCGCCGAGTAGCCGCCAGCGAAGATGTGATTGAACCAAGTGGAGCGGTAGCGCGGCTCAAGCTCATCAATGGCCAAGCCGTATTCCTCCAACACCGCACGCTCAAAGGCGTCAATGTCAGTGGGAATCTCCCCATCGAGGCAGTGCCAGGCCAAGTCAATGGCGCAAGCGGCGAGGTACTCCGCCGTAGTAAAGCCCTGCCCGAATCGGCGCGAAGCACGCACCGCCTCCACAAGCTCCTCAGGGATGAGCGCGCCCGTATCCACGTGGCGCGCATAGTTGCGCACAATCTGCGGAGCAAAGGCGTAATTCTCATTGATCTGGGAAGGAAACTCCACCCAGTCACGCGGAACGTTGGTGCCAGACAAGGAGGGATAGCGCACGTCGGAAAGCAAACCGTGCAAAGCGTGGCCGAACTCATGAAAAACGGTAGTGACCTCGTCGATAGTCAACAGCTCGGAGGTGATCGACATGACGTTGACCACCACCGGCTTGGTGCCAGTCAAGCGGGCCTGATCCACAAAAGAGCTCATCCACGCGCCACCACGCTTAGATGGACGGGCATTGTAATCAGTCAACAGCAAACCGATACCGGTGCCGTCATCTTCCTTCACCTCCCACACGGTGACATCATCGCGGTACCCGGCGAGATCCTCACGCTTGTCCACCGTGATTCCGTACAGCAGATGAGCGGCATAAAAAACACCGTCCCGCAACACCTGCTCCAAGGGGAAGAACTTACGCAACTGCGCCTCATCCACACCGAGCTCCTCCTTGCGGCGCTTCGCCTGCCAATAAGGCCAATCGGCGCCGTCAACCTCCTCGCCGGCCAACTCGCCAGCCAACTTCAGCTCGGCCGCAGCATTAGCTGCCGCAGCCGGGGCAAGCTCCGTGATGAGGCGGCGGGCCGCCTCCGCACTACCAGCGGTCTCCTCAGCGATGACGTAATCGGCGTGGGTATCAAAACCCAGCAACTTGGCACGCTCAAGACGCAAACGCACCGTCTCCCTAATCAGCTCCGGGTTGGAAATGCGGCCACGGCAGCGGGAAGCTTCAAAAAGTTTGCGGCGCGCCTGCGGATCGTCCAACTCGGCCTGCAGGGACTGCGTGGTGGGCAACTCCAGCGGAACTACGTAACCATCCTCACTCGCGTAGGCCTGCATCTGGGCCTCGCTGAGACCTTCTAACTCCTCGCGGGTAAGGCGCACGGCCAACTCGCGGGTATCGGCGAGCAGGTTGCGGCCAAAGCGCTCGGAAAGTTCAGACAAGCGCTGGTTGATTTCCAGCAGGCGGGACTTTCCCGCCGCGTCGAGGTCAGCGCCGCGACGCGAGAAGCGGCGCAGCAAAAGCTCATGGAGGCGACGCGATTCAGCGTCGTCGGGCACCTCAAGGCCTTGCAGCCGCCGGTAAAGCTCAACATTTTGATAAATCGAGTCGGTGTGCGCCGACAACTTCGGCACGATGCGGTCGGCCACCTCGTCAAACTGTGGGGTCGAGTCGGTGCTGTGCAAGTTAAAAAACCAAGCGGCAACACGGTCAAGGTCAGCACCGGAGCGCTCCAGCGCCTCCACGGTGTTTTCCCAGGTCGGCTCGTCGTGAGAGAGGATCTCCGCGATCTCAGCGGCGTGGCGCTCAAGTGCTTGCTCGAAAGCGGGTTCCACGTGTTCGAGGCGGATCGCTTTGAAATCGGGCAGGTTGTACGGCAACGATGAGGGCTCGAGAAGCGGATTTTTTATCATGACACCCCATCCTACGTCTGCCCCGTCCTGCGTCTGCGCCGTCCGGCATCTGCGCCAGATAAACTGGAGACTTATGAGCCAGCTCGATTCTGTGGAGGTCACCTGTCCCGCGGGAACCGTCCAAGGCACCGCCCACGGCCACATGCGCCGCTTCGAGTCGATTCCTTATTCGCGCATATCTGCCCCCTTCAACGACGCGGTTGCAGCCGAAGACGGCGCGCTGATCGACGCCACCCGCCCCCGCCCCGAAAGCATCGCCCTGTCCGTCACCACCCCAGCTAATGCCCAGGCGGGCAGCGACTGCCCCGTTTTGGTGTTCATCCACGGCGGGCGGTTTGAAACCGGCACTCACGCCGACCCGCGCACCGCCGCCGAGGACTTCGCCGCTGCAGGAATCGTCCAGGTGCGTATCGGCTACCGCCTCAAACTCGCGGGCTTAGCTCGCTTCTCCGACGACGCCGCCTCGCATTACCGCGCCGCCCACGACTGCCAACTGGCCTTGGAGTGGATCCAGCGAAACATCGAGTTTTTCGGTGGCGACCCCACCAACGTCACCCTGGTGGGCCAGTCCGCTGGCGCTTCTTTGGTGCTCTGGCTTGCCCGGCGCGATCATTTCCGGGGCGGGTTCCGCCGCGCAATCGCTATCTCGCCTGCCTTTCCCCGCATGACTTTCGCGCAGCGCAAGGCCATCCTCCGCGGCGCCTTAGGCAAGCCGGTGACCCGCGCTGTGCTCAACAATGCCGCCGAGTCGCGCGTGGAGCGAGCCTACCGGCGCCTGCGCCAATTCTATTTCACAGACATCGCGCTCGGCCCCGCCCCCTTTGAGGCGGCCGAACTTGCCGAAGTCCCCCTGATCATCTCCTCTACACGCGAGGAAATGTACGACTCCGCCCGACGCCTTGATTCTCTCGGCTTGGGCGCTGTGCCCTTCTTTCTTCTGGGCCCGCGCATGGGACTTCCCTTTTCCCGCCTGTCCTCTTATTTTGCCGCTGTGCGCGAATTTGCCCCACGGCAGGTGTGGGGGCAACTAATCAGCGACAGCCTGATCCGCCGCTGGGTCGACCAGGTTGCCGAGGGCGCGCCGGGGCCGGTGTGGCAGGTGGAGTTCGCTTCCCCGCAAGCTCCCATTACCCACTGCGACGACTTGGAGGAGATGTTTAGCGCCGGTTCTCACATTTACTCCTGGGTGGTGGGTTTTTGCCGCGGTAATGATCCCGATTGGCCGGAGTACGGCCCGCAGCGGCAGGTGCTGCGCACAGCGCTCGACGGTTCGGGACGAGACATCGTGCGTGACCCGCTGGGCTATGTGCGGTCGGCGTTTCCCCCGCCGCGCTACAGCTCGTTGCGCAGGCGTGGATCGGCCAATTCTTCCACCAGCCACGGCGAGTAAGCGAAGGGAGTCGCATCGGCCGCGGCGACCAACTTGGCGGGAGCGCTCCACGCGTAGGAGTCGATCTCCTCAGGTCGGGGGTTGAGCAGGCCCGGCTCATCGGCGTTAACTTTCAGGTGTGCCACGTAGACGGGGCAGACCTCGTTTTCCACGACTCCGCTGGAGTCCACCGCCCGGTATTGAAAATCTGGGAGGACGCAGCGCAGCTTTTCGATGAGCTTGGGGTCCACGCCGATTTCCTCAATGCTTCGGCGGCGAATCGCCGCCTCGATTTTTTCGCCGGGTGCGGGGTGGCCGCAAAATGAGTTCGTCCACACTCCCGGCCAGGTCTTTTTGCTCAGCGCCCGGCGGGTGATCAAAAGCTGACCGTCCGCACTCAGCAGCCAGCAAGAAAACGCCAGGTGCAGCGGCGTTGTGGCGGTGTGGACTTCGTCTTTGAAGGCCGCCCCGATAGGTTCGGCGGCGTCGTTGAGCAGAACTACTTGTTCTCGCACTAGTTGTTCAGGTTCCCCTCGAAGGTGATGTTGCCGATGCTAAATTGCGCCCGGCCCAGGTTTGTCACGGACACGTTGAAGGGGTACTGCACGTTGGCCGTCGCGCCTGGGCCCAGGGGCATGTCCAAGCCGACAATCTTGAGTCCCGACTGCTCCGCGTTGAGCAATCGGGCAGTCTCTTTGTTGTTTCCGCCCGAGACGTAAGTCAGTCGCGGCTCGCCGAGGGCGTTCACCGGCATAGGCACGTCCGATTCGTTGGTCACGGCAATGATCACAGTGGTGCTGCCGTTGGGTGAGGGCCTGGTGCCCTGCCATTGGTAGGACAGTTCCATGCCAGGATCTTTGACCTTTTGGCCCAGGATTTGGTCTGTGACCTGGTCGTTGACGTCGTTGACCCGGAATTCTTCCTCCGGCACCGCGGTCGGGGTGGTGACCTCAATATCTGTGGCGGATTGACCCGCACCCACATCGGCTTCGGACAGGCACGCGGTTAAAGCCATCGCGCTAAGCAGCGTTGCAGCCGTCGCAACGAAGCGTTGTGGGCGTGAACTCATGAATCGGTCTCCAATAAGCCAGGGCGTGAGAGTCTGCATCTATTTTACAGCCACGCGGTTTACCCAAGTAGCATCGGGCAATTATGCATTCCCTCATTCGCGTTGTTCGCAGCACCTCCGCGTTGTGGCCTTTCTACCTCGCCATTGTGCTTATCTCCTCGGTGGTCGCAGCACTTGGCCTTGCCGCCCCCTTCATCATCAAGGAGGCGACCGACACAATCGTGGCAACCTTGGAGGGTGGCACTCCCGCGCCCACCGGGACCATTGTGTGGCTGGCCGTGGTCCTGTTCGCCGCCGAAGCTTGTGCTGCTGTGCTGCGCAACGTGGCCGGTTACTGCGGCGACGTCATGGTCGCCCGTATGCGCCAGATCATGTCAACGCGCTACTTCGCCACATTGCTGTCGCTGCCGCAGCGCTACTTCGACAGCCAGGTCACCGGCACCATCATTGCGCGGTTGGATCGCTCGATTGCCAACGTGACTATGTTCGCCCAGTCTTTTGCCAACACTTTCTTGCCGATGTTGCTGCAGGTGGCGGCGATTTTGGCTATCACCGCCTGGTACTACTGGCCCCTGACTGTGCTGCTTGCCTTGCTGTTTCCGCTGTACACGTGGCTGACGGCGTTGACGTCGAAGCGTTGGCTTGGCTATGAGCAGGAGAAAAACGCCAACGTCGACGAAGGCAATGGGCGTTTTGCCGAGGTTGTCGGCCAGGTCAAGGTGACCAAGTCCTACGTGGCTGAGGTTCGTGAGCTGCAGAAGTTTGCCCATCATTATGGGGAAACGGTGCGCATTACTAAACCGCAGTCGCGGTGGTGGCACTCCATGGATACTTTGCGTGGGGTGGCCATGACCTTGATCTTTTTGGGCATCTACGTGATTTTGTTTCTGCGCACGCTTAGCGGCGACTTCAGCATCGGCGAGATGGTTATGCTTTTGCAGATGGTCACCATGGCCCGCCAACCCGTGTCGATGATGAGTTGGATTGTTGACGCTGCCCAGCGCGCCATCGCTGGCTCCCGGGACTATTTCGAGGTCATGGACGAGCCTGCTGAACCCACCGCGAACGCCCAAATTGTCGCGGCCACTTCGGCTGCCGACGCCCCCTTGCTTTCCCCCGTCAACCACCCACCGCTGCCCGTGCGCGAGCCCGTCATCGCGTTTGCTGATGTCACGTTTTCTTACAAGCCCGGCGAGCCGGTCATTCGCAATATGAGTTTTACTGCCCGCGAAGGCGAAAGGATCGCTTTGGTCGGCGAGTCCGGCGGCGGAAAGTCCACCGTGGTCAACCTGCTTTTGGGCCTCTATCCCGCCCAATCCGGCACGCTCACCGTCTGCGGCCGTGACCTCAAGGACTTAAGCGTGGAGCAACTGCGGGCCTCCACCGGCGTGGTTTTCCAGGAGGCGGCGTTGTTTTCCGGAACGATTTTTGAAAACATCGCCTACGGCAAACCGGACGCCACGCGCGAAGATGTCGTCGAAGTAGCAAAACGCGCCAACGCCCACGAGTTCATTATGAAATTCTCCGCAGGCTACGACACCATTATCGGCGAGCGCGGACTGCGTTTGTCCGGCGGGCAGCGCCAACGTGTCGCTGTTGCCCGCGCCATGCTCAAAGATGCCCCCATCCTCATCCTCGACGAGGCCACCTCGGCCCTGGACACCAAGGCGGAACGCTTGGTCCAGGAAGGTCTTGATGAGCTGATGAAAAATCGCACCACCATCATGATCGCGCATCGCCTCTCGACGATCGCTGGCGTTGACACCATCATCACCCTGCGCGACGGCCGCATCGACGAGATCGGCTCCCCAGCCGTCCTCGCCACTTCCGGCGGCATCTACACCGAATTGTTGGCCTTGACCGCCTCCTCTAGCTCCGCCGACCGCGAACGCCTCAAAGCCTTCGGATTTCACCCCAGTGAGGAAGATGAGTAAAGGGGACGGGTGGTTCGGGTGTTTTTGCCCGCAACGTCGGCGCCTGTGTCGCCTCGGGTACAACCTCCACCTGCGCTCGCGGCCTTGGGTGCTAAACGGCAACCCCACGCGACCGAGTGGACTTCCCGCTACCCTGGGGCGCTATGGAACAGACTCCCCAGGCTTCTGATTACAAGATCCCAGCTCCCGTGGAGGAGCCGTGGCAGCGCCCGGATCCTGAGTGGTATAAGGACGCGGTGTTTTATGAGGTGCTGGTGCGGGCTTTTTTCGACCCGGATAACACTGGATCGGGAACTTTAAAGGGCGTGGAGGAAAAGCTCGATTATTTGCAGTGGTTGGGGGTTGACTGTCTGTGGCTTCCTCCGTTTTATGACTCACCGTTGAAAGATGGCGGCTACGACATCCGCGATTTCCGGAAGGTGCTGCCGGAGTTCGGCACGGTGGAAGATTTTGTCAATCTGATTGATGCGGCGCACCGGCGTGGCATCCGTGTGATTACTGATTTTCCGATCAACCACACCTCGGATCAGCACAAGTGGTTCCAGGAGTCGCGGCAGGATCCGGAGGGGCCGTATGGGGATTTTTACGTATGGACGGATGATCCCACGAAGTATGACGAGGCGAGGATCATCTTCATTGACACGGAGGAGTCGAACTGGACGTTTGATCCGGTGCGCAAACAGTATTTCTGGCACCGGTTCTTCTCCCACCAGCCTGATTTGAACTACGACAATCCGGCAGTGCAAGAGGAAGTGCTTCAGGTTATCCGTTTCTGGCTGGATTTAGGCATGGACGGGATCCGCCTGGACGCAATTCCGTACTTATTTGAGCGTGAGAACACCAACTGTGAGAACTTGCCGGAAACGCACCAATTCATCAAAAGGGTGCGCGCGCTTTTCGACGAGGAGTATCCCGGCCGTTTCCTTCTCGCTGAGGCGAACCAAATGCCCGATGAGGTTGTTCAGTATTTCGGTGAGGGCGAGGGCGACGAGTGCCAGATGGCGTTCCACTTCCCTGTGATGCCGCGTATTTTCATGGCGATCCACCAAGAAAACGCCCAGCCGATCATTGATATTTTAAATGAGACTCCTCCGATCCCGGACTCCGCTCAGTGGGGCATTTTCCTGCGCAACCATGATGAGCTGACCTTGGAGATGGTCACTGAGGAGGAGCGCGACTACATGTATAAAAACTATGCTTACGATCCCCGGATGCGGGCGAACGTGGGCATTAGGCGTCGTTTAGCGCCGCTGCTCGGTGGCCACCGGGACCGTTTGGAGTTGGCGCACGCGTTGTTGTTGTCGTTGCCCGGCTCGCCGTTTTTGTACTACGGCGATGAAATTGGGATGGGCGATAACATTTGGCTGCCGGACCGCGATGGTGTGCGCACGCCCATGCAGTGGTCGGCGGATAACAACGGCGGTTTTTCCAAGGCAGATCCGGAGCAGTTGTACCTGCCGCCGGTGCGCAATGACCGCTATGGCTACCACATCATCAATGTGGAATCGCAGATCAAACGTGATAATTCTTTGCTGCACTGGGTGCGTGAGCGGGTTCACATCCGCAAGCAGTACAAGGTGTTTGGCCGCGGTTCCTATATTCCGGTTCAGCATGGCAACCCGCAGGTGCTGGCGTTCATCCGCGAGTATGAGGGGGAGCGAGTGCTGTGCGTTAACAATATGAGTTCGCGTCCGCAACCGGTCGAGATGCAGTTGTCGCAGTGCAACGGCACGGTGCCGCGTGAGGTTTCGGGTGGTGTGGAGTTCCCGGCGATTGGTGAGCTGCCGTGGTTGGTTACCTTGGCGCCGCATGGTTTCTTCTGGTTCGACATTTCGGGGGGAAGCTTTGGTGGATCTGAGTAAGGAGCGTTTCTACGGGGCGAAGTCGGAGGCGATCGACTCGGTGCGGCTTGCGGCGAGACGCCAGGCCGGTCAGTTCGAGTGGCAGCTTCTCGACGTCACCCACAACGGCACCACAGACACCTACCAAGTTCTTGTCGGCGGCGAGCGAGATGTGCTGTCCACCCCGGCCGGCGCGCAGGCTTACTTGGACAATGCGGCTGTTTTCGGCACGCTTCACGGCACCGTCGACGGTGTGCGCGCTGTGCCCTTGGGCGCGGAGCAGTCCAACACGTCCTTGGTGATTGACGATGCGTGGGTGCTGAAGGTGTTTCGGCGCCTTGAGCGCGGCATTAACCCCGACGTCGAGCTTCTCAGCGCGATCGCCGACTGCCCTCATGTGGCGGGTGTGCGCGGCTATGTCACCCGCGATGGTGCGACGTTGGCGATGCAGCAGGAGTTCATTGACGGCGGAGTTGACGGCTTCGACCTGGCCACTTCCGACGCTGGGCTCGACGACCCATCTGAATTGGGTGAGGCGATTCGCGTGGTGCACGATGCACTCGCCGCGCGGATTGGCACTGAGACTGTGCCCGGCGCGCACCTGAGCGAGGCGCTCAACGCGCACCTTGACCGTCTTGTTGTTCAGGCTCCGGTGCTGCGCGAGTTCGAGGCACGGCTGCGCGCCTTGTATGCCGATATTGCTGCGGGTGAGCATGAGATTCAGCGGGTCCACGGCGATCTCCATTTAGGGCAGACGTTAAAGACGGATGAGCGGTGGTATGTGATCGACTTCGAGGGCGAGCCGGCCCGTCCTCTACAGGAGCGGCGCGCCCTCGACCACAGGTTGCGCGACCTCGCTGGAATGGTGCGTTCTTTCGGTTACGCGGCTGCTGTGGGAGCTAAAGGGGAGGCGTGGCGGCAGTGGGGCGTCGATAAGCTTTGTGCGGGTTATGGCGTGGGCGACAACCCCTTGCTTGCCGCGTATGTGGCAGATAAGGCCGCTTATGAGGTTGCCTACGAGGCGAATAATCGGCCGGAGTGGGTGGAGATTCCGCTCGGGGCCATACGCGAACTCCTCGCCTAACAAAGATTCCGCTGCATGAGACAAATTGTCTCAAAAAATTAGGATTTCCGGGGGTGGACACGGTACTCTAAGGAAATTCCACGTCAACAAGGAGGGATTCATGAGCTCGACAACCACCTCACAGGACGCACCGAGCACTAAAAGCGGCGCGTCGACCACCGCCGTCATCGTCACGGCCCTGGCACTGTTTTCCATGTTCTTCGGTGCCGGCAACCTAATTTTCCCGCCAATGCTCGCCGTCCAAAGCGGCGACAACTTCTGGCCCGCCATCATCGGATTCCTCGGCACCGGCGCCCTTCTCCCAGTGCTCGCCGTCATCGCAATCGCACTGTCCGGCGCAAACGTGCGCGACCTAGCGCAGCGCGCCGGCAGCGTATTCGGCGTCGTTTTCCCGGTGCTGGCCTACCTGTCCATCGGCGCCTTCTATGCCCTGCCCCGCACCGGCGCCGTCTCCTTCGAAACCGCCATCACCCCGCTTTTCGGCTGGGAGGGCCTCTTTGCCTCCGGCGCCTTCAACCTCGTCTTTTTCGGCGTCGCTTTGGCAGTGTCATGGAACCCCAACACCATCATGGAAAAGCTGGGCAAATTCCTCACCCCCGCGCTGGTCATCTTGCTTATCATCATGATCACCGTGTCGGTGACAAAATGGGATTCCACGCCGGTCGAGCCTGCCGAGGCCTACGCCGACGCCCCGCTGACCGCCGGGCTGCTTGAGGGCTACCTCACCATGGACTCCATTGCCGCCCTGGCGTTTTCCATCGTGGTCATCTCCACCCTGCGCTACCGCGGCTTCCCCGAAGGCAAAGCCGTGGTCAACGGCACAATCCTCGCCGGCGTCGGCGCAGGCGTGATGCTGGCACTGATCTACTTGGGCCTCGGCTCCATCGGCCGAATCCTGCCCAACGCAGCAGAGTTCGAAAACGGCGCCGCACTTTTGGCAGAGGCGTCCAACCTGACAATGGGCACCGCCGGCCAAATCATCTTCTCCGCCATCGTGCTTTTGGCCTGCCTGACCACCGCTGTCGGCCTGATTACCGCGACCGCCGAATACTTCTCGGAACAATTCCCGGGCTCCTACAAAGTCTGGGCGATCATCTTCACCATCGCCTCGATGGCGATGGCCACCCAAGGCCTAGAGTTCGTCATAACCATCGCCGCCCCGGTGATCGTCTTTTTGTACCCGCCGGCCATCGCCTTGATCTTCGCCACCCTTATCGAGCCTGCGTTCCGCTCCCGCACCCGCTTCACCTGGGCGTTTTTCCTTCCCATCTGGGTCGCTACCGCCTGGTCCGCCATCGAAACGTTCATCTCCCAGGGTTGGGGTGCAACCGCTTTGAGCCCGCTAGTTACCTGGGCACCACTGCAGGCCGAGGGCCTGGGCTGGGTCGTGCCGGTGAGCGTGGCCTTCATCATCGGCCTCGCCATCGACCTGGCACGCCCCCGGACACCAATGGCAATAGGCACCAACGAGACAGTCGACGGAGAAGTCGTCACCGTCTAAGGCGCGTAGCGTGGGTGCCATGAACACCCCGCTGTCCTTGCTTGACCTGTGCACCGTCTACCCCGGCGAATCCCCTGCCGAGGCCATGAAACGATCCGTGGCCCTCGCGCAAAAAGCGGAATCGCTGGGGTTTTCGCGCATCTGGTACGCGGAGCACCACAACATGTCCTCGATTTCCTCCTCCGCCCCAGCGGTGCTCATTTCCCACATTGGTGCCCACACTGAAACAATCCGCCTCGGCTCCGGCGGGGTCATGCTGCCAAACCACTCCCCGTACGTCATCGCCGAACAATTCGGCATGCTCGCCGAGCTCTACCCCGGCCGCATCGATTTAGGGTTGGGCCGCGCACCGGGCACCGACCAACACACCCTCGGCCGCGCTTTGCGGCGCAACCCCCACGCCGCCGAGAACTTCCCCAACGATGTTGTCGAGCTGCAAGCCTGGCTTTCAGATACTTCCCCCATCCCCGGTGTCACCGCCCACCCCGGCACAGGCACCAACATCCCCCTCTACATCTTGGGCTCGTCCATGTTCGGCGCCTCCCTCGCCGCGAAACTGGGCCTCGCCTACTCCTTCGCCTCCCACTTCGCGCCACAACACCTGGAACAAGCCACCACGTACTACCGGCAAAACTACGAACCTTCCGAGCGCCACCCGCAGCCCTATGTCATCGCCGCAGTCAACGTCACCGCCGCCGACACCCGACAAGACGCTCAACGCCAAACCGAAATAGTGCACCGCAGCCGCGTACGCGCACTCATTGGCCGCCGTGGTCAACTGCTCAACGATGAGCAACTCGACGCGGTGATCGACTCCCCGCAGGGCCAACAGATCATCGGCATGTTGAAATACACTGCCCGCGGGACCGGACAAGACGTCGCCGACTACCTCACCTGGTTTACTGAGCACGCCAAGGCCGACGAGTTGATGATCTCACTGCACAACGCCACCCACGAAGAAGCACTGCGCGGCATGGAGATTCTGCGCGAAAACTGGCCCGCGCACTAAACAACCCAGCAGGCTTGTGTACACTTCTGCCTCATGTTTGCCCACCGAGTCGGCGCGGCGCTCACGGCGGCCGCCGCCGTAATCCCGCTGGCTGCCTGCGGTTCCGCCGACAGGGAGCACGACAACCTCGTTGTCGCTGCCTCCGCCCCACCCGCCGGGCTCGATTTCACCACCGTCGCGGGAGCGGCCGCCCCTCAAGCCATGATGGGCAACGTCTACGAAACGCTGGTGCGCATCGACGACAACGGCACCCCGCAACCCTTCCTGGCGCAAAGCTGGGACGTCAACGCACACGGCACCGAATACACCTTTCATCTGCGCGAAGACGTCACCTTTTCCGACGGCACCCGCATGACCGCTGATGATGTGAAGTTCTCCATCGAGTATGTGCGCGATGAATGGACCAACGCCTTGAAAAAGCAGATGGCCCCCGTCGAAGCGGTGGAGGTAATTGATGAGCACACGGTGAAAGTCATCCTGTCGCAGCCCACGGCGAGCTGGATCTGGTCAATGGGCACTTTCGTCGGAGCGGTCATGACCCCGGCCAGCATCGAGCGTTTAGCCACCGACCCGCTGGGCACCGGCCCCTACACGGTGGCCTCCTTTCGCCCCAACGACGCAATCGACTACACCGCACGCGAGGACTATTGGGGCGGCGACGTTGCGCGCGACGCCACCATCCGTTACTTCGCCGACCCAGTCTCCGCGGTCAACGCGCTGCGCGTGGGCGATGTCGACGTCGTGTGGTCAATGCAGGCCCCCGAACTTGTCACCGCCTTGCCCGAGGACATTCACGTGCATGTCGGCACCACAAACGGCGAGGTGTTGTTCAGCATGAACAACCGCCAAGCACCTTTTGACGACCCGGCGGTGCGCCAAGCCGCCGCCTACGCAATAGACCGCGCCGCGCTCAACGAAGTGGTCTTTAACGGGCTGGGCACCGACACCGGCGGCGCCCCCGTACCCCCCACCGACCCGTGGTTTCCCAACCACGACTACTTCCCTTTCGACCCGGAAAAGGCCCGCGAACTGTTAGCCGGAAATAGCCCGGAGGTCACCATCACGGTGCCGAGCCTGCCCTACGCCCAGGACGCAGCCGAGCTGATCTTCTCGCAGCTTCGCGACGTCGGTTTTAAGGTTTCCCTCGAAACCGTCGAATTTCCAGCCATGTGGCTCAATGTCGTCCACAAGGGACACAACTATCAGGCTTCCCTGGTTGCCCACGTGGAACCACGCGATATACCGATGCTTTTCGGCAACCCCGACTACTACATTGGTTACGACTCAGCACGCACCCAAGAGCTCATCGCGGCCGCCGAGGTCAGCGACCAAGAAGCCAACATGCGCGCCGCGGTCGATCACATCATGTCGGACGCCGCCTCCTTGACCTTACTCAACGCCCCAAACATCGTGCTCTCCGCGCCCGGGGTGGGAGGAATAAACCCCAATGTGGTCACCGATGCGCTGCGCCTGGCGGATTTTTCCAAGGAGGGGATGTAGATGCGCACAGCTTTTCCCGCCACGCTCGTGCGCATCTTCGCCCGCTTCGCTGCCTTGATGTTTCTGGCCAGCGTGCTGATCTTCTTGCTGCTGCGAGCCGTGCCTGGTGATCCGGCACGCATCGCCTTAGGAGTCTCCGCCACGGAGGAGGCCATCGCCGAAATGGCGGCCAAGCTGGGCACCGACCGCCCTCTCGCCGTCCAATACTTCGACTGGATGGGCGGGTTGCTCAGCGGCAACTTCGGCATCTCCATGGCCAGCGCCACCGACATCACCCCACAAGTCATCGAACGCGCCGGAGTTTCACTGACCCTGACCCTTCTCGCCATGGCAATGACCATGCTGATTGCCGTGCCCCTCGGAGTCTTCCTCGCCGCGCGCGAAGGCACCACCTCCGCAGGAGTGCTCGCCGCAGTGACCCAGCTCGGCATCGTCGTCCCGAGCTTCCTGGTCGGCATCCTTGGCGTGGCCGTGTTTTCCGTGCGTCTCGGCTGGCTCCCCGCCAACGGCTGGGGAAGCCCCGCCCACCTGGTTTTGCCTGTTTCGGCGTTAGCGCTCGTGCAGGCAGCTATCCTAACTCGCTACGTGCGCCGGGCCATGCTCGAAGAAATGAGCAAAGATTATGTGCGCACGGCGCGGGCACGGGGGGCGTCGACAAGCGAGGTGCTCTACGGACGCGCACTGAAAAACGCGGCGCTGCCCGTGCTCACCGTCATGGGGCTGCAACTGTCCAGCCTCATCGTCGGCGCTGTGGTCATCGAGCGCGTCTTTACCATTCCCGGCCTTGGCACCATGCTGCTCACCGCCGTAGGCAACCGCGACCTAACCACCATCCAGACCGTGATGATGCTGCTGGTGGCGTTCACACTCATCATCAACACCCTCGTCGACCTCACCTACGCCGTGATCGACCCGCGTGTCAGGAGGAGCGCATGACCCGCAGCCAAAAAATCGGCCTGAGCATTGTCTTTTTCGTCGCTCTGCTCGCCTTAACCTCGGTGGTGTGGACGCCTTTCGACCCGCTGCAAGCCAACCCGAGCGAACGCCTGGCGGGCCCGAACACCTCCCATTGGCTGGGCACCGATCAATTCGGCCGCGACATAGCTTCACGCATCATGGCTGGCGCCCGAATCACCCTTCTCGTCTCTTTGGGCGCAGTGTCGCTTTCCGCCCTCATCGGGGTGCTGCTCGGCATGTGGGCCGGCATGCGCCGCGGAATGGTCGAATCCGTGGTCATGCGCCTCAACGACCTGGCGCTGGCTTTTCCCGCCCTCCTTTTGGCCATTGTTTTCACCGCCGTGTTCGGCGCGGGCCTTGGGGTGGTAGTTCTCGCCATCGGCCTCGCTGGCATCCCCGGCTTCGCGCGCGTCGCGCGTGTAGGAACCCTGCAGGTGATGAGCCAGGACTACATCCTGGCAGCCCGCGTGGCCAAAGTGCCCGCCCACCGCATCGCGCTGCGCCACGTTTTGCCCAACATCGCCCCGTTGGCCATCGTGCAGATCTCTGTGGCGCTCGCCCTGGCGATCCTCGCGGAAGCTGGACTGTCCTTCCTCGGCTTGGGCACACCTGCACCTTATGCTTCATGGGGGAGGATGCTGCAGGCCAGCCAACCTTACCTGGCTACCGCGCCGGGCTTGGCGCTGTGGCCGGGTGTCGCGATCGCGGTAACTGTGCTCGGATTTAACTTGATGGGAGGCGGCCGTGATCGTCGTTGAGGACCTCAGCATTGACGGCGCCGTCGACGGCGTGAGTTTCAGCATAAGTCGCGGTGAACGCATCGGTATCGTCGGTGAATCCGGCTCCGGCAAAACCATGACGGCACTTGCCATCATGGGTTTGCTGCCCCACCTCGACGCCCGCGGCAGCGTGCTTGTCGACGGCACCCAGATGATCGGCACCCCCGACCGCGTGCGCCGCAGCGTGCGCGGGAAGAAGGTGGCGATGATTTTCCAGGAGCCGATGACCGCCCTCGACCCTTTAACCAAGGTGGGTCGGCAAGTTTCTCGTTCCCGCAGCGAGGCGAAACTTTTGCTTGCAGAAGTCGGGGTGGACCGCCCCGACGCCTACCCGCACGAGCTGTCCGGAGGCCAGCGCCAACGAGTGTTGATCGCCGCAGCATTAGCTGACAACCCCGACATCCTCATCTGCGACGAACCCACTACCGCCTTGGATGTCACCGTCCAATCTCACATTCTTGACCTGCTCGACCGCATAGTCCGCGACCGCGGCATGGGGCTGTTATTTATCTCCCACGACTTGGGCGTCATCCGCCGGATGGCCGACCGGGTGCTGGTGTTTAAGGAAGGCCGCATCGTGGCCGGCGACTCCGACTACGCCCGCGAGCTTTTCGCCGCTGCCGAGCCGGGCCCGCCCGCGCCGGCGCGCGAGACGGGTGAGCCGGTGGTACGTCTTGACCGAGTCAACCTGACCCGCGGCACTACACTCGCGCTCGACAGTGTCAGCCTCACCGTACACCGCGGGCAGCGCCTCGGCATCGTGGGCGGCTCCGGCTCCGGCAAAACCTCGCTGCTTCGCGTTATCGCCGGACTTTCGGCACCTGATAGCGGCACCGCAGACGTCAACGGCGACATCCAAATGGTTTTCCAGGACCCTTATTCCTCTCTCGACCCGCGCATGGCGGTGGGTGAGTCGATTCGTGAGGTGGGCGTGGACGAAAGGCGCGTTGCCGAGGTCCTTGAGCAGGTGGGGCTTGCGGGCACTGCCGGGCGCAAACCTCGCGAGTTTTCCGGCGGGCAACGCCAAAGAATCTCGATTGCGCGCGCCGCGGCACCCCGCCCGCAGATTTTGCTTGCCGACGAACCCGTCTCCGCCTTAGACGTCACCCTGCGCGCCCAAGTGCTTCAGCTTCTCGACGACGTCGTCGCCGACAACACCCTCATCTTTGTCTCCCACGATTTATCCGTGGTACGCGAGCTGTGCCCCACTGTGGCCGTCATGCACGCCGGACGCATCGTGGAGCAGGGCCGCACCGAAGATATTTGGGCGAGCCCACAGCACGACTACACCCGCCAACTTCTGGCCTCCGCCCGCTCCTAGCGGGTGACGTAGAGCATCAGCGAGGGATCAAGCAAGTGCTCTTGACTATGCTCAAATCCCTCCACGAGGTTGTCGAAGGTATCCATCTCGTCGCCGGTCAAGTGCGTCTGTTCCCGGGGAAAAGGTGCCTGCATGCCTGTCATCATAGCCCCGATATGACAAGCGTGTGATTTAAGCGAAAATTCGGCTTCTAGCAGGGCGAAGTCAAAGGCACGGTGCCGTCAGAAGCAGCGGGTTGGTTCGCAGACAACGGCCCCAGCGCCGTGGGTTGCGGCGAAAAGGTGGCGCACAACCGTCGGTTGTTAAACCACTGCCCGATGACACGGCCGCGCGCCTGAGAGCCACGGTCTTTTCAAGCCGCTGCTCATTGGAACACGGCCGGCAGGCCCGCCGACTTTAGCAAACCAACAAACCAACAAACCAACAAGGCCCCGCACACCACCTAATTCGATCCCGGCCCACCATAAACCTTCTTCGAGCTCTCAGCGCCAAAAACCTGAAGCTTAAAAAAACCCCGCGCCCGGCGATTGCTTTTTAAGCCCTCCCAACCCCAGCCCCTGGGGGTGCTTGCGCGAACTGTGTCACCCTTTGCCGATCACGGCGTGGGCTAAGGTGTGCCAGCTTGCCCCCTACCAAGGGTGCCTTAATTCGCGCAACTATCAGCACCGCTCAACGAAACTTCCTTTGCCTGTGGGCAGGTGAAACAGGATGAGGCAGCCAGGACAATCACGAAGCTAGATTCCCGCCATCTCCGCAAGCACCCCGATGACCTCGCGCCCGTGGCGGCGCAGCCCGTCGTGCTGCCACTTGTCCGTTTCATAAACGCGCACCCCCAAGGCGTCGGCGCTTTCCAAGGAAAGCTCGCGGGGAACGTAAATGTCATCGGTGTAGACCACCGCGTAGGCGTTGTCGACCCGACCCAGGCCCTCGTACAGGTTCGACCAATCGTCGACTCCTGCCAACTCCTGCGCCACCTCCCGGAACGGAGTAAGCGCCGGATCTTCCTCAAATTGGAAGGGGAAGATATGTTCTCCAGTGAGGAAAAACTCCCCCGCTTCACAGTCGGCGTGCGGGGTAAAGCCCTCCAACTGCTCAGAGACACGCTGGGCCGCCCAGTTGGTCGCCCCAGGAACCGTGCCGCCGTAGATCGTTTCGTGCAGCACCGCGTAGAGCGGGGCAGACTCGAAGGACACGCGCTGGCCCACCTCCGCTAAGAAGTCGGTGCGCAGCCTCCCATGAGAGTGAAAGGGCGACTCAAACAATCGGGCCAAGGCATCAAAACCGCCCTCCTGCCCGAGTGCCGTGCCGACGGTGCGCAAGCGCCGCGAGCTCAACCGCTCGCCGGTGGGCAACAGTTCCTCCGTGGATTCAAGGTGTCGGCACACCCGGCGGATGTTCTTTTGGGCAAAAGGCACTTGGCGGTAAAACTCCAAGTGGCGGGAGCGCAACTTGTCAAAGGTCGCGCGGTAAACCTCATCTGCGCTGCGGGTGATGGTGGGCAGCCCTCCCGTGAAAAAGGCGTTGCCCACGCTGTCTGGGTGCGCGGCGAGGTAGTGCGCGAGGCAGAATCCGCCGAAGGACTGACCCAAAACGTCCCAGGAGGAAATGCCGAGTTCCTCACGGATTGCTTCGGCATCGGCGACGATGTTGTCGGCGCGGAGCTGGCGGAGAAAGGGGGCGTCGACAAGCAGCGGCGCGGCGCGGTCGACGCGGGAGGAATTTCCGGTACCGCGCTGGTCAAGAAGCACCACCCGGTAGCGCGTGAGAGCCTCAGCAATCCAGTCGAAGCGCTCCCGTGGGCTCGGCGAACCCGGCCCTCCCTGGAGGAAAAGAAGCGCTGGCTGCGAATCTTGCCCAACGATGCGGGCAAAGACGTCCACGCCGCCTCGCGTGATAGTAACGGTGCGGCTATCTTGAAAGATTCCCATGTCAGCGATGGTAGCGGGTTGCTCACCACGCATTAGGTACAAACCGATGGAAAAATAGTGCCCGTGACAGCTCCTAACTTTCACCGCGTCAAGCGCCCCTGGTGGCGCGCTGCCGTTGAAGCCGTCCTTTTGACCATCCTAATTTTCACCTTCAATATTGGTGCCGCGCTGTTGCTCGGCATGATCGGCGTATTCATGGGACTGCCGTTTACCTTGCTAGATTTCACCAACTCCAGTCTCGACAACACCCTCCTTTCCCTTACGGCCCTAGCCATGACTATCGCCGCGCCGCTTCTCGCCGCCAAACTCGCCGGCCGCAACCCCGCCACCCTGCTCAGCGTCGCCGGCCGTGTCCGCGCCCGCCCGACACTTATCGCCCTTGCAGTCACCACCGTCGCCTACGGCAGCCTCTGGTTGCTCGACCTGTCTACCGGCGACACCCCCACCCCCTCCTCCCGCACCCTCATCTTCATCGCCATTTGCGTAGTTGTCGTCCCCGTCCAAGCCGCCGCCGAAGAACTCGCCTTCCGTGCCGCCATCCCCCAAATCGTGGGAACCTGGACTAGCTCGCCCTGGTTGTCCTACGGCCTGTCCGTGCCCATTTTCGCCGCCGCCCACTCCTACAACTGGATCGGCCTAGTCGACATAGCCATCTTCGCCATCTGCGCCTCCGTTCTAACTTGGTACACCGGGGGAATCGAGGCCGCTACCGTGCTGCACGCGGCAAACAACATCTCCGCCTTCATGGTCCTTGGCTTGGGCTTAAGCAACCCCTTGGACAACGACGTCAAACCAGAATCCGCCGTCATCACCTCCATCTCCACCGTGATCTTTACCGCCGCCATCCTGCTCGCCATGCGCCGCTGGGGACGAGGCATGCGCAATTCCTTCTATGTGACAAACCCTCAGCAGCCGGGGTTAACTAGGAGAGTCGCCTATTTTAAGGAGGCTCCCATTGGCGGAGAAGAAAAGGCGCGCCGACCAAGTAGCGGCAAGCGCCCTTAACAAAGCACGCTCGATGCGCTCACGTCGCGCCATCGGCCTCTACCCCGACAACATGCACCCCGGTCTTGTGCCAGGGCTCAGCGTTGAAGAACTGCGCTACACCTTCGGCCTTGACAAGGTAGTCTTCGGCGTCAACGCCGTATTGATCAGCGCTTTCGTCCTCTGGGGCATCACACGCCCCGAACAAGTCAAAGATGTCACCGACACCATGCTGCAGTGGGGTTTGCTCCACTTCGGTTGGCTATTCAACGTGGTTTTGGTGGTGTGCATCATGGTCATGATCACCATCGCTTTCTCACGCTACGGCAACATCAAACTGGGCAAAGACGACGAAGAACCCGAATACTCCCTCTTTTCCTGGGTAGCCATGATGTTCGCCGCCGGCATCGGTGTCGGCATCTTCTTCTTCGGCCCCTCCGAGCCGCTGTCTTTCTACCTCACCCCTCCCCCACTGACGGTATCCGGCAACACAGAGGAGGCCCTACACCGGGCGGTCGCCCAAGCCAACTACCACTGGGGTTTCTCACCGTGGGCCCTCTACGCACTAGTCGGCGGAGCCCTGGCTTATTCCTCGTACCGGCGCGGCCGCACCTCACTGGTGTCGTCTCTGTTTGCTCCCCTGCTCAAGCGCACCGACGGGCTGACCGGCCGCTTCATCGACATCCTCGCTATCGCCGCTACCCTATTCGGCACCGCCGGCTCCCTGGGCATCTCCACCCTGCAAATCGGCGAGGGCATCTCGATTGTGGGAGGGCTTACCCCCTCCATGGCGTTGATGGTCGGCATCGTCTGCACCCTCACCGCCGACTTTATCATCTCGGCCGTCTCGGGTGTGTCCAACGGCATCCGCATCCTGTCAAACATCAACATCACCTTGACCCTTGCCGCCATCGCCTTCGTGTTCATTGCGGGCCCAACGCTATTCTCACCAACCTGATCCCCTCCGGCGCCCTGGTCTACCTCAATGAGTTTTTAGACATGGCGTCACGCTCCTTATCGTGGGGCGAGGAAACGCTCGACTTCCAAGCCAACTACACCGCGTTCTACTGGGCATGGTGGATTGCGTGGGCACCCTTCGTCGGATTGTTCATCGCACGTATCTCCCGCGGCCGCACACTGCGCCAATTCATCCTGGTGACCATCATCATCCCCACCACCGTTCTCATCCTCGCCTTCAGCGTCTTCGGCGGCACGGCCATCACATTCGCCCGGGAGAACCTACTCGGCTTCGACGGCTCCGCCTCCGCCCAGCAGGTGCTGTTTCACATGATCGAGCACTTACCCTTCTCCGGGGTAGTTGCCGTACTCGTCGTCGCCATCTTGTGCATTTTCTTCATCACCACCGCCGACTCCGCCTCCGTGGTGATGGGCACTATGGCCTCCAAAGGCGACCCGGAGCCGAACCGCCTGTTAGTTGTGTTCTGGGGCCTGCTCATGATGGGAATAGCGGTGGTGATGTTGCTCACCGGCGGCGAGGACGCCTTGGACGGACTGCAATCACTAACCATCCTCACAGCAATGCCTTTCTCCCTGGTCATCATCGCCCTCATGGTGGCGTTTTTAAGGGATCTGTCCACCGACCCGCTGGCGCTGCGCTTCAATTACGTAGAAACCGCGGTGCGCGGTGCAGTCCGACGCGGCCTGGAAGAATACGGAGATGACTTCCAAATCGCCGTGTCTGCCGCACCCGGACACACAGGAGTCGGTTGGGTAGCGGACGTGGACTCAACCAGCGACGACCTCACCGAGTGGTACCGACGCACCGACGAGCACGGCGAGCCCGTCGGCTACGACTACGACACCGGCGAATGGGAGGACGGCTGGGAACCAGACGACCAGCACGATAACCGCTAAATAGTAAGGAGGATTCGCCGCGACTACTCCTCGTCAGTAGACAACGCGGCGACGAAAGCTTCCTGCGGCACCGTGACCGAACCAATGGACTTCATGCGCTTCTTGCCGGCCTTCTGCTTCTCCAAAAGCTTGCGCTTGCGGGAAATGTCACCGCCGTAGCACTTCGACAAAACGTCCTTGCGCAAGGCACGGATGTTCTCACGGGCGATGATCTTCGAGCCGATCGCCGCTTGAACCGGGACCTCGAACTGCTGGCGCGGAATGAGCTCCTTGAGCTTTTTGGTCATCTTGTTGCCGTACCACTGGGCGGAATCTTTGTGCACAATCGCAGAGAAAGCATCGACAGGTTCGCCCTGCAACAAAATATCCACCTTAACCAGGTTGCCCTCCTGCTCCCCGGCGTCCTCGTAGTTCAGGGAGGCGTAGCCCTTGGTGCGCGACTTCAACATGTCGAAAAAGTCGAAAATGATCTCGCCGAGCGGCATGATGTAGCGCAACTCAACGCGCTCCTCCGACAAATACTCCATATTGCGCATGGAACCGCGCTTAGACTGGCACAACTCCATCGTGGTACCGACGAACTCCTGGGGCACAATGATGGTCATGTTCACAATCGGCTCGTAAACCGCCTGCAGTTTGCCGCCCGGCCAGTCGGAGGGGTTGTGCACCATCTGCTCGGTTCCGTCCTCACCAACCACCCGGTAGGTCACCGAGGGTGCAGTAGAGATCAGATCCAAGTCAAATTCACGCTCAAGGCGGTCGCGGGTGATCTCCATGTGGAGAAGACCCAAAAAACCACAGCGAAAACCGAAACCCAAAGCGACGGAAGTTTCGGGTTCCCAGGTCAAAGAGGCGTCGTTAAGCTGCAGCTTCTCCAAAGACTCGCGCAGCGCCGGGAAGTCTTCCTGGCTGACCGGGAACAAACCCGAGTACACCATCGGCTTGACGTCCTCAAAACCAGCGAGCGCCTGCTCGGCGCCTTTCGACGCCCACGTGACCGTGTCGCCCACACGCGTTTCGCGCACATCCTTCACACCGGTAATGAGGTAGCCCACCTCACCCGGGCCCAACCCCTTCGTCTTTTTCATCGTGGGTGAGACAACACCGACCTCCAAGATCTCATGGCGCACCCCGGTGTTCATCATCTGCACCTGCTGATTCGGCTTCAAAGTGCCGTCCATCATGCGGACGTAAGTAACCACACCACGGTAAGTGTCATACACCGAATCGAAAATCAACGCACGCGCCGGCGCATCCGGATCCGAACCGGTCTCCGACTGCGGCGGCGGAACCAACTCGACCAGCTTATCCAAAAGCTCCGGCACCCCCTCGCCGGTCTTACCGGACACACGCATGACCTCCTCCGGATCGATCCCAATGATGTGAGCGATCTCCAGAGCGTACTTCTCCGGATCAGCCGCCGGCAGGTCAATCTTGTTCAAAACCGGAATGATCTCCAGATCCTTGTCCATGGCCATATAGAGGTTGGCCAAGGTCTGAGCCTCGATGCCCTGGGCGGCGTCGACAAGCAAAATCGCACCCTCACACGCTTCAAGAGCACGGGAGACCTCATAAGAAAAATCCACGTGGCCGGGCGTGTCAATCATCTGCAACACAGTGTCCTGGCCCTCAAACTCACCGCTGCGCGGAGTCCACGGCAGCCGCACGTTCTGCGCCTTAATAGTGATACCGCGCTCACGTTCGATGTCCATGTTATCGAGATACTGGTCACGCATATCACGCGCAGACACAACGTTAGAGAGCTGAAGGATGCGGTCGGCAAGCGTGGATTTGCCATGGTCGATGTGGGCAATAATGCAGAAGTTGCGGATCCGGGAGGGATCGGTGAACGTGTCTTCCGCGAAGTTGGTCTTTTGCGCAGCCATAGTTCCGCCCACTCTACCGCCTCACGTGGGCAAACAAAACAAAAGGGCGCCACATGCACAACTGCTTGTGTGAGCCTGCCAACACTCGTAATGTTGTGCTCAAAACACATTCACCCCAAGGACCGCCATGCTCTTTAGCCGCAGCAAGCGCCGCAGCGCCCTCGACGAAGGACTCGCCCTCCTCAACGAGCGCCTCGGAAGTTCCCCGCGCGAGCGCAGCCGGAAAATCGCCTCCCGGCTTCTGGTCAAACCCACTGCACGCTTAGCCCGCGGCATCTACTACGCCCCCGACATGGACGGCCAAGCCGAACCCGGCGAAGTCGTGTGGGTCACCGTACCCTCCACTCCCCCACAAGAACGCTCCATAGTGGTCATCGGCCGCGAGCACCACGACGTGCTCGGACTGCTAATTTCCCCGGAAGTTGAACACGGCGACGACCACGACTGGTTAGGGATCGGATCCGGCGAGTGGGAGGACAGCGGCGAAGAATGCTGGGTCCGGCTCGACAAAACTATGCTGGTACCAGAAACGGACGTCCACCGCCGCGGCATCTACCTACCCTCACGCCGTTTCGAGCGCATCGCCAACCGACTTCGAGACCGCTTCGACTGGAGCTAGCAGGTTTGGTGTTTCGGCGCCGAGCTTGCTATCTTGAACAGGTTGTCCGCATCCGGGATCTTCACTGGGTGCGCCGGGATACGCGAGCAGGACCTTGGGTTCGCGTTTTCAAATGCCCGGCGCGTTTGACTCCCCCTTCCCGGGTCGACTGCACACACAGAATCGACCAAAACCAAGAGGTATTCAACATGGCAAATATCAAACAGCAGAAAAAGCGCGTCCTCACCAACGAGAAGCGCCGCATGCGCAACAAATCCGTGCGCTCCGCAACCCGCACCGAGATGCGTAAGTTCCGTGAAGCTGTCGAGTCCGGCGACAAGGCTGCCGCCGAAGCTCAGTTGCGCGTCGCTTCCCGCAAACTGGACAAGGCAGTGACCAAGGGCGTCTTCCACCGCAATAACGCGGCCAACAAGAAGTCCAACATGGCCCGCGCGCTCAACAAGATGGCTTAAGTTTCAGGCCCTGCCAAACCCGGTTTCCCCCGTTGGGGAGCCGGGTTTTTGGTTTTCCTCCGCTTCCGCGGGTTGGGGGCCTTCGGCGTCTTGTGTCAGGGGGGGTTGGTTGGTGCGGGGGGACCTCGGTTGGGGGCCTTCGGCGTCTTGTGTCAGGGTGGGGTTGGTTGGTGCGAGGGGGACCTCGGTTGGGGGATATCTCGCCGTCGCCGGAAAGGGGGCGCCAGAGGGTACGGCGAGATATCCCCTAAGTGAGGTCACGTTTTAGAGATCCCAGCTACAACCGACCCCCGTTGAGGTCCAACTAATCGGCGGGCGAAAAGCCGCGGGGGAGCTTATAAATTGAAACCCCACCCTGGCGGTGCAAGAGCTCGCCGCGAACCCGCTAAGTAGAAAGGCGCGCCGCAGAGTCGGCTTTCTAGCAGCCCTCGCTCGTCTTCTTCCCGTTTAAACATCTTGATGCTCATTGGTCGCTGCGTATCAATTCTGCCGTGGGCGGTTCGCGGCGTCGCTTTCAGTTCCGCGCTTCGCCGCGCTGTGATGCTTGGGCGTATCTTTTGGGCCACAAGTGCGCCGACTTCTATACCGGCTGCGCCGCCGCGCGCAGGATGAGAAGTGCGCCCACCAGGGCAAAGAAGGTGCCTGATCCCATGTCGATCAGGGGGCCGGCCGCTAGTAAGCGGCGGCGCACTCGCTCGGTGGACACGACGTGGCTGAGTACCCCGAACAAGGCGAAGGCGCTGGCCCACATGGATAAGATCACGATCACCGCGGTGGCTACTGAGGGCTGGGGCGGCAACAAGGGGGCGATCATGGCTGTCAAGGCGATGACGATTTTTGGGTTCGCCAGGTTGGTGGACAGTCCTTTGAGGTAGCTTGTGCGCAGCCGCCCGAGTGCTGCTTCGGCTTCGTCTAGGTCCACAGGTGGGGTGGTGCGGTCGCGCCAGCCCTGCCGGATGTTGGCCTGCGCCATCCAGAGCAAAAATGCCCCGCCGATAACTTGCACGGCTGATAACGCCCAGGGAAACGCGGTAAGTAGGGTGGCGGCGCCCACGACTGTGAGTGTGCTCCATAAAAGTACGCCGGTGAGGATGCCGCAGGTGGTTGCCCAGGCGTGTTTGCGCGAGCGTGTGGCGGTGCGGGTGATTAGGATTACGTCGGGTCCCGGCGCGGCTGCTCCCACGACGTTGAGGCCGACGATGACTGCGAGGTCACCGGGGGTAATCAACGCTTCGTCATTTTCTCTACGAGGTCGCTACGTTCGAACATTTGTGCCGTCATTATTGCGTTGGGGTGGCCGGCGTGTGGGTCGGCGCCTGCTTCTAGGAGCACGTCGAGGACCTCATCTTCTTTTTTAAACACCACGCCTGCCAGCGGCGACTGCCCTCGCGCGTTGAGCTTGTCGACGTCCGCCCCACGGCTCACCAGTCCTCGCACGAGCGCAGCGTGCCCTGCGTATGCCGCTAGCATCAGAAGCGAGTTGCCGTCCTGGTTGGATAGGTTGACGTCCACGCCGTGGTCGACGTAGTCGAGCAGGGTGTGGTCGCCGTTGCGGGCGAAGTCGAAAAGCTTCGAGGCGAAGTCGCGCACATCGTCCGGGCAGTCCTTGGGGCTTTCGCTGGGGTTGTTGTTTGGGTTTGTCGAGTCTTTCACCCGGAATAATCTAGCACTGCCTTTTTATCTGGCCAGTTGGGCTATGCGCCGCACCGCGTCTTCGAGGGCGAATTCCTTATCGCCGCCTTGCCCTTTGACTGCGGCGTCGAGTTCGGCGACGATGATGACCGCGTCGCTGACTGCCTCCCCCGACCAGCTTCGCGCCATTTGCATCGCTTTCTTCACGGCAAATGGGTGCATGTTTAAGGCGCCTGCAAGTTGGTTCGGGTTGCCCCGGGTGTTGTAGACCTTAGCGATGTCACCGACCTTCGTGGCGAGCGCCGCCGCCACAGCCACGGGACTTAACCCAAGCTGCAGGGCGCGTCGCGTGGAGGCAAGTGCCTTGTCTACTCGTCCCGCCACGGCTTGCTCGGCGATGTCGAAGCCGGAGACTTCCGCCACCCCGGAGTAGTAGGCGCGCACACTGGAGACGGTGAGCTCTCCTTCGGTATCCGCCACCAACTGCTCGACCGCCGAGGCCAGCTCGCGCAGGTCGGAGCCCACCGACTCCAGCAAGGCGGCGACGACGTCCGGGGTGGGGCGCTGACCATGGCGACGAAACTCGTTGGCCACCCACGTGTGACGATCTTCCTCACGCAGCGGGTCGACTTTGTGTACGTGGGCGACTTTGGAAAATTTCGGCACCATCGCTTTTTGCCGTCCACCGCCGCTGTGTTTGATGATTAAGGTGATTCCCGGCGCGGGGTGTACTGCTGCCTTAAGCAGAATCTCTGTCGGTTCCTTGCCGGCTAGCTCCACTTTTTCCACCACCACGATCCGCTCCTCGGCAAAAAGTGAGGGGCTGGTGGCCATGGCGAGTTCTCCGGCGGTGATTTCGCTGGCTTTCAGTGTTGCCAGTTCCGCAGCCGGGCTGACCTTGTCGATGATCGCGGCTGTGGCGCGCTCAGCTAAGAACTCGTCTTCGCCGAGGACAAGGTGGACGGGGTTGAGCATGGGGCTCATCTTATCTGCTTTCAGGTGCGCCTCGATTCGGGTAGATAACTGGCACCCCGGCTGGGGTGACCACGGGGCGCTTTTTCATGCGGCCTTCCTCCAACACCACCACGACCTCGGTGCCGGTGGGCACCGGTTCGATGTTGTCGGCGGTGTCTACCACGTGGAGCTTTTTGCCGGCGGTGTCGATCACCGGCAAAGGCGGGTCGGGGCGGGCCATGAGGGCGATTGCGCACACGGTGGCCAGCAGTGTTAGCCGGGGGCGTTTCGCCGCAAGCCCCGCCACCACCCATCCGTAGCCCACGAGGACCATCAGCGGGCTCGCGGTGAGCACCGCGCCGTCAATTCTTGCACCTGCCGAGGCGACCGCGTGGATCCACCAAGCTAGCGGCTCCACCACGAGAAGCACCGGGATTTCGAAGGAGCCGGGCGAGAGAGACAGCAGTGCGGCGATAAGCCCCAGCACCGTGATCGGGGCGGCCAGCGGGGCGACAAGCACGTTGGCCGCCACCGCCACCAATGAGACACGCCCCACCATCAAGGCAACCAGGGGCATGGTCACCGCATCGGCAGCCAGGGCCACCGCCAACGCCCGGGTGACCACATCCGGCCAGCGCAAAACCACCAGTGCGCGGTAGAGCAGGGGGCTTAGCGCCACGATCCCGGCTGTCGCCGCGACGGATAGGGCGAAGCCGAAGTTGACCGCCAGGTTGGTGTCCACAAGCACCAAAGCAACCACCGACAGGCACAGGGCGTGCAGTGGCTCAGCGACAGAGGAGGACAACACCGCAACGAGGGTGACCAGCCCGGTGACGCTCGCACGTAAAACGCTGGGCTCCGGGCCAACGAGAGTCGCGTAGATCATCAGCACCACCCCCGCCGCCACGATCTGCGCGCGCAAGCCTAAACGTGCTGCGCTCGCTGCAAGCACTGCGGCGGTGGTGACGATTGCGATGTTGCTTCCTGAAACAGCACTCAAATGCGACAAGCCGGTGTCTACGTAGGCCTGTTTTTCGCTGGCGCTTTGCAGGGAGGTATCGCCTAGCACCATGCCGGGGATCAAACCTCGCGAGCCGGGGCCGACGTGGGCTTCGACGGAAGCCGCAAAGGTGCTTCTGACGTGCTCGGCAAGCGCCGCGAACCCCTGGGGAGCTGCAAGTACCTCAACGGGACCTGACCACGTTATCTGCGTGGTGCCAGGTGTTTGCGACTGCCCCACGGTGCCCGAAACGGCGACCCCTGCCCCCGTGACCACACCGGGCGGCAGTTCGGGGGTAAACACTGCAATGGCCCCCGGGTGGCCGGTCACGTTGATCCGCACGAGGAAACCGCCCGAATCAACGGGCACGGGTGCCCCAGCAACCTGGCCCACCATCGTCTGCCCTGGCTCGAAGGCCCGGGCCGCTGCGACGCGCAGCGCTGCGATAGCGCTCGATAGGCAGCCGAGGCCGGCGCTCAGCACTGCCTGGCCCACCTGTTGGAAGGCCAGCAGGCAAAGTGCGGCGACGCCCACGGCGAGCACAGCCACGGGCAGGCTCCACAGCAAGGTCATCAACGCACCCGCCCACACCGCCAGCGCCGGAGGGGCTAACCGTAGCTCACGCATGCCCGCTACACCGTGACCAAGTCTTTCAGCGCGGCGAACTTCGCAGGCCCAATGCCTTTGACGTCTTGCAGTTTATCTACGGAGGTGAAAGGTCCGTTTGCTTCCCGGTGGGAAACGATCGCGGCGGCGGTAGCCTGCCCCACCCCCGGCAGTGAGGTCAACTCGGCCGCACTGGCCGTGTTTAAGGACACCAGACCTAAGGTTTCGGCTCTCGTCGGCGGTGCAGCTCCGATGGCCTGGATGTGGATTTGTTGGCCGTCGACAAGCATTTGTGCTTGGTTTACAGCTACGAGGTCGGCTTCCGGTAGGGGGCGCGCCAATTCAAGGGCGTCGGCTACGCGCGCACCAGGAGCCAAGGTAAACAGGCCGGGGTTGTCCACCTCACCTACCACCGAAACCACCACTTCGCCGGGCGGGTTGGTTTCAGCCGGCGTTTCCCACTGCTGCGCCGGCAGCTCCACGGGTTGCGGTCGCAACACGAACCAGCCACCGGCAAGTATTGCCACCACCACGACAGCGAGCAGGGCGGTGCGTGGCTCCACGCTCACCCGCGGGGCGGAGTAGTCGACCTGCAGGAGGTCTTCTTGCCCCGACGGACGAGTTAATTCTTTGAGCCGCCCCGATGCGTGGCTGGTTGCCGCCTTCGCCTTCTGCTTCACAGTGCCCATGGCGCAAAAGCTAAAACGTGCGCAGGCAGAAGGGAAACAGTGGCGACCAAACCTGTGGATAACCGCGGTGAAGCGTCACCTATCCGGCTGGGTTATCCACATCGTCGGTTGAAAAAACCACGGACAGGCCGACGGAGCCTGCGCCGGTGTGGACCGCGAGGACGTCGACAAGCGGCTCGACCATAATGGTGGAGCCCTCCGGCAGCACCTCGCGCAACGTCGCGGCCAGCGATTGTGCTGCCTCCAGCGAATCGGCGTGCTGGATCGCCGCAAAGACCGGTTTGCCGCCGGCGCGCTCCAGCACCAACTCTGTGAGCTTGGAAAAGGCCTTCGCCTGGGTGCGGGTCTTGCCGGCAAGCTCAAGTTTGCCGGCGTTGACGCGCAGAATCGGCTTCGTGGCCAGCAGCGCGGCAGACAACACGGCGGTGCCCGTCGACAGTCGGCCGCTTTTGCGCAGGCCCTCAAGATGGTTCAAATACAGCCACGTCTGCGAACGTTCAAGGGTCTTTTTTGCCGCCTCCTCACATTCGTCGAGGCTCGCCCCGTCGCGCGCAAGCGAGGCCGCCGCCATCGCCGCCGCACTCAACGCCATACCTGCGGTGTCGGTGTCAACAACGCGCACGGTGTCAGGAAAGACCGCGGAAGCAGTCACAGCCGCCGACCACGTCGACGACAAGTTCTTCGACAAATGCAGCGCCACCACGCCGTCGTCACCGCCGCGCTCAAGCTGGCGCGCGTAAACAGCCGCAAGTTCAATCGCCGACAGTCCGCTTGTCGACGCCCCTTCCTCCTCGTGCATCACATGCAGCGGCGCCACCGTAATACCGAGTTCGGCGGCGATCGCCTCCGGGATACCAGAAGCGGAATCGACAACAATACGCACCGCCATCAGTTGCTAAACCCCTGGTTCCACGCCTCTAAGTACCAGGCGTAGCCCTGCGCACCCTCACCATAAGCCGGCATCGCCGCCAAGCGGGACGTGTTCGTGTTGCCCAACCCTTTCAGCAGCGGGTACTGGTGCAGCTCGAAACCTAAAAGGTTCGAGGTCAACGCTGAGATGGTCCCTCCGTGGGCGACCAGCAGCACCGCTGAACCCTCCCATTGTGGGTAACCCTGCAAAAGTTCGTCGACGACAGGACGCGCCCGCTTCGCCACATCCAGGCGGCTCTCTCCCCCCGGCGGCGCCCAATCAGCGTGATGGCGCCAATGCGCGCGGATGCCTTCCTTCCAAGAGTCCACCTCCTGGTGGGTTTTTCCCTGCCAATCCCCCAGGTGCGTTTCGCGCAAGCGCGCATCCTCAGTGACCTCCAACCCCAATGAGGCAGCGATGATGTCGGCGGTGTGCCTGGCGCGCGTCAGATCGGAGGAGACGATCTTGCTCACACCAGCCTCACGCATGAGCAACGCCGCAGCCCGCGCCTGCTCAATGCCCACCGCAGAAAGCTGCGTGTCGAGTTGGCCTTGCATGCGGCGGGTCGCGTTGTACTGCGTTTGCCCGTGGCGCAGCATGATTAGTCGTCTACTCATAGTCGTTTGCCCTTTGCCTTGGTCAAGCGGGTGACGCTTAGAACCTTAAGTCGCCGAACTCCTCGTCCTCGTTGCCGGGGCCTTCGCCGGCCAGGGGAAGCTTGTCAATGTCGTCGATGGAGCGCACCTTTGCACCATCGGCATCTTCAGCAAAAGAATCCGGCCGTTCGTAGGGCTCGACGCCTTCGATTTCAATGACGGGGCAGTCCGCGTACAGGCGGTCTAGGCCGTAGAACTCGCGCTCGGCGTCGCGCTGGATGTGCACGACAATGGAGCCGTAATCCAGCAACACCCAACGCAACTCACGGTGGCCCTCGCGGCGTTTCGGTTCGTGGCCGGCCTTCGTCATCGCGTCTTCGACCTCAGCGCTGATCGCGCCGACCTGACGCTCATTGTCCGCTGAGACGACCACGAAGATGTCCGTGATTGCCAACACGTCAGAGACATCAATGACGCCAATGTTTCGGCCGAGCTTCTCATCTGCCGCCCGTGCCGCCACGATGGCCTGCTCGCGCGAGGATTCCAGTGCAGTCAAATGCTTTAAGCCCCTTGGTTGTTGATTGTTTTGTGGGTTCATCCAGTTATGTGGATATTCTCACACGTTTGCCGCCGGGTGTGCCACTCATGCCCTGGCGTACAGCGCGTTTTTCGCGATGTACTGCACCACTCCGTCCGGCACCAGGTACCACACTGGTCGGCCCTCGCTGGCGCGAGCGCGGCAATCCGTGGAAGAAATTGCCATCGCGGGAATCTCCATCAGGTGGACGCGCTCCCTAATTTTCAAAGGCAGCATGTCCTCGCTGAGTTCGTAGCCGGGGCGGGTCACACCGACGAACTCCGCCAACTCAAACATTTCCTCCCAGTTGTGCCAGGACATGATCGAGCCCAAAGCGTCCGCCCCGGTAATGAAGTAAATCCGGGCGTTAGGGTACTGCTGGCGCACATCGTTGAGCGTGTCGATGGTGTAGGTGCGCCCGCCGCGGTCAATGTCGACCCGCGAAACATGAAAACGTGGGTTCGAGGCGGTCGCGATCACCGTCATCAGGTAGCGGTCCTCGGAGTCCGAAACGGCTTGTCCCTCTTTTTGCCACGGCTGGCCGGTGGGGACGAAGACCACCTCGTCGAGCCCGAAACGCTCAGCTACCTCACTGGCAGCCACCAGGTGGCCGTGGTGGATGGGGTCGAAGGTGCCGCCCATCACGCCGATGCGCCTTCCATCACGAGGCTCGAAAGCGAACACGTCTTTCATGTGGACCATCTTATGGCCCGCAGTATTAGCGGTAGCGAACTTGGTCCACGAATCGGCCGAAGGAATCGGAGACGTGGTTGTCCCACTGCCACGGGGACAGGAAGTAGCGGCCGTGGTTGCCACCGTTGCCTTGCGAGCCTTGCAGGGTGGCGAGGGACAGGTCGCAGACTCCGTCGAGGGGAAGGCAGTAGTTAACGCGGTTCGGGGTCGCTGCGGCGGTGCGGGTGTTGAAGGGCAGCAAACCAAGGATGCCGCCAGCGCCGCCTCCTGGCACACCAACGGTGTGAGGGTCACGCGGCGCGGAATTCGGGTTGCCGAAGTAGACCACGCCCGCGAGCTGGCCGCGCCTAGCCAACTCCCGCTCGTGCTCCAGCAGGATCATCGCACCTTGGGAGTAGCCCACCAGGATGTATCCCGGGCGGCACCCCGTCGTCTGTTCGTAGTCGTTGATTTGCTGCATCACGCCGGTGCGGCCGAGGTTGAAGGAGTCCATGAACTCGTTGCCAGCGCGGCGGGCGGTGTTTAAAACGGGCACTGCGTATTGCACCGCCAGCCCCAGCGCCTGGGCGATGGTGACGGGCACGGCTACGGCGGGGGTGTCGTAGTCCGGGTAGACCGCCGGGTAGTAGCGCGGCTCCATTCCGATGACCTCGACGTCTTTCATGAGGGAGTTGCCGCCGTGGGTGGCGCGGTAGCGAGACTCCGCATGCCGCAAGAAGGCGCGGATAGTCTCACCCTCCCAACCGTTGGAGGTCCAGGCGGCCTGGCCGGAGTAGGTGGTTCGATAGATTGCGTTGTTTTGTCCCGAGCCGCGCGCCGCCATGACGGCTACTGCCGGGCAGCGGTGTTGGGCGGCGGCTTCCGGGGCAAATCCGGCGACGGGGGAAATCACGGCAGTGACCGCGGCGGTCAGCGCTAGAGCCGCGGTGGCTAAGCGGTTGCGGACGGAGCGGAAGGTGGGCACGGGGGCACTCCTCGACGAAATTGAGATTGAGACAGACATAGACCGCATTCATCATAGGGCTGTCGGCGCAATCTTTCAGGATCGCGTCTGCCCTGAGCCCTGCAGAATCCACTTTGTGCTGGTCAGCTCCGGCAGCGCCATGGGGCCGCGGGCATGTAGCTTCTGGGTGGAGATGCCAATTTCCGCGCCGAAACCGTACTGCTGCCCGTCGGTGAATGCGGTTGAGGCGTTGAGCATGACGGCGGCGGAGTCGACGGCGGCGGCGAAGCGCTGCAGCGCCCTCGCATCCTGGGAGGCGATCGCCTCGGTGTGGCCCGATGACCACCGCGCGATGTGCCTGATGGCGCCTTCGACACCATCAACCTCAGCCACGGCGATGTCGAGCGAGAGGTACTCCTCGGCCCAATCTGCCTCAGTTGCAGCCACAACATCGGTGGCGCCGAAGGCACCAAGCTTGTCGACGTCGCCATGCACCCTCACCCCCGCATCCTGCAGGGCACGCACGACGCGCAATTTGTCTGCGGGGGCCAGCGCGGCATCAAGAAGTGCTGTCTCCGTCGCGTTGCACACCGAGCAACGCCGCGTTTTGCCGTTAAGAAGCATCTCTATCGCCGAATCCAACTCGGCTTGCGCATCAATGTAGAAGTGGCAATTGCCGGTGCCAGTTTCGATGGTGGGAACGGTCGCGCCGGTGACAACTGCCTCAATCAACCGTGCCCCGCCGCGCGGAATGACCACATCAACTAGGCCTCGCGCGGTGATCAAATCTTGCACCGATTCATGTGTTTCGCACGCTAAAAGCTGCACCACCTCGCGCGGCAGGCCGTGCTTGGCGACAACATCTTGCAGCACCGCCACCAACGCCTCATTGGAGTGGCGGGCGGACTTCGAGCCACGCAACAATGCCACATTGCCGGACTTCAACGCCAAACCGAAAGCGTCCACGGTGACGTTCGGACGCGCCTCGTAGACCATGCCCATCACGCCTAACGGCACGCGCACCTGACGCATCTGGATGCCGTTGTCCATGGTGCGGCCCTGCAACACCTCGCCCACGGGGTCGTGCAGACCGGCAATTTGGCGCAAGCCACCAGCCATGTCCTCAATGCGGCCCCGGTCAAGCGCAAGACGGTCAATCAAAGCCGCCTCCATACCCGCAGCGCGGCCCGCAGCAATATCTGCGGCGTTGGCAGCCAAAATCGTCTCGCTGCGTTCAACGAGGGCGTCGGCAGCGGAGAAAAGCACCGCGTTTTTTGTTGAGGTGGGTAAAGTCGCCAGGATGGGGGCCACCTTCTTCGCGGCGGTGGCCTTGGTGACAACATCGTCGCGCTCCGCGCTGCGCTGTGTGGATAGCTGCTCAGTGTCCATGCCCACAGCATAGACGCAGCACTCAGTAGCCTTGCTCTACATCCACCTGGGTGCGCATCCTCTTTCCTTGCGTGAAGTCCTCCCAGTTTTGCCTGGCCAGGTGGCCCACGCGCAGCTTCATATAGTGCGTGGTGTTGGCGGTGTGCGGAGTGATCACGCAATTAGTGGCGTCCCACAGGCGGTGATCGGAAGGCAAAGGTTCCGGCTCGGTGACATCCAGGCCGGCGCCGGCGATGGTGCCGTCGGCAAGCGCAGCGGCAAGCGCGTCATGGTCAACCAACGGGCCGCGCCCCACATTGATCACCACGGCGTTCTTCTTCATCCGGGCCAAGTTCTCAGCGTTAATCATGTGGTGGGTCTTTTCGGTCAAAGGCGCAATAGCGACGAAGTAGTCGTGCTCCTCCCAGATCCCGTCCATGTCTGCCGAGTCAAAAGCGACAGTACGCCGAGCACCCTCAACCTGCTTACCGGAACGGTTCACGGCGGTGACATCGACGCCGAAAGGGGAAAGGAACTCGATGAGCTTGCGGCCAATGCCGCCGGCGCCCAAAATCGCCAACTTCTTATTGTCAAAAAGAAACTCAGTTGTGCGATTGAGCTCCCTTTGGTTCCACTCACGCGAAACCGCACGGTGCTGGTGCAGCACCGCCAGAAGCAAAGCCAAGGCGGACTCGGCCACGGTGTCGTCGTAAAGCCCGGCTGCATTGGCCCACCGCACATCATGCTTCGCCAAAATCCCCCGCTTTGCAAGCGCCTCCACGCCCGCGTAACAGATCTGCACCACCTTCACGCTCTGGGGCAATTCCTCCGGGAAATCATCCGCTTCGCCGAGAAACAGCACCAATTCAGGATCCTCAGCAAAATCCACATGGGTGTGACCGGCGGCCTCAAGATCTGCCGCCACACGGTCCCAGGACTTGGGAAGAAATGCAAACCTCATGGCCAAAAGTGTAGCCAACCCGCTTACAAGCGAGACGCAAAGTTCGACAGGTAATCCGCGTGAACCACCGCGCGGCGCTGCCCCTCCTCCAACTCCGACGTATGTTTGCCCAACATCTGGCGCAACTCGGACGCATCGTAAGCGACCTCACCGCGCCCCACCGCCTCACCGTTCGGCCCGAGGATCTCCACGATGTCGCCGCGGTGGAAATCCCCCTCGATCTCAGTGATGCCCACTGCGAGCAGGGAAGTCCCCCCGCGGGTCACGGCGCGCACCGCCCCCGCATCAAGGCGCAGCACCCCTTCCGCATCCGCGGCGTAGAGCGCCCAAAACTTCCAGGCGGACAACTGCGAAGCTGGCCTTGTGTGAAACACGGTCCCCACCTGCGCGTTTTCGAGCGCCTCAGCGATTTTTTCCGTGGCAGTCAAAAGCACCGGCACGCCGCCGCGCGCCGCCAAGCGAGCCGCCGAAACCTTCGCGGCCATGCCCCCGGTGCCGAACCGCCCACCGTCGCCCGCCGCGACATTTTCCAAGTCGTTGCCGCTGCGCACCTCACTGAGAAATTGGGCACCAGGTTCGCTGGGCGGCCGGTCGTAGAGGCCGTCGACATCCGACAGCAGCACCAGCGCATCAGCAGACAGCAAGGTGGACACGATCGCGGAAAGCCGATCGTTGTCACCGAAACGCATCTCGGAGGTGGCCACCGTGTCATTCTCGTTGACAATCGGTACCGCCCCCAACTGGCGCAGGCGCTCCAGTGTGCGCTGTGCGTTGCGGGCACGGTCGCGCCGCCCCGCATCCGCCTGCGTGAGCAGCACCTGCCCGACGGTGCGGCCGTAGCGCGCGAAAGACTCCGCCCACGTGTGCGCCAGGTGCATCTGCCCCACCGCCGCGGCCGCCTGCTTTGTGGCCAAGTCTTGAGGGCGCAGCTTCAGCCCCAACGGAGCCACCCCCGCGGCGATCGCGCCGGAGGAGACAACGACAACGTCGCTGCCGGCGCGGATGCGTGCCTCCAGCGCATCGACGATCCGGTCAATCTTTACCCGGCTCACCGACGAGTCCTGATTGACCAGAGACGACGACCCGACCTTGACCACGATCTTGCGCGCGGAGGCAATATGACGACGCAACTCAGACTCAGACCCAGTCAGCTCAGCATTCATGGCGAGAAATTCTATCCCTGCCCCTAGCCCTGCCAGCGCTCGCGGTCGGCGACCTGCCCATCGCCGTAGTCGTATTCGTCGATCAGGCCGCGGCGTGCCTGCGAGGCGCGCTTGCGCTCCGCGGCCGAGACGCGGGTGGTGCCTTCAAGGCGAGCATCGCGGCCGCGGCCAGCCAAAGTCGGATCGCCGCCTATCGACGGTTCCCAGTCGAAACTGATCTCACCGATGGTGACCGTGTCGCCTTCCTTCGCCCCGATCTTTCGCAGTTGATCTTCCACGCCCGCCTTATCCAAGCGGTCCGACAAGTAGCCCACGGCCTCATCGTTTTCAAAATCCGTCTGGCGGACCCAACGCTCCACCTTCGTACCGGTGACAAGCCAACCACCCGGGTAGTGCGGATCGGGCACAACCACAATAGCGTCATCGTAGCGCTTTTTATCCACCGCGGCCGGGCGGATGATCTCCCGGTTAGCACCAGGCACCGCATGGGCACGGGGGCGCGCACGGCGGGCATGCTTCACAATCTCCCACATCGCCCACTTCAGCTCCCCCAGCCCATCGCGGGTAGCCGTAGAGACCTTGTGCACATCCCAGCCGAATTTCTCCCGGATCTCCTCTTCCAAAAAATCCGCCAGCTCCCGAGCTTCCGGCACGTCCATTTTGTTCAGCACAACGATGCGGGGACGCTCGCGCAAATCTCCCATCCCGGCGTCCTCAGATTCGCGGGCAAGTGCTTCCGCGTACTGCCCCAGCTCTTTTTCCATCGCCTCGATATCGGAGACGGGGTCACGCCCCGGCTCCATCGTCGCTACATCCACCACGTGGGCTAAAACCGCGGTGCGCTCAATGTGGCGCAGAAAGTCCAGGCCCAGGCCCTTTCCCTGGCTCGCGCCGGGGATTAGCCCCGGCACATCAGCGATGGTGAAGGTGTCGTGGTCCACATTGACCACGCCTAAGTTCGGCTGCAACGTGGTAAACGGATAGTCGGCGATTTTCGGCTTCGCCGCCGAAAGCACCGCAATCAGCGAGGACTTACCCGCCGAGGGGAAACCCACCAGGCCGACATCGGCCATGGATTTCAGCTCCAGGATGAGGTCATGTGCCTGCCCCGGCTCCCCTTTGAGCGCAAACCCCGGCGCCTTGCGCTTCGCGGTGGCAAGCGCGGCGTTGCCGAGTCCGCCGAAACCTCCCTCGGCCGCCATGAAACGGGTGCCGGGCTCGGTAAGATCCGCCAGGATCTCCCCTGCCTCGGAGCGCACCACGGTCCCCACTGGAACTTTGAGGATCAAATCCTCGCCTCGGGCACCGTGCCGGTTATCGCCGGCACCGTTGCCGCCGCGCTTCGCTTTCAGGTGCGGGCGAAACTGGAAGTCCAACAGGGTGTGGACTTGTTCGGAAACCTCGAAGATGATGTCGCCGCCGTGCCCGCCGTTGCCGCCGTCCGGCCCGCCGAGGGGCTTGAACTTTTCGCGGTGGACCGACACGCTGCCGTGCCCGCCGTCTCCTGCCTGCAGGTGCAATACAGCGCGGTCAACAAACTGGGCCATAACATTTCCCTCCGCCGTGATCGGCACATCTCAAAGCGCTGATTCTACCAGCCGCAGCGTGGCCCTCTTCGCGGGCGCTTTTCACCCCCGGTTGGCCCGCACCCGTTATGGAGCTAAACATTGCCGACAGCGGCACCGTCTTGCGCAGCTTTTTAAGCTGCAACAACTTTTCGCCCAGCGCGGGGGAACAGCACTTTGCCGGCGGTCTGCCTCCGGCGAAGGTGCAGCTTGCCAGTACTGCACCGAAAAAAGGTGGCCTGGGTTTTCCAGGCCACCTTTCATACGAGCTGTGAAGCTAGGCGGTTGCTTCTTTTACAACGCCTGCTGCCTCTGCGGACACACCTTGATCATCGGCGGGGATGATGTTGACGATGCGGCGGTTGCGCTTAATGCCGAACTGGACGGAGCCGGCTGCGAGCGCGAACAGGGTATCGTCACCGCCGCGGCCGACGTTTTCGCCCGGGTGGAACTTGGTGCCGCGCTGGCGGACGAGGATCTCGCCGGCCTTGACCTGCTGGCCACCGAAGCGCTTCACACCGAGGCGCTTGGCTTCAGAGTCACGACCGTTCGAGGAGCTGGATGCACCCTTCTTGGTTGCCATGTCTGTTTCTCCTTGAGTGAAGTCTTACTTGATTCCGGTGATCTTAATGGTGGTCTGGGGCTGACGGTGGCCCTGACGAACCTTGTAGCCGGTCTTGTTTTTGTACTTGAGGATGTCGATCTTTTTGCCCTTGCCGTGCTCGACGATCTCAGCCTCAACACTTACCTTGGCCAGCTTGTCTGCCTCAGCGGTGACATCTGCACCATCGACGAGAAGGACGGGGGTGAGCTCAACCTTGGAGCCAGCTTCACCCTCGATCTTCTCGACCTTGACCAGGTCGCCTTCGGCAACCTTGTACTGCTTGCCGCCGGTCTTGACGATCGCGTACATAGAGGGTTACCCCTTATCTCATCTCGTTCGCCCCCGGCATGCTTCGAAGGCGAGTAGAACAGTGATTTTTAGCGTTTCGGGGGCTTCGACCGCCCGCCGTGCCCGCATGCTTGGGCACGGGGCGCGCACGCCCCAAAACAGCGACTGTCAAAGACTACTACGCATGCACGCTAAACAGCAAATACGCTTTAAGAGGTCCTTCTGCGCGTCGCCCGACGCCGCCCGCGCCCACCGCGCTTCGGCTCGTCTGTCTGCGGGGTTTCTTTCTCCACCACAGGCTTCTTCACAGGTTGCTGGGGCTCGGGTTGCGGGTTGCTGGTCCGGCGTCGCACGGCGCGGCGGCGGCCACGACCGTTCCTCGGCGGCGCGACACCTTCGCGCGCAGCATCAGCCTGCTCCTGCTCGGGCTTTTGCTCAGGCTTTTGCTCGGGCGCTGTGGTGAAATCCTCCGGCGTCGGGGCGTGGTCGGAGCGCGAATTGCCGCGAGTGCGTCGTTTCCGGCGCGGGGAAGCATCGAACTCTGCTTTGGCCTGCTCGAAGGTTTTCTCCGAAGTTACTTCTGCGGGCTTGTCCGCGACGTTGTCTTCGCTCACCCCTCCACGGCCGCGTCCTGCCCCGCGACGGCCGCGGCGGCGTCCGCCTGACGGGCGTTGCCTATCGGAACCCGACTCAGCTCCAGCGCCAGTGCCGGTTTCTTCGCCGATGACGGAGTTAGCCAGCTCTTCAAGCGCTTGCTCATCAAGGGCGATGTCGCGGGAGGACTCCTCCTTGCGGTTGCGCATCACCTCGGCCGCCGGGTGCGATTCGGGTTTGCGGCCCGGGCTTCGGCGCGAAGCTTTGCCGCGTTCTTCGGGCTGTTCGGCTTCCACTGGGTCGTCGCTTAAAATGAGGCCGCGCCCCTCACAGCACTGGCACGGGGTGGAGAAGGTTTCAAGCAGTCCGGTGCCTAAGCGCTTGCGTGTCATCTGCACCAGGCCCAGCGAGGTAACTTCCGACACTTGGTGGCGGGTGCGGTCGCGACCTAGCGCTTCTTTCAGGCGGCGAAGCACCAGTTCCTGGTTTTCGGGCAGAATCATGTCGATAAAGTCGACGATGATCATTCCTCCAATGTCACGCAGGCGCATCTGACGGACGATTTCTTCGGCCGCCTCAAGGTTGTTGCGTGTGACCGTTTCCTCCAGGGAGCCGCCGGAGCCGGTGAATTTACCGGTATTGACGTCAATGACGGTCATGGCTTCTGTTTTCTCGATGATCAGGGTTCCGCCGGAAGGCAACCAGACCGTGCGCGAAAGCGCTTTTTGGATCTGCTCGTCAACACGGTAGGTATGGAAGGCGTCCTGGCCGTCATGCTCGGAGGCGTCGTAGCGCACGAGCCTGTCCTCCAGGTCGGGGGCAACAGAGGATATGTAGGCGTGCACTACGTTCCACGGGCGCTTTCCGTCGACGACTAATGAGGTGAAGTCGTCATTGAAAAGGTCGCGCACGACTTTAACCAACATGTTTGGTTCTTCGTAGAGCGTGACTGGTTTTGCGCCCTTGGAGCGCTTTTCCTTTTCTGCTTGCTCTTGAATGGATTCCCATTGGGTGTGCAGGCGGTTGACGTCAGCCGCGATGGCTTCTTCGGGCACACCTTCGGCTGCGGTGCGGATGATGGTGCCGCCCTTGCCGGGTACCACCTTGGTCAAGATTTCTTTGAGCCGTTTGCGTTCGGGGGCGGGCAGTTTCCGGGAAATGCCCGCGCTGCGCCCGCCTGGGACGTAGACGAGGTAGCGGCCGGCCAGGGAGATCTGTGTTGTCAGGCGTGCGCCTTTGTGCCCGACCGGGTCCTTGCTTACTTGCACGACGACTTGATCGCCGGACTTTAGCGCTTGTTCGATGCGGCGTGAACGTCCACCTAATCCGGCGGCTTTCCAGTCCACTTCACCGGCGTAAAGCACGCCGTTTCGTCCCTGCCCGATGTCAATGAAAGCAGCTTCCATGCTCGGCAGCACGTTTTGCACGCGCCCGAGGTAGATGTTGCCAATCATCGAGGCGTTGTGTTCGGATGTGACGAAATGTTCGACTAGCAGGCCGTCCTCCAGCACACCCACTTGGGTGATGCGGCCGGGCCCGTCGTGGCGGTCGCGTTCGCGCACGACCATGGTGCGTTCGACGGATTCGCGGCGGGCAAGGAACTCAGCTTGAGAGACGATGCGGTTTCGCTTGCGGCCTTCCTCGCGGCGTTCAGTCCGGCGGCGGCGCTGCGCTTCGAGGCGGACCGAACCTTGGATGCCTTTCGGTTCCTCGATTGCTTCGACCTCGTCGGAGGTTTGCTTGTCGACGCCTTCTTGCTCCGCGTCTTTCGGCCCGTCGGCTTTCCGGCTGGCGCGGCGGCGCTGCGGGCGATCTGGGGCTTTAAACACGGGGGTGTGTACGAAAGCGCCTCCGGTTTCGGGCGCGGGGGTGATTTCCGGTTCGGTGGGCTCACCGTCGGCTTCGACGATGGCTGTGACGAAATCTATGTCTTCGTCGGCGGAATCTTCCGATCCGAGCGTTGCATCGACTTTTTCTTCAATTTGGTGGATTTCGTTTTCCACGTCCTTGCGCACCCGTTGGCGAATCTTCTCCTCGCTTTCGCCCGCGCTATCGACGCTGCTGGCGGAAGGTGTCGACAGGGCGTCGAGAAGCTGCTCAACCTCAGCCTTCGTCAACGTCGACTGCGCTACCTTGACCAAGCCAAGCTCGTTGAGGGCAACAACAAGTTCCTTCGATGTCACGCCGATCTGCTTGGCCAGGTGGAACACGCGGGTTTTTTCTCCCAGCGTGCTTCGGTCGAAGGACTGCGCTGCTTGTGAAATTTTGCTGGACTGTCCGCTCTTTGCCACGAACTCTCTCCTGTTGTGTTTCCTGGTGCTATGAGACACCGGGCGCTGGCGAGCCCATGCTCGCCGCCGCCGCGCGGTGCCCCGCACCACCGGGGCGATTTTTTTCCAAAGCTTGTCAACACTGAGCCCGCACGCCACCGGATGTGGCGGCGCGGGCGGTGTTTGTTCCCCCTATTCTGGCACAGGAGCTACAGACACGCCGCGCAGGAGTCCCCTAGAGCAGCTAGCTGATGACGTCGATGACGGCTTCTTGGGCGGCGTGGCTGGCGCTGTCGCCGAAGCTGGAGCTAAGAATTGAAGCCGCGGTGACGGCCTCGATGATGCGGCGGGCGTTGGCCGATTCGCGGTCGGCTTTGCGCAAGAGCACATCGACAAGCGCGACGAACTGGGTGAGCTGGTTGTCGGGTGAGTCACTGCCGATTTGCTCGCGCGCAACGTCGACCGTCGCCAGGATGTAGCCTTTGAGGTCGTTGAGGTAGCCGAGGCACGCGGCCTCCACAATGATCTCCGCTAGCTGCTCCACCGTGGTATCAGGGCCAACGTCCGCCGCGCGTTGACGGATCAACTCGGCGCAACGCACCTGAATACTGTCGAGGCACACCCGGATCAGGTTCTCCCTACTGGTGTAGTAGTAGCCGATTGAACCGACGGGCACGCCGGCTTCGGCAGCTACTTGGCGGTGTGTGACCTTGTTTAATCCCCCGGAGATCATGAGGTCGGTTGCCGCCTCAAGTATCGCTTTCTTCTTGCTTGCTGCGCGAGCTTGCTCGGCACCTCGAACCACTGTGCTCATCTCCGTTCCGGACTAAACGTATTCACCTCAATTTATAACCGTGGGATAAATAATACGAATCTTCGAGCGTTTAGGCGACAAAGCCCACACCAACACGCCATTTCATGGTCTGCGCCAGACGCACCGGTGCATCCTGTTGCTCCACATCGGCGACGCGGTAAAACTCCATGCCGACTTCCTCCGGGCGAATCCGCGCGACCGCGTAGCCATGAGAGTCGAAGTCGAGGTGCTTCACCCACGGGTTGAGCTGACGTATCATCCCCTCCGCCAGGAGACTTACGGGATTATCCTCAGGCACGTAGACCTTCGTAAACGTCGTCACCCACTCATCGACATTAGCCGCGGTGATCGACGCCGTGACAAGCTCACAGCCGATCTCGGTGCCGTTGTGAACCACCGCGTTAGCCCACTCACTGTGAATATCGCCGGTGAGGAAAAGAACGTTAGCATCGTCGGCGGCGAGGACGTCGAAAAGCTTCGCGCGTGCCGACGCATACCCGTCCCACTGATCCGGATTCAACGGCAACCCCGACACCAACCCGGAGAACTTACCTAGCATCTGGTTCGCCAGCGCCGCCTCCGCGCTGTTTTCGGGGAGCCTCCCCAGCACCATGGGCGAAACCATGACTGAATTGCCCATCACGTTCCACTTCGTTGTGCTGGCGCGCACCGTGCCCGCCAGCCACTCCATCTGCTCGTTGCCCAGCATCGTGCGGCCCTCATCGTAAGCGTTGATCCGCTCCGGCTGCTTGTCACGGTAGGTACGCAGGTCCAACATGCTGAGGTTAACGAGGTTGCCAAACTGCAAACTGCGGTAAATGTGACCGCCTTCCGAGGGCCTCGTCGCGCGCACCGGCAACCACTCAAAATAGGCTTGCTGCCCAGCGCGACGGCGGGCAGCGAAGTCGCCCTCGACACCTTCCGTGTGGTTTTCCGCCCCGGCAAGCCACGTGTCATTGGCCACCTCATGGTCATCCCACACCACGATCCACGGCGCGGAGGCGTGCGCCCGCTGCAGGTTCGGATCCTGCTTATAACGGCCGTGCCGGGTGCGGTAGTCCGCGAGGGTGATCGTCTCATGCAGCGGGGCATGAGGACGCGATACCCCGCGCTTGCCCGCAAATCCGGCGGTGGCGTACTCGTAGATATAGTCCCCGAGGAAAACGACAGCATCCAACTCATCGCGCTCTGCCCGTTCAGCCATATCACGGAAGGCCGAAAACCAACCGCACTCCCAGTTGGCGCAGGAGGCCACGGCGAAGGACAACTGCTGCACATCTGCGTCGTAGGCAGGAGCTGTTTTTGTTCTGCCCACCGGCGAGAATTCATCCCCGCGAGCGAAGCGGTAGTAATAGATAGTTCCTGGTGTAAGCCCGTGCGGATCCACATGAATGGTGTGGTCGCTAGCGGCGCTGGCCGTGGCGGTGCCGGACCTGACCACGCGGGCGAAGTCCCGGTCGGTGGCCACCTCCCAGCGCACCAAGACATCCTCTCCGAGGCCAGAGCCAGGAACAGCCTCGGGGCTGGGGGTCACGCGGGTCCACAAAATAACAGAATCTGGGGTGGGGTCGCCGGAGGCAACACCGTGCATGAAGGTGGAATAACCCGGTTGGGCCTGGACACGAGCCTGGGACACCGCGGCGCTGGCGGCGAGGACCCCTGAACCGAGGAGGAAGCGGCGGCGAGACGTGGAGAGAAGTTGTTTGATCATGGTAATGAATCTCGCCCTGAAAGCAGGCTCGCGCAACCGATGCAAACACCTCTTAACGTGCAAGTAACCGCCCGTTAACCCAAAAACCGCCCTGCCGGAGGATCCGGCGGGCGGCTGGGGAGGGATTCCTACTTATTGGGGAACCAAATGGCAATCTCGCGCTCAGCGGACTCCGCGGAGTCGGAGCCGTGGACGACATTTTCACCAACAGTCAGGGCGAAGTCGCCGCGGATGGTGCCCGGGGTGGCCTTTTCCACCGGGTGAGTGCCGCCAGCGAGCTGGCGCCACGCGGCGATAGCCGACTCTCCCTCGATGATGCCCGCCACCAGCGGGGCGGAAGTAATGAAGTCCACCAGTTCACCGAAAAACGGCTTGTCCTTGTGCTCCTCATAGTGCTTCTCAGCGGTTGCGCGGTCCGCGGTACGCAGATCCAGCTCCACCAGTTTGAGCCCCTTGCGTTCAATGCGGGCGATGATGTCGCCGACATGGCCGTTGGCCACACCGTCCGGCTTAATCAAAATGAGTGTGCGTTCAGTCATAACTCCCCAGGATAGCGGAAGGTGCGCCCCCTACGAGACACCGCCGCTGAATAAAAAAACTTAAGTTTGCTTAAGAAAATCATCCGCTAAAGGCTCTGCCCGGGTAGTATCTCCCCCCGTACGCAAACTGTCATCTAGATCACTTCATGGAGGACAACGTGTCTAACAACACAGTCGAGACTCACCGCGGCCCCTACCCGACGCTCTCCTACCCTGAAACAGACATCTACAGCTTAATTTTCGGGGAGCTAAACGAGCACGACGCGCAGCTTTTGGCCATCACCGAGCTCACCACTGACAACTCGGTGACCTACGCGGAGCTCAAGGCCATGGCCGAGGCAATCGCCGGCGAGTTGAGCGCCCGCGGAATCGGTGCCGGCGATGTTGTCACCCTCCAGATCCCCAACTCCATCAATTTCGCCGCCGCCCTTCTGGGCATCCTGCGCATCGGCGCAATCTGCAACCCGGTCGGCATGCTGATGAACCAGGCGGACGTCGCGCACATCCTTGAAGCCTCCGAGTCCAAACTGTTCATCGGCCCGACGAACATGGAGCAGGTCCCACAGATCTTCTCCATGGAGCTTGAAGCCATCGCGCGGCGCAACCGCACAGCCCCCGATATCGCGGTCGATGTTGACTCCGTCGCCGCGATCCCCTTCTCCTCGGGAACAACCGGGCTTCCCAAGGGCGTGCAGCTCACCCACCGCAACCTCGTGTCCAACATGTTGCAAACCAACTACATGATGGAGCGAAACGGCATCACCCCCACCACCCCCACCTTGACCGTTTTGCCCTTTTCCCACATTTACGGCTTCACGGTGCTCCTGCTCACTCCGCTGATGAACCGGCAGCACCTGTTCACCCTGCCCAAGTTCGACATGCAGCAGTTCCTGCGCGCACATAAGGACCACGACATCGCGATGACCTTCATCGCTCCGCCGATGGCTGTCGCCCTGGCCAAAGACGAAACCATCGACCCGGAGTGGTTCGCGGCATCTCGTCTCATCCTCTGCGGCGCAGCTCCGATCGACGCCGACACGACCCGACATGTGGAAAACCGCTACGGCACCAAACTCATCCAGGCTTGGGGGATGACCGAGGCCTCGCCGGTGGTGACTATGAACATTCACGGCGAGACGGGGATTGAAAGCGTCGGCATGCCCGTGCCTGACAGTGAGATTCGCGTTGTCGCCCTCGAGACGACCGACGACGTGGCGCGTGGCGAGCAGGGCGAGATCTTGGTTCGCGGGCCGCAGGTGATGAAGGGCTACCTCAACAACGACAAGGCGAATGCGGAAATTTTCGTCGATGGCTGGATGCGCACGGGCGATATTGGATACATCGACGACACTGGCGGCCTTCGTATCGTGGATCGCGCCAAGGAAGTAATTAAGTACAAGGGCTACCAGGTCGCCCCCGCCGAGCTTGAGGCCCTCCTCCTCGGCCACCCCGAGGTCAAAGATGTCGGAGTGGTGGGCGCAGACCAGGGCGGTCTAGAAATCCCGCACGCCTTCGTGGTCAAACGCGATGGCGCTTCCGTTAGTGAAGATGAGCTGACCGAGTGGGTCGCAGAGCGTGTCACCCCCTACAAGAAGATCCGTGCCGTCACCTTCATCGGTGAGGTGCCGCGGAACCCAAGCGGAAAAATCCTGCGGCGCGAGCTTCGGGCCAGAACTTAAAGATCTACAGGCCGAAAGTCCTAAAGGTACGCCCCCGTTGCATTAGAGTGAGATGCGAGTCACAATCGGCTGACTTCTTGCTCACGACAACAGATAGGACACCTACGTCATGCACCCCAACGAACCGTTCCGGCAGTTCCAAGGCATCCCGCTTGATGCACGCACCGACTACTACCAGGTCTTCGCCGATGTAGACGGCGCAGATCTCGAATGGTGGAAGAAAACCCGCGAGTTCTGCGAGTGGGCCCGCCCGAGAGTTAACCAGGCTTGGGAAAACGCCGAGTACGACATCGAAATGGTCGAGGAAGCCTCTCGGCGCGGCCTGATCCGCGATGGCATTGACATCCCGGGGGAAGATCCCATGAGCATCCGCGCCCGCCGCCTCATCGGCTTCGAGCTCGCCCGCCTGGACGCTTCGACCGCCACTGCCCAAGGCGTGCAGGCGGGATTGGCCATGCGCTCCATTGAGATGTTGGGAAGTGAGGAGCAAAAAGAGAAGTACCTCGCCGCCATGGCAAGGATGGAAATCCGCGGCGCCTTCGCGCTGACGGAACCCGACCACGGCTCCGACTCAATCGCCTTGGAAACCAGCGCGGTGCGCGACGGCGACGAGTGGGTCATCAACGGTGAAAAGAAGTGGATCGGCCACGGCTCCGTCGGACACATCACCGTTGTCTACGCCCGCATGGACGACGGCAATGTCGGCGCCTTCATCGTCGACCAGGACGCTGCGGGATACAACGCCGAAACCATCACCGGCAAAGCGGCGCTGCGTGGCATCCCACAGGCGCACATCCGACTCAACGAGGTCCGCGTCAGCGAAGATCGTCGCCTCCCAGGCTGCAGAAGCTTCCGCGATGCGGCGAAGGTGCTCATGGGCACTCGCATTGGTGTGGCCTGGAGCAGCTTCGGCGTGGCCGTCGACTGCTACGAAACAGCCCTGAAGTACGCCTCCGAACGCATCCAGTTCGGCCGACCCCTGATCAAAAACCAGGTGATCCAGCAGCGCCTGGCGGACATGCTCATGGATGTCACCACCCTCGCCCTGTACTGCAAGCGTCTCCTTGAGCTCGAGGAGGAAGGCACCGTCACCGAGCAGCAGGCCGCCTTGGCCAAGGTCACCAGCACTCGCGCTGCACGCCGCGTGGCAGCTAACGCCCGCGACATGCTGGGTGGGGTGGGTATTTTACTGGAAAACAACGTTATGCGCCACATGGCCGACATTGAGACGCTGCACACCTACGAAGGCACCGACACTATGCAGTCGCTCATCGTGGGTAAGTCCATCACCGGCGTCAGCGCCTTCACCGGCTAGGAGTCGCGCATGCTGGATCCGAAAATCGACTTCTACGGCGTCTTTTCCGACGTCAGTGGCGACGATCTCGAATGGTGGCAGGCCGCCCGGGACTACTGCGATTCCATTCGCGGCCACGTCAATGAGGCGTGGGAAAACGCCGAATACAACATCCCTGCGGTTGAGGATGCCGCGCGCCGTGGTTTGGTGCGCGACGGCATCGACATCGCCGGGATGAAGCCGATGAGTGTGCGTGCAAACCGTCTCATCGCGCTGGAGTTGGCCCGATGCGACGCCTCCACGGCCACCGCAGTGATCGTCCAGGCTGGTCTTGCCATGCAGGCGATCAACATGTGCGGCTCCGAGGCGCAGAAGGAGAAATTCCTCGACCCCATGTCGCGCATGGAGGTTCGTGGTGCCTTCGCGTTGACAGAGCCCGACCATGGCTCCGACTCGATCGGGTTGGAAACCAGCGCTCTGCGCGACGGCGACGAGTGGGTCATCAACGGCGAGAAGAAGTGGATCGGCCACGGCTCCGTCGGCCACATCGCGGTGGTGTGGGCCCGCATGAACAACGGTGAGGTCGGCGCTTTCATCGTCGACCAGGACACGCCCGGCTATCATGCCGAAACGATCACCGGCAAGGCCTCGCTGCGCGGCATCCCGCAGGCCCATATTCGCTTCGACAACGTGAGGGTGCATGAGTCACGTCGCTTGCCTCACGCGAACTCTTTCCGCGATACCGCGGCGGTGCTCGGCGGCACGCGCGTTGGCGTGGCGTGGACTGCGACCGGGATGGCAATTAACTGCTACGAAACAGCCTTGGAGTACGCCTCGGAGCGCATCCAGTTCGGCCGTCCCTTGATCAAAAACCAAATCATTCAGCAGCGGTTGGCGGATATGCTTTCCGACGTCACCTCGATGCTTTTGCATTGCCGCCATGTGCTCGACCTTGAGCAGTCAGGCACATTAAGCGAAAAGCAGGCCGCCTTGGCCAAGGTGTTTTGCACCCGCAAGGCGCGCAGTGTTGCGGCGCAAGCCCGCGACATGCTCGGCGGTGTGGGCATCTTGCTGGAGAACAATGCGATGAGGCACTTTGCCGATATTGAATCCCTGCACACCTACGAAGGCACTGACACCATCCAATCGTTGATCGTGGGAAAGACGATTACGAACGTGAGCGCCTACAGATAATTAAGGAAGGTTATGACCATGGCACAAGCAACCGATCTCCTCTCCCCCACCACCGACTACTTCGGTGTTTTCTCCGATATTGACGGTGCGGACTTGCAGTGGTGGGCTACGGCGCGCAAGGCGGCGGACCGGGCCCGGGAAACCGTGAACGAGTCGTGGGAAAACGCCCACTACAACGTGGACGGTGTGCGTGAAACTGCGAGGATGGGTTTGCTCCGTGACGGCATCGACATCGAAGGCTTCGCCCCTATGAGCACGCGCGCCGCGCGCCTTGTCGCTTTCGAGCTCTCTCGCGCGGATCTGTCTCTCGGCGGGGCGCTCGGTGTGCAGGCCGGCCTGGTCATGCAAACTATTGCCCAGTGTGGTTCTGAGGCGCAAAAGGAGGAGTTTTTGGGTCCGCTTGCGCGCGCTGAGATTCTCGGTTCCTTCGCTTTGACCGAGCCCGATCACGGTTCCGATTCGGTCGCGCTGGAGACTACCGCTGTGCGCAAAGGCGATCAGTGGGTTATCAACGGCGAGAAGAAGTGGATCGGCAACGGCTCCGTGGGCGATATCGCCATTGTGTGGGCGCGCATGGACGACGGGGAGGTCGGCGGTTTCATCGTTGACCAGGACACGCCCGGCTACTCCGCGGAGACGATCACGGGTAAAGCCTCGCTACGAGGTCTTTACCAGGCACACATTTCGCTTGTCGACGTCCACGTCCCCCACGACCGGAAACTTCCCGGCGCGGCCTCTTTCCGCGACACCGCGAAGGTGATCGCTGGAACTCGCATCGCCTCCGCTTTCTTCGCCCTCGGCGCTGCAACCGACTGCTACGAAAAGGCTCTTGACTACGCCAAACAGCGGGTTCAGTTCGGCCGCACGCTGGTGCATAACCAGATCATTCAGCAGCGCCTTGCCGATATGCTCCAGGAGCTTACGTCGATGATGCTCTACTGCCGCCACATCCTTGATTTGGAGACTTCCGGCGCCCTCGACGAGCGTCAGGCTTCCTTGGCTAAGGTTCACTGCACGCGCATGGCGCGCAGTATCGCGGCCAATGCCCGCGATATGTTTGGCGGTGTCGGTATCTTGCTGGAAAACGATGTGATGCGCCACATGGCTGATATTGAGGCGCTCCACACTTTCGAGGGCACCGACACGATGCAGTCGCTGATTGTGGGCAAGGCCATTACCGGGGTGAGCGCTTTCCGCAGCTAACCCCGGAACCTCGAACGGGTTTTAGACCCGTTCGATGATGGTGGCGTTGGCCATGCCGCCGCCTTCGCACATGACCTGCAGGCCGTAGCGCCCGCCGGTGCGTTCCAGGTCCGCAAGCAGGGTGGACAAAAGCCTGGTCCCGGAGGAGCCCAGTGCGTGGCCAAGCGCGATCGCCCCACCGGAGACATTGGCTTTGTCGAAGTCAATGCCAAGTTCGCGCGCCCACACTAGGGGCACGGGGGCGAAGGCTTCATTGCACTCGAACAAGTCGATCTCGTCGACTTGCAGGCCCACCCTATCGAGCGCCTTTTGCGTCGCCGGTGCGGGGGCGGTGAACATGATCACCGGGTCGGCTCCCGCGACGGCGAAGGAGACGAAGCGGGCGCGTGGAGTCAAACCGAGTTTTTCGGCGACGGATTCCTCCATGATCAGCGCCGCGGAGGCGCCATCTGTGAGCGGGGAGGAGTTTCCGGGGGTGATCATCCACTCCACCTCAGGGAAGCGCGCCTTGAATTTCTCGTTGACGAAGGACGGGCGAAGCCCGCTGAGTGCTTCCGCGGTGGTGGGGCGCATGGTTTCGTCGACGGTGTGCGTCAGGGTGTTGCCGTCGGCGTCTTTCACCTCGACCGGAATGATCGTGGATTCGAAGTGGCCTTGTTCGGTGGCGGCGAGGGCACGGCGGTGTGAACGTGCAGCGAAGGCGTCGAGCTCGTCCCGGGTGAGCTTGTAGCGAGCGGCGAGCAGCTCAGCCGACAGGCCCTGGTGGACCAGTCCCGGGTTGTAGCGCTTCCTCACCGAAGGCCCCTGGTTGTCGGCGTCTTGCAGCGAAGCCCCGAGTGGCACTCGGCTCATAGATTCGACGCCCGCTGCCACTGCAATGTCGTAGGCGCCGGCCATGATTCCCTGGGCCGCGAAGTGGACCGCTTGTTGGCTAGAGCCGCACTGGCGGTCGACGGTGGTAGCTGGGACGGACTCGGGCCAACCGGCGGCAAGCACTGCTTGGCGCGAGATGTTCATCGACTGCTCGCCGACCTGGCTGACGCAGCCGGTGATGACGTCATCAACGAGCGCCGGATCGAGGTTGTTTCTTTCCTGCAGTGCCTGCAAAACGGTGGCCAAAAGATCAACTGGGTGCACGCCGGACAGCGCACCTCCGGGTTTGCCTTTGCCCACGGCGGTGCGCACTACATCGACAATAACCGCGTTTTTCATTTTCGTTTCCCTCCCGGTTTCTACTTAATTCCCATGCGGATCGCGCCGTCGAGGCGGATCGTCTCACCGTTGAGCATTGGGTTTTCGACGATGGAGCTGACCAGTTGCGCGTACTCCGCTGGGCGTCCCAACCTGGAGGGGTGGGGAACCTGCTTCCCTAGGGAGGCCTTGACCTCCTCCGGGAGCTGCGCGAGCATGGGGGTTTCGAAGGTGCCCGGCGCGATGGTCACCACCCGAATCTGGGCGCGGGAGAGATCGCGGGCAATGGGCAAGGTCATGCCGACCACTCCGGCCTTGGATGCCGAGTAGGCTGCTTGGCCCATTTGCCCGTCGAAGGCGGCGACGGAGGCGGTGTTGATGATCACGCCGCGTTCCTCACCGTCGGGCTGGTTATCCAGCATGGCCTGTGCGCTGAGGCGAATGACGTTGAAGGTGCCGACGAGGTTGACGTCGATTACCTTTTGGAAATCCGCGAGCGGGAAGGCGCCGCTGGACCCGGCGGTCTTAATGCCGTTGGCGATGCCAGCGCAGTTCACCACGATGGCTAGGGTGCCGGCGGAGTTCGCGGCGTTTACCGCGGACTGCACTTGGTCCTCTTTGGTCACGTCTACGCCGTGGAACTCGATCTTTGCGCCGGTTTCTTCCCGCAGGGCGTCAAGGCCGCTTTGGTCGGCTCCGGGCAGGTCGGCCACCACGACGCGCGCCCCCGCTTTAGCCAGGGAGGTGGCTGTGGCCAGGCCGAGCCCGGAGGCCCCGCCCGTCACGATTGCTGTTTTTCCCTGAATCCGCATACGTCATGTCCTTTCACACCATTGATGGTTTTTCCACCCATCAACCTACATCAGGAATTGGTGATCTGGAGCATATTTTCTCAGGCTGAGGAAACCTCCTCGCATTAGTTCTTGAGCGGTTTGCGGGTGGTCGCCATGTGGTGCGCCCGCTCTGCGTTTTCGGGCCGGGCGAGCACTTCCGAGGCCGCTTCGACCTGACGGTCGGCAAGCTCCGCCTCGCTGGCGGTGCCCTCGCCGGCAAAGACGCGGGCCAAAGCCGCACCGATCGCCTTGTCCGTCTCCGAGCCCGCCGTGTACTCCAAAGTGTCCGTGGTCAGCGGCAGCTCAGCGTCCTCTGGGGCGGTGTAGCCCTCGGCCAGCGAGCGCGCCAGCTCCACAGCATCGGCAACAACATGGTCCGGGCTCATGACAATGCGATCGTGTGCCCGCCAGAAGTCAAGGTTGACGGCGGGTACTGGGCGCACGTCGAGAAGCGCCTCGTAGGCGGTGCGGTGTGGGTTGTCCACTCCGAGGTCGAGGAGGCGTTCTAACAGGCGAACCGGGCCGGACCAGGCAGGGAACAGACCAACGGAACGCTCCGGGAAACCCACACGAGTCTCGGCGTGGATGACCGCGGCGTCAGTGTGGAGGAGCAGCTCCATGCCGCCGCCGAGAGCCACGCCGCGCACTGCGCCGACAACCGGATAAGGCGCGCGGCGCAGAGCACGCAGCCCATCAAGGCCCTGGCGGATCGTCGCCTCGCGGGCTTGAGGGTCGCCGTCGGGGCCGGATAGCTCCGCCAAGCGCGGCAGGTTCGCCCCCGCGGAGAAGGCGCGCTCCTCGTCGTTGGCGATAACCAGCGCGCGCAGCGGCCAGTCCCCGGCGCGTGTGAACAGCTCAGTGACGTCGTCGGTCGAGGAGTTCATCGGGGTTTGGTAGACGAACACGCCGAGGCCGTCATCAAGCTTGTAGACGCTCGCGCCGGCATTGCCGTCGACCTTCTCCGCGCCGGCGATGAGGTCGGACACACGCACGACGCCTTCGCGCTGCGGGCGTTCGACCAGTTCTCCTGCGGTGCTCAACACCTTGCCGCCGGAGTAGAAACCACCCGCGGCGCGGGCCTTGTCCAGCAAGGCTGGCGGGGCGTCGAAAAGCGCGGCGGCGTAGTCAAGCCCGATAGCGTCGGCAAGCGCGAAGGGGCCCTTCTTCCAGCCGTAACCAAGCTCGATGGCGGTGTCAATCTGGTCGACCGTGTCCGCGATCTCCGCGGCCGTATCACAGCAGTACTCGACGAGCACACGGAAGACCTCGCGCGCGAAATCGCCCTCGGCGGTGCCCGAGTCCATCAACGCACGCGGATCCTTGGCAACCTCATAGTTGCGCCGCTGGCGGTAGTCGTGCGCCTCAAAGTCGTAGACCTCGTCGCGGCCACGGTAAAACCCGGACTCGGCGGTGCGCCCAGTCAAACCCTTGTCCAGCAGCTCCTTAAACTGCGGCGTGGCGGTGATCGCGTAGCGCTGCATCGCGTCAGTGTTTGGCAACGCGTCCATCATCGAACCCCAAATATGGGGCGCTACCTGCAGCCCAATGTAGTCAAACAGTCCGAAAACGCCGGTGCGGGGCACGCCGAAAGGACGACCGAAGGCCACATCGGCTTGTTCGGGAACAATGCCTGTGTCCAGGGCGATCTGAGCGGCGGCACCCATCCAAAAAGACCCGATGCGGTTAGCAATGAAACCAGGGGTGTCGCGGCAGTCCACGACGACCTTGCCCAACTGCCGCTCAAGCACATCGCGCAGCTTATCGACGCTTCCCGGCGCCGTTGCCGGGCCGGCAACCAACTCCACCAGGCGCATCACGCGCGGCGGGTTGAAAAAGTGGGTGATGGCGAAGTCAGACTTGAACTCATCGCTCGCTTCACTGAGCAAAACCTGCAAAGGGATGGATGAGGTGTTGGAGGTCACTGGCGTACCGGGGCTGCGATGGGCGTCGATTTTGGCGAACGTGTCGCGTTTGACGTTGATATCTTCAAAGACCGCTTCAACGATCCACTCCGCCTCGGCGAGACGCTCCAAGTGGTCTTCGGTGTTGCCGGGGATGACGCGCTCGGCGAACTCCTGACGCTGGAAACCGTGGCGGGCGAGCTGAGTTTCGATGCCTTTGCGGGCGCGGGCGTTGCGGTCCTCGCCGTCTGCTGGCAGGTCAAGCAGGTGGACGGTGATACCGGCGTTGGCCATCAAGGCGGCGATGCCGGCCCCCATGGAGCCAGCTCCGAGGACTGCGGCGGTGGTGACATCAAAAGACATGCGTTTTCCTAACCTCCTGTGAGAGGGTGACGGTGAACAATAAGTGCTACCGATCATAACGCAGGTCACATTCCTGGCTAGTCCTCCGCCGCACCTAAATGCTGGGTAACCAGGTAGCCGTGGCGCATGCGCTGGACAATCTCGGAGCGCATCTTAATGATGAGGAACCACACAATGCCGAACATGATGCCAACAACCGAAACTGACCAGTGCACAAAAAACCCGAAAATCAGCGGAATCTGCGCACCGAGGTCCGCCCACAAAGCCCACGGCTTTTTTTGCACGAAGGCCAACGCGACGTGCGCCAAGCCGACAAGGGTGATGTAGACCCAATTGAACGTGGTCCAATAAGCACCGCCGTCGACTTTGAGCACCACCAAAAGGATCAGCAAAATTGTGATCGCTTCCATGATCAAGGTCCCGCTCAACACCCCGTTTAGCCCCTTCATTGGGTCCTTGACGGGGGCATGGCCCATTCCCAGGGGGCTGACTGGTCGTTCACGTTTCGGGCTCATGTCGACCAAGGATACTGCACCTAGCCCCTGTTTAGGTCCTTGACCTGCGCCCGCTTGCCGGCCGCGGCAACATAAGCAACCACAGGCATGCTGACAACAAAGATTAACACTACCCACGACATCGCAATGTTCACCGACGGCGCCACCTGCAACACAGTAAACAGCCAGGCTAGCGCGGAGAGGAGATAAAGGTTCAAAGACTTGCGGAACATGTGGTTGGCGTCGCGCTCCACCTCAACACATTCGTTGATGGAAGGCACCCCCAACTCTGCGCGCAGCCCCGCCGGAATACCAATCACCGCATCGAGTGTTTCCGAGGGTGCAATAAAGCTGTTCGCGCGCATCTCTGAGTCGTCGGAAATCGACATGGCGCGCGCCACCGCGGTGCGCGCCCCGTAGCGAAGCTGCACGACATCCATATCCTCAATGCCGAGGCTATCCATCGTGTCACGCGACAACCTCACCGCGGTGCGTGACTCGTCGATGTCAAGCGGCCGCACCACCCGCAGCACGTAGGACTGCGACCCAAGGTAGAACTCCCCGAGCCGGTACCAGGCGCGGCGCACCGCCTTGAACCTGTTTTTTGACCGCCGACGAGCGGCAGAAAAAGAAAACACGGTGGCCACTTCCTCATCGAAAACAGGCGAGATCAACAGCGAGAAGAACTCAGCCTTGCGCAGCACACGGCTAGCGGCAACGGTTTCTTCAAAGGACAGCTCCGGTTTCAACGCGAGTGCTGTCGAATCCGGCTTTGGCTGATAAAAACGCCCCAGTTCATCGACGATTTCCGCGGCGAGATCCCCGCGGTGAACCTGGCTTAACTCCAGCGGCGGGTGCAGCCGCAGCAGGATGCGCTGGTAGCGCGAAAGCTTGAGTGTGTCTTCCTCCCCCGAGGTGGCCGGAAGGTAGGGACGCAACTTGTCGGCGTCGACAAAGAAAGCGCAGCCTGTGGCCGGACAGGCCACACGGTAGCGCGGCGCGGGCGGCAGTTGACGGTAGGCGTCATCGGGGATGTTGACCACCTGTGTGCCCGTGTCCTCCAGTGGCTGGAAAGAGTAACCGCGGAAGCGCTGCGTGGCTACGGGCCGCAAACGCACCGCTGGGCCACCAACCACCCGCAACATTCTTTTCGACGCCCGCGGCTTCTCACCGTGCCCCTTCACCACCCGCGCCCACACCTCGTCGTTGACGCGGCACACCTGGTAGCTGTGCAAACTGGCCCAGCCCTCCCACGACTGCGGCAAGACGATCACATCAAAGGGATACTGCGCCACCGCGAACGGCGCCCCATCCAATTCCACCTCGAAAGGCTCACCCAACCACCGACTGAAGTGCTCTGTCACCGCCGCGCCACCTCGTTGAGATACGAGATCACCCGGGAGGCGACGTCAACACCTGTGACCTCACTTAAACTCATAAACTGCGCATTCGAGTTGACCTCGCCCACCAGCGGCTCATCTGAATCCAAAAAGTCCACCGCGCCGATTTCCAATCCCAGTGCAGCCATCGCCCGCCTGGCCACCTCCACGTACTGCGCTGGCGGGTCCCAGGGCTGCGCCTTGCCCCCACCTGTCAGGTTGGCGCGGAAGTCACTTCCTGCGGCGAAGCGGCGCATCGCCGCGACCGGTTCGTCTCCGACCATGTAGACACGCGCATCTGTTCCTCTCGAACGGGCGATGAAGCGCTCCAAAATAATGGGGGCCGGTTGGGTGGCACAAATCATCTCCACTAACTCCTCCTCGTCGGCCACCAGGTGTACTCCCCTGCCCCAGGAACCAACCGCGCGTTTGGCCACCAGGGGATAACCCAGGATCTGCTTCGCCGCAGCAACAGCCTCCGAGGCCCTCCACTGCTCGCGGCTAAGTGTGTCAAAAACATAAGGCAGCACCACAGTGTCGGGGTGAGCGATACCTGCCGCTGTGAGCGCGGCGTGGGTCAACGCCTTGTTGTCGCACATCGCGATCGCCCGCGCGGAGTTGATGCAGCGCACCCCACGCGCCTCCAGCGAGGCGATCAAAGCCACATCCTTATCCATGACCAACGCTACATCCGGCAGCGCGTCACCTCGGGCCACGGCGACCGCGGCGTGGTCGTTGGTGCAACGAGTCAAACTCACCTCATCGGCGCGCTGCAGCAGCGCTTCAAATTGCAGCTCAAAGCGCTGCCACACCAACCACCGGTTGCTCACAAGCCAGGCCGTCGACATCAAAAACCTGCCTCGGCGGCCAACCGCACCACGATGCGCCTGAGCACCCCAGGCAGGACATCACCGATCAGCGCTGGGTTCAACTCCAACTGCACATAAGGAATCCCGGCGCGGCGGGACACATCGGAAGAGACGCGGTTGAGGCCCATCGCGGGGAAGACTTCGTCGACAAGCACCGCGAAACCGGCTGCGGAGAACTCCTCGACCACAATGTCGCGGATATGCCACCGGTGGTAGATGTTGCGGCCGCAACCTGTGCCGAGGATGACGGCCTGTTCGCGCGACGGACTCATCTCATGCAAATCCACGCCAGCTACCACCGATTCGCGGGCAGCCAGCTCGACAGCGGCATCTCGAAACGGGCTGGACTCGTCCGAGTTCGGGTCGGAAAAATCAGCGTCGTTTTTGATCAGGGCGTGGACACCGACCGCGCTGTGCAGCCCACGCGCCAGCTCTGCCGTGGCGGGCTCAGCATACTTCCAACGCCCCTGCCTACGGTGGCGCACAGCATGCGGCGCGGTCACAATAATCGGGCTCCTGCCAGCCAACACGTCGAAAGCGGACATGGCTAAACCACGCGGCGGGCTTCACCCGCAGTGTCGTGCGAACCGGTCACGACGATGGCAGTCGAGCCGACCTCATTGTCCTGATTGTCCTGCGCTAAATCTTTGGCAAGGGCGACAGCGGCTGCCACATCGTGCGCGGTGTAGACCTTTTCATCCCCCGCTATCTCAACGGCGATGGCGGCTAATTCCTGCGTCTCCATCGCGCGCGGGGAAAAGTTACGGGTGACAATGATCTCGCTCATCCCCCCAGCCAAGATCTGCATTATCCCCCGCACATCCTTGTCGCGGGGAAGGGAGACTACGCCGATGACCCGGCTGAAGTCGAAATCGGATTCCAACGTCTCTACCAGCGCCTTTGCTCCAGCCACGTTATGGGTGACGTCGATAAACACCGCCGGATCGCCCGGCAGACGCTCGAGGCGCCCAGGCGCAGACAGGGAGCCGAAGGCGGCGCGGACCGCCGCCAAGTCGAGCGGGCGCGCGCCGGTGGCCCCGAAGAACGCCTCCACCGCAGCGAGCGCCAGCGACGCGTTGTCGGCCTGGTGCGCCCCGGCTAGCGGGAGGAAAACCTCGCTGTAGGTGCCGCCGAGCCCCTGGAGTTCGAGCATCCGCCCGCCGACGGCCAGTCGGTTGTCGGCCACACCGAACTCGCTTCCCAAACGGGCCACGATGGCGTCCACCTCCACCGCCCGACGCAAAATGACCTCCATCGCCTCCGGTTCTTGCCGCCCCACGACGGCGATAGTGCCTCCTGCCGTGGATGTTTTGCCGATTATTCCTGCCTTATGCGCCGCGATCTTTTCAATGTCGTTTCCCAACCAAGCGCTGTGGTCGTGGCTGATCGGGGCAATCACGGAAACATCAGCGTCCACGCAGTTGGTGGCGTCCCAGGTGCCGCCCATGCCCACTTCCACCACCGCCACCTCGACTGGGGCATCAGCGAAGGCGGCATAGGCCAAGCCGACGAGCACCTCGAAGCGGCTCATGGCACCGTCGAAGCGCTCATCGACCATCTCCACATAAGGTTCGATCTCCCGGTAGACGCGCAGGAAGTCGCGGGGGGTGATTTCCTCGCCGTCGATGGAAACGCACTCGAGGATGCTGTTGAGCTCGGGGCTGATAAACAGCCCGACGCGCCGGTTGAGTGTGCGCAGCAGGGCGTCAATCATCCGCGCTGTCGACGTTTTGCCGTTGGTGCCGGCTACGAGAATGACGTTGAAAGACTTTTGGGGCTCGCCGAGCAACTCCATGAGCGTGCAGATCCGGTCGAGGGAAGGGTTGGGGTCTGTCGCCCCGGCGCGCTGGTCGAGATCGGCTACTACCTGCGCCAACTGGGCCAGTTCCTGTTGCGTCGGCTCGGGTGTTGCGAAGGTTTCTTCACCTGCCTCGCTTTCGTCTGGCTGCTGCGTCAAGTTGAGCGTGAGGCCGTGCTCGGTGACGCAGAGTCGGCCGAATTCGCTGTCGATTGCTTCTTTGTCGCCACCGAGTTCCTCAAGGCCTTCGACGCCTTCATCTCCCAACTGGAAACGCAAGTTCTCGCGTGCCGCCCGCAGCTCGTCTTCTCTAGCCATGAGCGCTTAAGCTTCCGGCAACGCTTCGAGACGGGCTGTGACGCGCTCGATTTCCTCCTGAGCCACCTTCTGCCGGGCGCGGATTTTCTCCACTACCGCTTCCGGGGCCTTCGCCAGGAAGGACTCGTTAGCAAGTTTTGCGCCCGTCGTATCCAGTTCCTTCTGCGCGGCCGCAAGCTCTTTGTCCAAACGTTTGCGCTCGGCGGCGACATCAACGGTTCCCGAGGTGTCCAGGGCGACGTTGACCGTCGCTGTGCTCAGGCGCACCTCAATGCTTGCCGACGCTTTAAAGTCCAGCCCCGGCGCTTCCACTCGCGCGATGGAGCGCACAAGGTCCTCTTGGGCAGACAGGTCCGCGGCTGCGAAGTCGAGCTCGGCGGGCACCTTCTGGTTCGGATTGACCCCCTGATCGGCGCGGAAGCGGCGAAGCTGCGTGATCAGCTTGACGCAATCTTCGATGCGGCGGCGCGCGTCGGCGTCTGTTTTATCCCCACCGTTGGTGTCTTGGGCACCCGGCCACGCGGCCTGGGTGACAGTTTCGTGCCCGGTTAACGCAGTCCACAAAACCTCGGTGACGAAGGGCATGCTCGGGTGCAGCAGCCGAAGCACCACATCGAGAACACGGCCCAGCACCAGGCGGGTCGTCTCTGCGCTAGTCGGCATTTGCGTTTTAGCGATCTCTAGGTACCAGTCACACAGTTCATCCCAGGCGAAGTGGTAAAGCTCCTCGTTCGCCTTTGCAAACTGATAATCATCAAGGTAGGCGTCGACACGCGAGCGGACTTCCTCAAGACGATCAAGAATCCACCGATCAGCGTCGCTCAACTCGGCGCGCTGCGGCAGCTGACCAACGGAGGCACCGTTGATCAGGGCAAACTTGGTCGCGTTGTAGAGCTTGGTGGCGAAGTTGCGCGCCGACTGCGCGTGGTCCTCACCAATCGGCAGGTCCACGCCCGGATTCGCACCGCGGGCCAGAGCGAAGCGCAATGCGTCAGCGCCGAAGCGCTCCACCCAATCCATCGGGTCGATGCCGTTGCCCAGCGACTTCGACATCTTACGGCCCTTCTCATCGCGCACCAGGCCGTGCAGGTACAGGTCCTTAAACGGAACCTGGGGGCGGCCTTCGGCGCCGGCACCGAAAACCTCCGGCGTTTGGGTGGCGGCAAAAGTGGCGAACATCATCATGCGCGCCACCCAGAAAAACAAGATGTCGTAGGCAGTGACCAGGACCGACGTGGGGTAGAACTTTTCCAGCTCCGGGGTTTTGTCCGGCCATCCCAGCGTCGAAAACGGCCACAAGGCGGAAGAAAACCACGTATCCAGCACATCGGGGTCCTGGGTGTAGCCGGCAGGCGCTTTTTCATCCGGCCCCACACAGACAACCTCACCTTCAGGCCCGTACCAGATAGGGATCCGGTGGCCCCACCACAATTGGCGCGAAATCGTCCAATCGTGCATGTTATCCACCCAGTCGAAATAGCGCTTCTCCATTGACTGCGGGTGGATCACCGTATCTCCCTGACGCACAGCCTCGGCAGACATGCGGGCCAGCTCGGAGACCTTGACAAACCACTGCAACGACAGGCGCGGCTCAATCGGCTCGCCCGAACGCTCCGAGTGACCCACCGAGTGAACGTATGGGCGCACCTCTTTGACAATGCGGCCCTGCTCAGCGAGCGCCTCGCGCACCGCAACGCGGGCTTCTTCGCGGCTCATGCCGTCGAAGCGGGTCCCGGTGTCGGCAATGCGGCCCTTTTCATCCATGATGATGGGCATTTCAAGATCGTGGCGCAGACCCATCTCGTAGTCGTTCGGGTCATGCGCTGGGGTGATCTTCACCGCGCCGGTACCCAATTCCATGTCGACGTAATCGTCGGCAATGACCTTCACGCTCATCTCCGGGCGCAACGGGTGTTGAAATGTTTCGCCCACTAAATGGGCGTAGCGCTCATCGTCGGGGTGGACGGCGATGGCGACATCACCAAGCATCGTCTCGACACGGGTGGTGGCGACAACGAGGTGGGGTTCGTCGTCGACAAGCGAGCCATAACGCAAGGAAACAAACTCACCCTCGACATCTTTGTAGACAACCTCAATGTCGGACACGGCCGTTTCCAACACCGGGGACCAGTTAACTAAGCGGTAATCGCGGTAGATCAAGCCAGCGTCGTAGAGCTGCTTGAAAATAGTCTGGACCGCCCGTGAAAGGCCCTCGTCGAGGGTGAAGCGTTCACGGGACCAGTCCACGGAATCCCCAATGGCACGCATCTGCCCGGTGATCGCACCGCCGTACTGGTCCTTCCACTGCCAAACCCGGCCGATGAACTCCTCACGCCCATAGGAGTAGCGGTCCCTTCCTTCCTCCTCTTTGAGCTTGGCCTCGACCTTGGATTGGGTGGCAATGCCGGCATGGTCCATGCCCGGCAGCCACAGCACCTCAAAGCCCTGCATGCGCTTCCGGCGCACAATTGAATCCATCAACGTGTGGTCGAGCGCATGGCCCATATGTAGTTGACCTGTCACATTCGGGGGAGGCAGGACAATCGAGAAAGCGGGTTTGCCGCTGTCAGGATCTGCGGTGAAATAGCCCGCATCGACCCAACGCTGGTACAGCTCGGCCTCCACCGACTGCGGTTCCCACGACTTCGGCAGCGCATCCGCGCGGTTCGTCCCTGTCACTATCTTCCCCTCGGTTTGGTCAGTTCTTCGCCCAATCATAGCGCCGGGTAAAAAGCACTTGACCCTCACGTAACGTCATAGTTCATACTTGCCCCATGAAAATCTCCGACGCTGCTCGCGCAGCAGGTTGTTCCGTCCGCGCAATCCGCCACTACCACGAATCCGGCGCGCTACCAGAACCACCCCGGACCCCAGGAGGATACCGCGATTACGGGGTTGCAGATCTAGCTGCCCTCCTGCGGGTCCGCGCCATGGTCGACGCGGGAATCCCACTGGCCGACATCAGCCAGTCAAAGCCCTCACTGATCGACGACGCCCTCCGAAGCATCAACCAACGTATCGCGCAATTGGAAGCTCAGCGCGATCGCCTTCGCGCACTTAGCTCCGGTGATTTGGGCGCCCCCGCAGATATCCGCCGCGAAATGAAAGGACTTCTCGGCGACAATGCCTATACACAAGCCGAAATCGATGCTTTCGACTTGATGGCATTGGCCGGGGTGGCAACTGACAAAACGTGGGATTGTCTGCGTCGCAACCTGGCGGATCCCTGCCGCAGGGCCGAAGCCGTCCACGTCAAAGAAATTTGGCAAAAACTGGCGGATACTCCACCAGCCCAGGCAGAGGCACTTATCGACGACCTCGCTGCGCGCGAAGGTCTCATGCACGGCATCCGAGACACCCTCAGCACCGGCGAGGTGCCGTTATCGCTAGTCGACGTCCCAACGAGCAAGGCGCAAACGCTGGCGCTACGCAAACTTTCGGGAGGCCAATGATGTTGCGCCTTCTAGCGGCTCTCATTGCCGTAGCGGACCTGTATCTGTGGTGGTCTGGGCGTCTCAGCGGAGGGTACGCCGTCGCTTTGTTTCTCTTTCTCGAAGCCCTGTGTGCTGGAACGATCCTCATTCTTGCAGTTCGGAGAGGCGAAGGCAACCTGGCTGTGCGGCTCGTTACCGCCGAATGGAACCTGTTGTGCGACCTGTATTATGTGCTCACCCGGCGCGTGAACATTCCAGCGGGCGCAACCGCATTGCCAGCTTCGCAAGGCTGGTGGCAAATACCAACGATGATGACTGGCGCCACCGCAATCGAACTAATCGCGGTCGAGTTGGTCGTTGCCTGGCCGTGGCTACGCCTGACTCTCGCAGTAGTGTCTGTCTATTCGCTGGTGTGGCTGTGGGGATTTTTCGCACGAAGGGTAGTCCATCCCCACTACCTCGACAAGAATCTGGTTCTCCGGGACGGTCGGAAGGTGCTTGCTTCCATCCCCTCGACACATATCCGGCACTCCCGCATCCTGCGCTGCTACGAAACCGGCAGGAAAACCGAAGGCCAAGTGCTGGTTCTGGAGAGCTTGCAGGGCACCAACCTCGAACTAGTCCTCGACGAAGCTACCGGTTGGCAAAAGGCTCACCTGTGGATCGACGAGCCCAGCGAACTCATCAACAACCTTTAGGTAAACAATTCATCCGCGATCGCCGCCTCGGCGCGCAGGGCGGTGATGTTGGCGTCGATACGCTCGCGCTGGAAATCATTGATGTCCAAGCCAGGAACGACAGTTTGACGGCCGTTGATGGCCGTCGTTGGGAAACCGAAGACGAGGCCTTCGTCGACGCCGTACTCACCTGTCGAAGGTTGCGCCACCGTCACCCAACGCCCACCGGTACCGCTCACCCAGTCACGCATGTGATCCACCGCGGCGGAAGCGGCGGAAGCCGCCGAGGAATGACCGCGCACCTTGATAATTTCCGCACCGCGCAGCGCCACACGCGGAATGAATTCGTTTTCGTACCACCCGCGGTCGATCTGTTCAGTGACGGACTTGCCGCCCACGCGAAGGAACTCGATATCCGGGAACTGGGTGTCGGAGTGGTTGCCCCACACCACCAAGCTGTCGATCTTGGAGGCGGGCACGCCCAGGTAATCGGAAAGCATCGACAGGCCCCGGTTGTGGTCAAGGCGCATCAAAGCGTTGAAGCGCTCAGCCGGCACATCCGGAGCAGCCTTGGACGCAATGTAGGCGTTGGTGTTGGCCGGGTTGCCCACCACGAGCACGCGCACGTCCTGCGCCGCCGACTCGTTGATGGATCGTCCCTGCGCAACAAAGATCCGGCCGTTTGCTTCCAGCATGTCGGCGCGGGACTCACCTTTGCCGCGTGGCTTCGCGCCCACCAAAAAGGCGGCGTTGACGCCATCGAAGCCGGTCTTTTGATCATCGGTGACAGTGATGTTGCGCACCAGGTGCAAAGCGGAATCTGCCAGCTCCATGGCGACGCCCTGAGCAGCATGGACATGCTCGGGAGTCTCCAGCAAGGTCAGGTCAACGTGGCGCTCAGCGCCGAAAACATCGCCGGAGGCGATGCGCCACAGCAGGGAATAGGCGATGTTTCCGGCGGCTCCAGTGACGGTGACCTTCACAGGCTCGGTGGAAACGGCTGCGAGATTGTCCATGGTTTTTCCTCCGCACGTGTGCAAAAAACTTAAAACTATATCTATCGCAGTATAGACGCGCTTTACTCGCGGCCGCGAGGAGGAAAACTGCTGCTCCCCCCGCCGCACCCGCATCAGCACTTGGCTGCGCCGTATTGTTGGAGAAAATCCCCCCGAACAGGGCGAGTTTGACGGGCGAGACTCACCTTCAGAAAGCGAATCGGGCACGATTGAAAACACTCACCAGCATTTCCCACACGAGCAAAGGAGCCACCAGGTGGAGGAGAGGGAAGAAAAAGCCGCGGCGGTCGCCGGCGCGCTCGACGTCTTCTCCCGCGAAGGCTACGCAAGTGCGACCATGCAGGCTATTGCTGCCGCCGCGGGAGTCACGCGGCGCAAACTCACCTACCACTACACCGACAAAAGGAGCCTCTATCGGGCTGCACTCCAGCAGGCGGGGCGTAACCTGGTTCCCCCGCCGGAGGTGCTGGAGCGCTCCTACGCCGTGCCCGTCGAGGGCATGCGCCGCTTCATTGATGCACTGTTTCACTGCTTCCTCCGCAACCCAGACGCGGTGCGTCTCGTCGCCAGGGAAAACCTTGACCCAGTTTTAGGCAGGGGCGAGGCGATGGAAATTGAGGAGTTGGCCGCTGTCACGTTGCACATTGAGCGCCTTCTCCTGTTGGGGCAGGACTCCGGCGCGTTTCGCCCGGAGGTCTCCGCCGACGACATTTTGCTCATGCTGTGTTCTTTGTGCATGTTCCGGGCAAGCAACCAGCACACCGCCTTGAGCCTGGCAAATGTGGATATGGCAACGCAGCGCAACACTGAAGGGATGCGCCGGTTGACCATTGACACGGTGCTGGCTTTTCTTACCTCGAACATCCCGCCGTCGGGCTACGACTCCTATGTTGAGCCGCTGGAAACTCCGCAGAAGGCGGAGTATGACCTCAACAAGGGCATCTACTAGGCGGTCTTTTTCTCCTTCGCCACCACGTACTCCGGTTGCTTTTTGCCGGAAACGACGTCCTCGTCGATGATGACTTCGACGACTTCCTCACGGTCAGGCAGGTCGTACATGATGGGCACGAGCAGCTCCTCCATGATGGCGCGCAGTCCGCGGGCACCGGTTTTGCGCTCGGCGGCCTTGTCCGCAACAACACCTAAAGCCTCGTCGGTCATGGTCAGTTGCGTCCCGTCCATAGCAAACAGCCGCTCGTACTGCCTCACCAAGGAGTTCTTCGGCTCTTTCAAGACGCGCACGAGGGATTGACGGTCAAGGTCTTCCACATTGGCCAAAATCGGCAAACGGCCAATGAACTCGGGGATAAGCCCGAACTTCACCAAGTCTCCCGGCTGCACCTTAGACAGCAGCTTCGCCTCATCGCGCTTGTCCTTGGAGTCAATCTCGGCACCAAAACCGATCCCCTTTTTGCCCACGCGTTCCGCGATGACCTTATCCAAGCCGGCGAAGGCACCGGCGACAATGAACAAAATATTCGTGGTGTCGAGCTGGATGAACTCCTGGTTCGGGTGCTTTCGCCCGCCCTGCGGCGGAACGGAGGCAACGGTGCCCTCGAGGATTTTCAACAGCGCCTGCTGCACACCCTCGCCTGAGACATCGCGGGTGATTGAGGGGTTTTCCGACTTACGGGAGATTTTGTCCACTTCGTCGACGTAGATGATGCCCTGCTGGGCACGGTGAACGTCGAAGTCTGCGGACTGCAACAGCTTGAGCAAAATGTTCTCCACGTCCTCACCGACGTATCCCGCTTCGGTCAGGCTAGTGGCGTCGGCGATGGCGAAGGGCACGTTCAACATGCGTGCCAAGGTCTGCGCCAAATAGGTCTTGCCGGAACCTGTGGGTCCGAGAAGCAGGATGTTGGATTTGGCGATCTCGACGTCTTCCTCCCGTTTGCGGGAGGTTGTCATCTGCGCTTCCGCCTTGATGCGCTTGTAGTGGTTATAAACCGCAACTGCCAGTGTGCGCTTCGCGGAGTCCTGGCCGATGACGTACTGGTCCAAAAAGGCGGTGATTTCGGACGGACGCGGCAGACGCTCCTCCTCGCCGGGCTGCTCGCCGTTGGATCCCGCGAGCTCCTCCTCGATGATTTCGTTGCACAGTTCAATGCACTCGTCGCAGATGTAGACTCCGCCGCCTGCGATCAGCTTGCGCACCTGTTTCTGGCTCTTTCCGCAAAAAGAGCACTTCAGCAGGTTTGAGGTGTCCTGAGTGACTGCCATGAAAGTGATCTACTCCAGCTTCTACGAATAAGGTGCATATTCTGGTTCGTGACGTTCCAGACTACTTCAACATCTACTCAACCCCGAATATTTCAGAAAGAAACACGCTATGGGAACAACCATTCTTCACGCTGTCGAGTCCGGCAACCCAGAAGGCGCCCCCGTGGTCTTGCTCAGCTCCATTGGCACTACCCACGCCGCCTGGGACAACCAGCTTGAAGCGCTTCGCGATTTCCGGGTGATCGCACTCGATCACCTTGGGCACGGCCAGTCGCCGCTTGCTACCACTGCTGTCGACTCCGTGGCCCAGCTCGCCGATAATGTCCTTGCCACCCTCGATTCTCTCGGTGTTGACCGCTTCGCCGTGGTCGGACTCTCGCTCGGCGGCGCGATCGCCCAGTACCTTGCAGCGACCTGCCCGCGCGTCAGCCGCGCAGCGATCTGCGCCACGGCGACTTTCCTGGGCGGCAAGGATCGTTGGGTGCAACGCTGCGGTATCGCGCGCGATGAGGGCATGGAAGCCCTCGCCGATGGCATGGTGGACAACTGGCTTACACCCGGTTTCCGCGCCGCTGAGCCGGACGTTGTTGAACATCTGCGCCGCATGATTCTGGGCATTAACAAGGAAGGTTTCGCCCAAAACGGCGATGCGTTGGCCACCTGGGATTTCGCCGGTCGCCTTAGCGAGATCACCTGCCCCGTGCTCACTATTGCGGGCGCCGAAGATCCCTCGACCGGCCCGGAGCAGCTGGCAGAAATCGCCGCCGGGGTCTCCGGGGAAGTCCGCAGTGTTGTGATCTCGCCGGGCTCTCACCAGGTGGCGCTGGAAAATCCGCGGATGTTCAACGAGGCATTGGTCACTTTTCTCGCTCCGATCTCTTAAACTTGCCTTACAAAAGCGCTGTGACGGTATAGTCTTTGTGTTTGCTGCCCTTCAAGCTGTTTTTTCGGAAAGGACCCGCCGTGCGCCGAACCGGCCTCATCCTCACCGCTGCTGCCACCTGCCTGGGGCTTGCGGCCTGCTCCAGCGAGGAACCGACTCCGATTGCTGAGCCTGCGGTTTCTTTCCCGACGACCAAGTCTGTTGCATCCTCTACCCCGTCCACCACGAAGAAGGAAGACGAGGACAAAGACAGCACGACCACCTCGAAAAGCACAACGACGAGGAAGACCACCAGCGCCAGGCCCGCGAACCCGGTCGATCGAAACAGCGCCGCTGCGCCGGCCCCGGCGCCTGTTGGTGAAAGAATCGTAAAGACCGAATGCACGTGGCCGAAGGAATCCGAGGCGAAAAACGGCGAGGAATTCCAGCGCTTTTGCGACGGCAACTGGGCGGAGACCTCCTTCCCCGGCGAGGGCGACTTTGTGTGGAAGGCGGATGGCCCAAGGTGGGTATCTATCGAAGCGAAAGCGGGAGCGGACGGGCAGATGTGCTACAACCGCGATGAACTTAAGGGAGCCCCGGAGGCTTTGCTTAACAGCCTGCCGCTGTGCGCGGTGGAGGAAAATTAGGTTCGCGAACGCGCCGTCCAGGCCGCGATCATGGTGGTCACCGGCACAGCTAGGGTCAGGCCAAGGATGCCGATTGCGGAGCGTAAAAGCTCCGTCGCCACCACATCCGAGGTCAGCACTTGCAGCAAGGGCCGATCGACGACGGAGAGCAGAAGCGTCATCGGCAATGCCGCACCAATGTAGGCCAACACCAGCGTGTAGACCATCGAGGCGATGTGGTCTTGGCCAACCCTCATGGCGGAGGTGAACAGTTTCAGCGGCCCCGCCTGGCTGTCGGCCTCGGCTAGTTCAGCGACGGTGGAAGCCTGGGAGACGGTGGCGTCGTTAAGCGCGCCGAGCGTGCCGATGATAAAGCCCGCCAACATCAAACCGGCAACGCTTACCGACGGCAAATACAACTGAATAAGAAGATTAGAGTCGTCTCCCAGCCCCCGGAGCTGGCTCGCCCCAATGGATACCTGCGCCAGTCCAGCCGATACACCAACCGAGATCAGCGTACCGGCCAGTGCCGACGCTGACTTCCAATTCGCGCCGTGGACAAGGAACATCACCGGGTAGAGGATTGCGGCGCCAGCAGTTATGGCCAAGGGAATCGGCGGTCCTCCCCGCAGCAGAGCCGGCACAAGAAAAACTGAGATCACGGCGAGGGTGAAGCCTAGCCCCAAAATGGCACGAAGCCCCCGCATCGCACCGACAACGACAACGGCAACGCCCGCCAGCGCCAGCCACAGCAGCACTGATGTGGTGCGCTGCATGTCCAGAAACGAAAGGGTTCCGGATTCGGCGACTGAAAGCAGAACTTGATCGCCTGGTTGAAACGATATGTCAGTTTGGAGAATCGTCGCGTAAGTCTCATCGAGGCGCACAACGGTGGTGTCGCACTGGTCCCCGGGCGGGATACGTGGAGGATCGTCGGCGGAAAATGCAACGCCGGTGGAGTTGGGCGCACAGGCGGAACGATAGGTCGCCACGACTTCGCCGGAAACGGCATCGGCCGCCATTGACTGCGATTGGCGAAACCCCGGCCCCGGGTCGGGGGCCTCACCCCGGGGCCAGAGAACAGCCAACGCCACGATAGTGACCACAAAGGCCACTATCAGACCCGCCGTGAGGGCCACTTGCGCTGAGTTTTTCTTCCCGTCCACCCGGTGCCGTGACAAAACGCGAAACCTCCGCCTACTAGTGAAAAAGTATTTCAATAATAGGCGGAGGTGCCGCAAATGACTAGCCGTTTAGTTTGCGGTAGTCGAAGACTTGGTCCACGATGCCGTACTCCACGGACTCCTTAGCTGTAAGGATCTTGTCACGGTCAGTGTCAATACGGATTTGCTCAGCCGTACGGCCCGTGTGGTGAGCCAACGTCGTCTCCATAAGACGACGCATGCGCTCAATCTCATTGGCCTGAATCTCCAGGTCAGAGACTTGGCCCTGTGTTCCCTGGGTGGCCGGTTGGTGGATCAACACGCGCGAATTTGGCAACATCGCGCGCTTGCCCGGGGCTCCGGCAGCCAGAATCACAGCAGCGGCAGACGCCGCCTGCCCAAGACAAACGGTCTGCACATCGGGGCGCACGTACTGCATGGTGTCGTAAATGGCCATCAAAGCGGTAAAAGAACCACCCGGGGAGTTGATGTACATGGTGATGTCGCGGTCTGGGTCCTGAGACTCCAACACAAGCAGTTGCGCCATGACGTCGTTGGCGGAAGTGTCATCGACCTGGGTGCCCAGAAAAACAATGCGCTCCTCAAATAGCTTTCCGTAAGGGTCGATCTGCTTCGTGCCGTAAGAAGTCTCCTCTAGAAACTGCGGCAGAACGTAACGGGACTGAGCCGGATTGTAAGACATGTGCAGGTGTTCTCCTTGAGTTCGTTCTTACTGGTTAGAGATCGCGCCCTGCGCGTGCTCGATGACGTGGTCGACGATGCCGTACTCCTTGGCCTGCTGGGCCGTAAACCAACGGTCGCGGTCGGAGTCCTTGGTGATCTGCTCGAAGGTCTGGCCGGTGTGCTCCGCAATCAGTTCGGCCATCTCGCGCTTAGTCTGAGCGAACTGCTCGGCCTGGATCGCGATATCTGCTGCGGTGCCACCGACACCGGCGGAAGGCTGGTGCATCATGATTCGGGCGTGCGGCAGGGCGAAGCGCTTGCCCTTGGTGCCGCCGGAGAGCAAGAACTGTCCCATGGAGGCAGCCAAACCCATGCCGTAGGTGGCGATGTCACACGGCGAGTACTTCATCGTGTCGTAAATTGCCATCCCGGCGGTTACTGATCCGCCCGGGGAGTTGATATACAACGAAATGTCACGAGTTGGATCCTCCGCGGACAACAGGAGAATCTGGGCGCACAGTTTGTTGGCGATCTCATCGTCAACCTGCTGACCTAAAAAGATAATGCGCTCGCGCAGCAGGCGTTCGTAGACGGAGTCGCCGAGGTTCAGTCCGGCTTGCGGTGAAGTCATGTGGGCTCCTTATAAAACTATTGAATCTGTCAGTCAGTGCCACCACCTTACTCGCACATGATGGCGATGTAAGGGGTGTTCGCTACGGGCGTACGTGTCAGGCGCAGACTAAAAGCCCGCCCCAGGCAAAGCCCACGGGGCGGGCTCGTAGATCAGGTGATTAATCCTCGTCTGCCTCGGTGTTTTCTTCTTCAATCTCACCGAAGTAATCGTTCGGGTCGATCTCTTTGCCGTCCTCGTCCTTGACGGAAGTGCGCGAAATAGCGGCCGCTAAAGACTTGCCGCGACGCACGTCAGCAAAGAGATTCGCAATCTGGCCCGACTGCTGCAACTGGGCGATGAACTGGTTCGGGTCCATGCCGTACGACTGCGCGGTAAACAGGATGTGGTCGGTCAGCTCCTGTTGGGTCACCTCCTGCTGCTCCTGCTCCGCTACGGCGTCCAAAAACAGTTGGGTGCGCACCGACTCCACGGCCTGCTCGCGGGACTCCTTGTCGAACTCCTCGCGGGTGGTGCCCTGCGCCTCAAGAAGCTGGGCGAGAGCCTTCTCATCGTGAGCTAGCTGGCCGAGGATTTGGTGCAAACGGTTATGAACCTGCTCCTCCACAATGGACTCCGGCAGGGAAAACTCGGTGGTAGCGAGGGCAGCTTTGAGTACCTCGTCACGGATGTCGGCAGCTTGCTGTGCCTTCAGGGACTCCTCGAGTTGGTTGCGGACATTCTCGCGCAGCTCCTCGACGGTGTCGAACTCGGAGGCGAGTTGGGCGAAGTCGTCGTCAAGCTCCGGCAGCTTGCGCTCCTTGGTCTGCTGAACGTGAACCTTGACGGTGGCTTCCTTGCCTTCGTACTCGCCGCGCGCGAGGGTGGTGGTGAACTCATTGTCCTGCTCGGACTTAAGTCCACGCAGGGCAGCATCGAGGCCTTCAATGAGGTCATCGGAACCGATCTGGTAAGTCATTGCCTCAGTTGAGGCATCCTCAACCTTCTCACCATCCACTTCGACGTTAAGGTCAATGACGGCGAAGTCATCGTTTTTTAGTTTGCGCTTGATCTCCTTGAGCTCACCGAATCGTGAACGCAGGTCCTCAAGTTCCTTGTTCACAGCTTCCTCGTCGATGGTGATAGCCGGAACGGTCACGGAAATCTTGGAAAAGTCCGGGACTTCAATCTCAGGGCGGACATCAACCTCGGCGGTGAACTCAACGACGTCATTGTCCTCAATCTTGGTGACGTCGATCTCCGGCTGGCCGATCGGTTTGAGCTCGTTTTCTTCCACAGCCTGCTCGTAGCGCGTCGGCAGCATGTCGCTTACGACCTGCTCAAGGATGGGGCCCCGGCCGAAGCGGGCGTCGATAAGCTTGCGCGGCGCCTTGCCACGGCGGAAACCCGGAATGTTGACCTGCTGCGCGATTGCCGCGTAGGCCTTGTCGAATTCCTTGCCGAGCTCGTCGAACGGCACCTCGACGGTCAGCTTGACGCGGGTGTCGCTGAGCTTATCGACGGAAGTCTTCACGTGTACTCCTCATTAGGTTTGTGAGTTCGTTTCAAGTCCTATGTGTAGCCAAGGCCCGCTATCAATAGCGGGCCTTGGCCTTTGTCGGGGCGACAGGATTTGAACCTGCGACCCCCTGCTCCCAAAGCAGGTGCGCTACCAAACTGCGCCACGCCCCGTTGCGTTAAGAAAGTCTACCGGCATGAACCAAACATGGAATCCATAGGGTTCCATCAAACGGAGTATCCGCGGGTAAAAACGAAAAACGACCTGCGCAACAGGCCGCTTCCAACGAACCATAGGAGGTCACGTCGGATACAAAGCCCGACGTGGATCCACAACCGGACAAAGTGGGTGCACGAATCGGCTACGTCAGGTGAATTACTCCTTAACTACGGCGATCATGAGTATCAATGTACTCACCCAACATGCGAACAGCCCTGTCAACAAACTCACCAATGGGGAGCTCACCGGGCTCATCCGAGAAGTTCTGCGGGTTTAACCTCTTGTACCAATCCGTCGTCTCCAGCAAATACCGCGCGTGCTCAAAATCCCCCACATGAAAATCAACAAAAATATCCGCAAAATGATACGGATCAAAGTCCCACACATCACTTTCGGCGACATCGCGACGGAAATCACGCCGGCGAGTAATCTCCTCCTCAAGCTTCACCAACGCTGGACCCAGCACCACCAAAAACTCATCCCACAACGGGCCACTGCCCGACGCCTCAAACGGATTGTAACCATAGGGATACAAATCAGAGTGAGACATAGCCTTCAGCCCAATAGCCGTAAACAACCCCGTCGGCATGCCGTGAATAGGACTGTCAGCAAAAAGCTTCCTCTCAAGCCCTTTCAAAGCCGGAAAACGCGCATAATAATTGAACGCCGACTCGTACACATCTTTGGAACGCTTGTTTGCATCAGCGACAAACATCATCTGCAAACCGTGCGGCAAATCCTTCACCCACACCGGACTCCTCGACCCGTGACGAACAAAACCCCGCTCAGCAAACCAATCATCAACCCCAGAAAACAACCGCACAGCAGCCACAAACAATCATCCTTCCACACTGACTAAACAAGGGAATCAAGCAAAGCCTTTGAAAGCCTCACCATCAGAAGCTTTATCCATAGTAAAAGCTAAGCAATACACCAAAGAACAAATCTTCTACATCCGGATTAAGCAGCCTTCATACCGCTTTGCACAAGGTGACAGACCGACCAAGAGTCAACTCAGGACCTGACCCCTTGGTGGTGGACACGCTGAAACCAGCATTTCGCTGGGGAAGTGAGGTACCTTTCCACCATGCCACGCAAGACCTACACCGAGCAGTTCAAGCGTGACGCAGTGACGTTGTACGAGTCGACCCCTGGAGCCACGATCAACGCGATCGCCTCCGATCTCGGGGTCAACCGCAACTCCCTGCGCACCTGGCTCGACGCCTTCGGCACCGGCACCAAAACCAACGCCAACGGTGAAAAAGTCGCCAGCCCGATCGCCGCAGCCAACAGCGAACGTACTCCTGCTCAAGGACTCTCCGATGCCGAACGCATCCGCATGCTGGAACGCGAAAACGCCACGCTACGGGAAGAACGAGAGATCCTGCGCAAGGCGGCCAAATATTTCGCGGAAGAGACGAACTGGTGAACCGCTTTCAGTTCGTTGATGACTACCGAGACTTCTACGAGGTCAAGCGGTTATGTGAGGTCCTGAAGATCAACCGGTCCTCCTACTACAAGTGGAAATCTGCTGCTCCTGCCCGCCGGCGACGCCTCGTCGCTGACGCGGCGCTGGGAGCGAGGATCAAGGCCGTGTTCACAGCTGAGAACGGCTGTTACGGGGCGAAACGCATCACAGCGGCCATCAACTCGGATCCGACCAGCGATGATCGCCTCAATCACAAGCGCACCGCCAGGCTGATGCGCCAGATGGAATTGTTCGGCTACACCAAGAAACGCCGCGTAAAGACCACGGTGTCTGCGAAACGCGCTCCGACGTTTCCGGATCTGCTCGCACGCCGTTTCACCGCGGAGAAACCAAACACGGTCTACGTCGGCGATATCACCTACCTCCCGATTGCAGATGGGTCGAATATGTACCTGGCGACGGTCATCGACTGCTACTCGCGGCAGTTGACCGGTTTCGCGATCGCCGTCCACATGCGTACGGAGTTAGTTGAAGAGGCTTTGATGATGGCTTACGGGATCCGTGGCGGGCTTGACGGAGCGATTTTCCACTCCGATCATGGCAGTGTATACACCTCTGATCGGTACCGAAGACTATGTGAACGTCTCGGTGTTACCCAATCGATGGGAGCAATTGGTACCAGCGCGGATAATTCTCTGGCGGAGTCGTTCAACGCCACGTTGAAACGGGAAGTCCTTCAAGATGCACCTGTTTTCGCCAGTCAGCTGGTGTGTCGCCGGGACGTGTTCCAATGGTGCAGTCGCTACAACACCAAACGCCTGCACTCGAGGTGCGGCTATCGTTCGCCGAACGCCTTTGAATCTTCCGAAACAGCTATACTCAAAACCGCATCTGATTAAAACTCCGTGTCCACTTTCCGGGGTTCAGACCCTCATTTGCAGCCTTAACCATGTAGAACTGGACCGTCCGCCGCATCATCTGTACTCAACGTCCACCAACCCACGTTCGAAGCCTGACTGTGCGAACTGTTTTCTCCCGGCGTGTCGCTCCGACTGAACTCAACGAACCGTCAACCACGCAACTCATCTGTGACGGCGACAATGACACGCTGCCCCTGTTGACTGCCGCCGATGTCACCACAGGGAATCTGATCCACGTCGAGCCTGCTCAAACCGAACCTGACTACCCCGGCCTAGGGCTAACCCGTCAAGTTCGCCTGACTCTCGACGCTTCGCTGCCCAAGCGGTCCGAGGTCCTGTGTGTGGACCTCATAGGGGGCTGCCCACAAGCGGACAGGACGTCCCAACAACCACAACACTTAGGGAGAGCTTTGGCCTTGGAGGAAATGACGATATCTGGAAGTCACCACATAGTGATATTGCGTACCTGGGGCGTTGGTTGGGATGGTTGTCAGGTCAAGCGCTACAGCCCACTGACAACGCCCACTGACAACAAGGCGACCCACCCCCGCAAAAAACCGGCGTCCCTGGAAAAACAACAACCACAGCGCCGGATTGTCCACCATGTCGCAACTGGGCTGTCAACAACTGGGCTGTCAACTATGTCGCAACTGAGGACCTTGGAGGGAATGACGGGAATCGAACCCGCGTCTTCAGCTTGGAAGGCTGAGGTATTAGCCACTATACGACATTCCCTTGCATGCTCGCATGCTGTGCACGAGTCTAACGCACTTGCCCGGCGGAACAAAACGCCAGCGCCAGCCGTTGTAGTCGGTAGAGACGCACTGAAAAGAAAGGGTCACGGTCGACGTGCTGACATTCCTGCTATTGATTGCCGTTGTCGGCGGCGCCATGTATTTGCTTAGCAATCGCGGGGAGCAAACTCCTCGGCGCCAGCTTAGCCAGATCGACTTCGACGACGCGATGGCGGATGCCAAACGGTGGACCGACCGTCTCGGCTCGCAGGTCCTGAGTCTGGGTGGCAAGGATGCCGCATCCGCGCAGGCAATGGCAGATGCCAGCGAGCGTTTCAACGCTGCCTCCGCGGCACTCGCCGAGGCCCGCACTGTCCGCCAGGCTGAACTAGCCCGCGAGTCCGCACTTGAGGGCCTGCATTATGTCAAGGCCGCCCGCGAGATCATGGGTATGCCCGCAGGCCCTGAGCTGCCGGAGCTGGAAGGCCAGCGCCGCGCCGGTCGCGTCACTGAAACGCGTACTGTTCGCCAGGAGGACGGCTCCACCATCACCGCCTCCCCGCACCCCTCTGAGAGCACTCCACACTACTACCCCGGCGGCTCTGTGGCTGGTCGCCCGGTTCCGGCTGGCTGGTACTCCAGCGCGTGGTGGGCTCCCGCCATGATGACCGGTGTCTGGGCAGCAAGCTCAATGATGTTCTACTCCGCAATGTTTGCTGGGATGGCGGATACTCCCGCAGTTGACTTTGGCGGCGATGACGGCGGCGGTTTCGATTTTGATTTTGGGGGATTCGATTTCTAAAACCGCTGAAGCGGTACACTCTGGGCGTCTTGAAAGACGAAAGCTTGTAAGGAGCTGCGATGCGCATAGGCGTGCTGTTGAAGGAAGTTCCGGATACCTACAGCGATCCTGAGATGAGTATGGAGACAGGTTTGACGGACCGCACCGGCGATGTTGTCTCCGACGAAGTCGGTGAGCGCGCCGTCGAGGCTGCCTTGCGGATTGCCGAGGGCATCGACGGCGCCGTTGTCGAGCTACTTAGCGTCGGGCCGGAATCGGCCGCCGCCAGCATCCGCAAAGGTATCGCGATGGGCGCTTCCGAGGCCTACCTCATCTCCGATGATGCGTTGATCGGCGCGGATGTGACTTTGACCGCTGAGGTGTTGGCCGCGGTCGTGGAGAAAAACGACTATGATCTTGTCGTCACCGGTGCTGCTTCCTCCGATGGCGGCGGTGGCGTGATGGCCTCCTTGATCGGCGAACTGTTGAATTATCCCTCTTTGAACAACCTCACTGAGGTAAGCGTCGAAGGCTCCACTGTTACCGCCACTCAGGCAGGTGATGGCGAGATTGTCCGACTCGAGGCCACGTTGCCGGCTGTGGTTGGTGTCTCGGATGGGTTTCCGGATGCCCGCTTCCCTAACTTCAAGGGTCTGATGGCGGCGAAAAAGCACGAGCTGAAGTCCTACACCTTGGCTGAGCTCGGGGTCGATCCTGAGGATTGGGATCGTGCTCGCTCCATCATGGTGTCCATTGAGCGCCGTCCGGCCCGAGAGCGGGGTGAGATCATCGACGGCGACTCCACAGCAGCCGCCGCGCTTGTCGATTTTCTTCAGGATAGGGACCTTCTTCCAAGGAGCCGCTCATGACTTCCCAGCCCGTACTTGTTGTCCTCGACCCGGCTTTGGATAATGCTGCAGAGTTAATTGGCGCGGCCTCCGTCGTCGGCGATCCTGTCGTTGTGACGACTTCCGGCGCGGAAATGATTGAGGCGCCGCGGGTTCTCGTCGCAAAGGAGGCTTCGCTTGTCGACGCCACCGAGGCTGCTTTCAAGAAACTTCAGCCCGCCGCTGTCGTTCTTCCTCACTCCGTGCGCGGGCGCGACGTTGCGGCTCGTCTCTCGGTTCGTACTCGCTGTGCGCTACTGACTGATGTTGTCGGCATCCGCCGTGACGCCGAGGGCATTGTCACCGACCACTCTAACTTTGGCGGCGCCTTTAATTCTGTGGCGGCGGCCACGCACTCTGCCCCAATTATTACTGTGCGCCTCGGCGCGGTGGAGACTCGGGCGAGTTTTGCTGCACCTGTCGTGGAGTATCTCGAAGTAGATACCGCCGGCCGCCGTGAGGCCACAGTGGTCTCTACCGAGCCGATTGTGCGCACCTCCACCCGCCCCGAGCTAGTCAGCGCGAAGCGCGTTGTCGCGGGTGGTGTTTCCTTGGGCGATGAGGACAGTTTCGAGGAGCTTGTCGGCGGGCTTGCCGACGCCCTGAATGCCGCTGTCGGCGCTACCCGCTCCGCCGTCGATGAGGGCCAGGCCCCTTACGAAGCGCAGATCGGCCAGACTGGTGTGCTGGTCAGCCCAAAGCTTTACGTCGGCGTCGGGATTTCGGGCGCGATTCAGCACCTCGTTGGCATGCAGACCTCCGAGACTGTGGTGGCCATCAACAATGATCCGGATGCGCCGATTTTTGAGATCGCGGACTTCGGCATTGTTGGCGACATCTTCGATATCGTTCCGCAGCTCATTGACGAGATTAACGCCCGCAAGTAGCGAAAGGTTTGTGTCCCGTGCAAGTTCTGCTTCGTCGCGGTTTGCCCCGCACCCCGGGTGGGGATCCGTGGCCGCCGGCTGGTTCATACATAGAAGTCGAGCAGGAGGAGAAGGAGAACATGGTCTCCGTTGCCCTGCGCCGCGGTTTGCCCCGCACCCCGGGTGGGGATCCGTGGCCGCCGGCTGGTGAGATTTTGGTTCCAGACACGCTCGAAGCACGCGAGGTTTCGGTTCCAGACACGCTCGAAGCACGTGAGGTCTCGGCGCCCCAGTCGGCGGCGGCTGAGGTGTTGGTTCCCAAGCCTCAGTCGGCACACCGATGGGCAACACTTGTAAGGTTGTTCATTGGGGTCGGTTTCATCTTTGGATTCTTAGTGTTGCTTGCGCGTTTCGTGTTGGGAACACAGTGGGGTACGGCATTTATCGCCACTTACGACGGTAAGCAGCCGCTGCCGGACAACACCCCGATTGGTTTGCCGGCGTGGCTGAACTGGGCGCACTTTTTGAATATGTTCCTGATGGCTCTGGTCGTTAAGACCGGTATTCAGATCCGTCGGGAAAAGCGCCCTCCCGCGTATTGGACTCCGCGAAACAATCCGCGCGGCAAAATCTCGCTAACGCTGTGGCTGCACCTGATGTTGGACATCGCCTGGTTGGTTCTCGGCGCGGTTTTTTATGTCCTGCTGTTTGCAACGGGACAATGGGTGCGCATCGTCCCCACCAGCATCGAGGTCATCCCCCACGCTGTGTCCGCGGGGCTGCAGTACATGTCGATGAACTGGCCGACCGAACACGGTTGGGTCCACTACAACGCCTTGCAGGAGCTGACCTATTTTGTGGTGGTGTTCGTGGCGGCACCGATTTCTGCGCTTACGGGGCTGCGGATGAGCCCGTGGTGGCCGCAGAGGTTTACGTTCATTAAGGTTTCGACCGCCCGTGCGCTGCACTTCCCAACCATGGTGTTTTTTGTCTGCTTCATCATTGCCCATGTGGTGTTGGTGGCGCTGACGGGCCTGCGCCAAAACCTCAACGCTATGTTCGCCGCTCACGACGGTACGGGGTGGCTGGGGGCCGGTTTTTTCCTTGTTGGCGCCGCCATCATCGTGGTCGCCGCGTGGGCGGCGCGCCCCGCCGTGGTCGCCCCGCTCGCTAGTTTGACTGGAAAGGTTTCCAACCGTTGATTCCCCGCCTCACGCTTAACGACGCCACCACCATCCCCCAACTTGGCTACGGACTGTTCCGGGTCGATCCTGACCAGGCCGAAAGGCGCGTCGCCGAGGCTTTGGAGATTGGCTACAGACACATCGATACCGCCCACATCTACGGCAACGAGGAGGCCGTCGGCCGCGCTATCGCCTCATCTGGTGTTTCCCGCGATGAGCTCTACGTGACCACTAAATTGTGGAACGACCGCCATGAGGACGCAGACAACGCCCTGAAAGAGTCGCTGGAAAAACTAGCTTTGGACCGCGTCGACCTTTATCTGATCCACTGGCCGCGGCCGGGATTGAATAAATATGTCCAGGCGTGGGAGTCGCTCATCGAACTGCGCGCGCAGGGACTGACAACCTCCATTGGTGTCTCGAATTTTCAGCTACCGCACTTGGCCAAGCTGGAAAGCGAAACCGATGTCACGCCTGCGGTTAACCAGGTGGAGCTGCACCCCTTGTTCCAGCGCTGGAAGGAGCTTGACGCCATGCGCGTCCACGGCAGCCTCATCGAGGGCTGGGCCCCTCTCGGCGGCGGATTCTACAAGCTTCAGGACTACCCAGAGATCACCGACGCCGCCGAAAACCACGGCGTGACGCCAGCACAGGTCGTGCTGCGTTGGCATATCCAAAACAACATCATCGTCTTTCCCAAGACGAATTCGCCGGAGAGGATGCGGGAGAACTTCGACATCTTCAACTTCGAGCTTAGCGACGAAGAAATGACGCGGATCATTTCCCTAGACGAGGAGGAGTTCGGTCGGCAGGGCCCTCACCCTGACGAATTCGAGAAGGTGTAGGGCACCTTTGTTGCCTCTTGCCGCATGCAAAACCCGGAGGTGTTTCCCGGTGTGTTGCTGCGTTGGTACTTACGCCTCGGGGGCGATGCCGGTTTCCTCGTACTTGGACAAGATGTCGATGCGGCGCTGGTGGCGCTCCTCTTGGCTCCATGCTTGGTCGATGAAGGCATCGACGATACACAGCGCTTCCTCCTCGGTGTGCATACGGCCACCGATACCGATGAGCTGGGCATTGTTGTGCTCGCGGGCAAGGCGGGCGGTCTCCTCGGACCAAGCCAAGGCGCAGCGGGCACCCTTGACCTTATTCGCGGCGATCTGTTCACCATTACCGGAGCCACCGAGCACGATACCTAGCGAGCCCTCATCAGCGACGGTCTTTTCCGCCGCCGCGATGCAAAAGGCCGGGTAGTCGTCGGCGGCATCGTACTCGTGTGCGCCACAGTCGATGACTTCGTGGCCTTGCTTCTTCAAATGTTCCGCAATTTGGTTTTTCCGCTCAAATCCGGCGTGGTCTGCTCCAAGGTAAATTCGCATACACCTAACTATAAGCGCCTCCACTTTGCTGAAGCTTTCTGGTGCGCTGGGGTGTATACGAAGGTGAGGTTGTTGTTCTTCAAGTGCCTGGAGGTTGGTACAACCCCCTTCGCAATCGCCGGTTTTTGGTTAGGCGTCGCCCAAGGCCAAAGGGCGGTCTCACCGTCCACCCGCCTATCCTCACGAAGCCGCTCCACCGACAAGTCCTCCGGGTTTCCGAGAATCGCCGCGGCCTCGTTGACTGCCACGAAAACGTCCTCCGGCGCTGTCGACCCGAGGACGGGGGGCAGTTCACCATGACTGCTTGGCACCTAGCCAGCCCGTGTGTGGCATGGATAGGCAGCGCACGATCAGCACCCGATCATCGCCCGGGAAGCGGTGCGTTAGAACTGCGTTGTTCGTGGGTGGGATCTAGCATGCTAAGACGTTTCCTGTCGCCCTCCGGCGGTGCGGGCCGGACGATCCGTCGAACAGCCGGGGCGCCGTCGTTTTCACTGCGCTCGAGGCGGCGTTAGCCCCGGAAACAACCCGCGGCTCACACGCCTAGACCTGTGGAGGTTCAGTTCGTGAACGCTTCAGCTCGAAGAAGTACGGGAAGCTCGCCAAACCGACTGCGTGATCGAACAGCTCGCCCGCCTTCGCGCCGGTAGGGACGCGGGTGATCACGGGGCCGAAAAAGGCGGTGTCTCCCAGTTTGACCACCGGGGTTCCCACCTCGTCGCCGACCTGTTCCATGGCGGAGGCGTGATAGGCACGCAAAGCTTCGTCGACTTGATCGGTGTTGGCGACGTCGGCAAGCGATGCCGGTAAACCAACTGCGTCGAGGGCTTGAGCAATGACCTCGTCGTAGGCCCCGAAACCCTTTCGCCCACCATTTCCTTCAGCGTGGATGATGGTGCCCATGACGGTATAAAGCTCATCTACCTTGTCGGGGTGGTCCTGCTTGACCTTGGCAAACACACGGGCAGGGCCCCAATTTGCCTCCATCATGCGTGCGTAGCCCTCAGAAATCTCGGCGTTCTCGTTGAGCACGGACAGCGACATGGGCACCCACTCGACTGTGACATCGCGGACTTTTTCCACTTCCTTGATCCAGCGGGAGGTCTGCCAGCAAAACGGGCAGGACACATCGAACCAAAAAGTCACCTGGGATGAGTTTGTCATGACAACAACACTAACCGTTTTTTCCGGCGAGTAGATTGGGGCGCATGAAGACAAACCTGAGGCGCGCCGACGCGCAACAACGAGCACAACTGATCCGCGACGTCCACTACAACGTGGAGCTGGACATCACCAAACCGGATGTCTTCACTTCAAAAACGACGGTGAAGTTTGCCTCAGATAACGGCGAGACTTTCTTCGACCTCGTTGCAGACGAGTTCTCGGCCACCCTCGACGGCTCACCAATCGATGGCCGCAGCCTCACCCTCACGCAGGGCGAACACGAGCTGGTCGTGGATGCGACGATCACCTACAGCCACACCGGCGAGGGCTTGCACCGCTTCGTCGACCCGGCGGATGACAAAGAGTACCTCTATACCCAGTTCGAACCTGCGATGGCCATGAAGGTTTTCGCCTGCTTCGACCAGCCGGACATCAAGGCCACCTATTCGATGTCGGTCACCGCGCCTGAGAAGTACGTGGTGGTGCTCAACGAAGACGCCACCCGGGTGGGCAACACCTGGTCGTGCAAGATCAACTACCCGCTGTCGACTTACTTGATTGCGGTGTGCGCCGGCGAATACGAGTTCGTCACCGACGTTTACGAAGACGAGGCAAAACGTATCCCGTTGGGCCTCTACGCCCGGGCGTCGCTGATGGAGCACCTCGACGCCGAGCGTTTGTTCCGCCAGACCAAAGAAGGTTTCGCCTACTTCCACACCAACTTCGGCCTGCCCTACCCCTTCGGTAAATACGACCAGATCTTCTGCCCCGAGTACAACATGGGCGCGATGGAAAACGCCGGAGCGGTGACCTTCCGCGACGAGTACGTGTTTACCTCAGAGCCCACCCCGCACCGCATGGAGCGCCGCAACGACACCATCCTCCACGAGATGGCGCACATGTGGTTCGGTGACCTCGTCACCATGCAGTGGTGGGATGATTTGTGGCTCAACGAGTCCTTCGCCACTTGGTCGGCTGCCATCGCCCAAACTGAAATCGGCGAGTACCCCAATGCCTGGGTGACCTTCGCCGCGGTGGAAAAGGCCTGGGCCTACCAGCAGGATCAACTTCCGTCGACGCACCCGATCGCCGCTGACGCGCCGGACATCGAGACCGCTGAGCAAAACTTCGACGGCATCACCTACGCCAAGGGCGCCTCCGTACTCAAACAGCTTCAGGCCTACGTGGGCCGAGATGAGTTTTTTGCGGGCGTGCGCGAGCATTTCCAGAACCACAAGTGGGGAAACGCTACTTTTGCTGACCTGCTCGGCGCGCTTGAGAAAGCCTCGGGCCGCGACCTCTCCGATTGGTCCGAGCAGTGGTTGCGCACCACGGGCGTGTCACGGCTGCGCCCGGAGATCACCGACACCACCTTTGCCGTGGTGCAGGACTCCGAGGTGCAACGCACCCACCGCGTAGGCGTTGGGCTGTACTCGCTTATCGACGGCACCGTCAAGCGCACCCACGAGGTCGAAATTGACATCACCGGCGAGCGCACGGAAATCCCCGAATTTGCAGGCGTCGCGCACGACTTGGCGTTGGTCAACGACCGCGACCTGACCTACTGCTTGATGAGCCTGACGCCTGAGCACCGCGACTTCGTCCTCGCCAACCTCGGCGCCATTGAGGACCCGCTGGCACGCACCCTTTGCTGGTCTAGCATCTGGGAGTCCGTGCGCGACGGCGAACTGCCGGCCCGTGAATTTGTGCGCTTGGTGGCTACCTTCGCCGCCGAGGAGGACCAGCCCTCCGTCATGGAGCGTGTGGTGGCGCAGGCGACGCTTGCCCTGCAGCAGTACGTCTCCCCGCAGTGGCGCGACACCGGCATGGACCTGCTCAACGAGGCCTTCCGCGGTACCGCACCGGCCGTGATCTTCGACCGTGCGTTGGCCCGCCTCACCCCAAACGAAAAGACGGTGGACTATCTGGCGAACCTTGCCGCCGACTCCGCCAACAAGGAGGTGCGTTGGCTGGCGCTGACCTCGCTGATCTCCGCCGGTAAACGCGATCTCGCGCAGGTGGATCAGGTGGAGGACAGCTCCTCTGAAGGCGCACTGTCCAGGCTGCGCGCGCGTGCCACCGTGGACAAGCGCTGGGCGTGGGAGGAAATCGTCAGCGCTAAGCGCAGCAACCTTGAAGCCCGATTCCTCATTGAGGGCTTGCGCTTCAACGACAACGGGTTGGAAGGCCTGACCGACGAATACTTCGCTATAGCTAGGCAACTGTGGGACAAGTTGACCAACGAGATGGCGCAGCAGCTTCTTGAGGGGCTGTACCCGTCGTGGGACGTCGACAAGCTTGCCTTGGCAAAGGCCGACAAGCTGCTTGCGGAAAAGGACCTGCCGAGCGGTCTGCGCCGCATCCTCTCCGAGGGCCAGAACCGCGTTGAGCGTTCGTTGCGCAACCGGCAGGTCGACGCCGAACAGGACACCCAATAATGGAGCAGCCGAACCTTTACAACGAGCTCGGTGAAGAGTTCTTCCGCAGCCTCGTCCGCGGGTTCTACGAACAGGTCAAAACCGACGATCTGATCGGTCCGATGTATCCCGACGAGGATTGGGAAGGCGCCGAGGACCGCCTGCGCTGGTTTTTGGTGCAGTACTGGGGAGGGCCCCACACTTTCCAACACAAGCGCGGCCGGCCGATGCTGCGGCGCCGTCACTTCCCCTTCGAAATCGGGTTGCCGGAGGCTGAACGCTGGCTGGCCATGATGAAAAACTCCCTCGACCAGCACGACATCCCCGACGAGGCCGCTGAAGCGCTGTGGAACCACATGCAGCGTGTGGCGTACATGATGATCAACAAGGAAGAGAAAACGACACAAAGGTAGTTTCCCGCCACTAATCTGTACGCATGCCCACAGCATGCCCAGCTCCCACCCCGCGACTTATGCAAGCAGTCGACGAGCTCATCGATGCAGGCCAGTTGACTGCCCCGTGCGCCGCAGTCGACATCGCGGCCTTCGACCATAACGCCGCGCGGATGAAGGCCCGCTCCCTCGGCCTTCCCATCCGCGTGGCCTCGAAATCCTTGCGTAGCACACACGCTTTGCGGCGCGCCCTCGACCACGTTGGCTTCCAGGGCATCTTGTCCTACAGCTTGCCGGAAGCCATCAACCTCGTGCGCGTTGGCTTTGGCGATATCCTCGTTGCCTACCCGAGCGTAAACAAGCTCGCCCTGCGCGAGTTGGGTGCAGACGACCAACTCCTCAAAAACATCACCGTCATGGTAGATGACCCGGCACACCTCGACCTGATCTGCGAAAACACCTCCAAACCGGTGCGGGTGGCCATAGATATCGACTGCACCTTGAAACTTCCCGGCACCGCCATCGGGCCGCGGCGCTCCCCCATCCGCACCCCAGAGCAAACAGCCGACTTCGCCCGGCACATCGTGCGCCGCGGCAAGCTACGTCTCGTCGGGATGATGGGCTACGAAGGTCAAGTTGCCTCCGTCGCCGATGCGGAAACCGGCATCAATGGCGCGGTGAAACGCTGGATCAGAAAGACTTCAATGGCCGAATTGGTGCCACGCCGTGCGGCCTGTGTCGCCGCCGCCCGCGAGGTAGCAGACCTCGAGTTCGTCAACGGCGGCGGCACCGGCTCCCTCGGTGTCAGCGCATTGGACGATTCCCTGACCGAGCTTTCTGCTGGTTCCGGTTTCTACACCCCGGTCATCTTCGACAACTTCTCGGATATAGACCACGTCCCAGCCGCCTTCTTCGCGTGCCAAGTCTCCCGGCGGCCTGCCCCGGGTTGGGCCACTGTCAACTCCGGTGGGTGGATCGCCTCCGGCCCTCCCGCGAAAGACCGCCTGCCGTTGCCGGTCTACCCGGAAGGCCTCAGGTTTTCCGCAACCGAAGGCCCCGGGGAGGTCCAAACACCCCTGCACGGGGCGAAAAACCTCGACATTGGTGATCTGGTGTGGTTTCGCCATGCGAAGGCTGGAGAGATGATGGAACATGTGGACAAACTGGTTGCCGTAGACGCTGAAGGCAACCACGAATACTGGGACACGTACCGGGGGAAAGGATGGACATTGCGATGAAGCGGCGCTTTCGTAACTGGTCGGGTTCGGTGCTGACCCACCCCAGCGACTTTCACTACCCGCGCACCATAGCCGAGGTATCCTCCCTGGTTAGTGCGGTGCCAAACATCCGCCCCTTCGGTTCGGCGCACTCTTTTAGCCCCTGTGCCGCCGGTGAGCACCACATGCTCAGCCTGGATAACCTTAACGGAGTGGTCAAGGTGGATCGCGAACGCAAGCGGGTCCGCTTCCTCGCCGGCACTCGGCTGCACCAGGTGCCGAAGCTGCTCGCTCCTTTCGGGCTTGCGCTGGCCAACCAAGGAGACATCAACACCCAATCCCTCGCCGGCGCGATTTCCACCTCCACCCACGGCACCGGCATCGCATGGACGGGCTTTGCTGGCACGGTCACGGGCCTTTCGCTTGTCGACGCCCACGGGCAACTGCGGGAATACTCCATCGACACCGACCCTGACCTGCTGCGCCTGGTCACAGTCTCCCTCGGCGCACTCGGGGTGATCGTAGAGGTGGAAATGCAGTGCGTCGACGCCTTCGACTTACTCGCGGTGGAAGCCACCGCCGACATCGACGAGGTCCTAGACACCTGGGAACAACGAACCCGGGCTGTCGACCACTTCGAGGCTTTTTGGTTTCCCCACACCGACAAAGCGATGGTGAAAAACAATACCCGCTTGCGCCCCGCAGAACCCGCGCCCGGCGGGGAGCCGAAAAAACGCAGCCGGATGACCAGGATCATTGAGGAGGAAATCGTGGGCAACGGCGCGTTCGCCGCCTCCCTCGCAGTGTCCCGCGCCTTCCCCAAAACTACCGGCTTTTTCAACGGCGTGGCGGTCGGCGCGATGGGCGCAAACACCTACCGCTGCCCCGCCCACGAGGTGTTTGCAACGCCTCGCCGGGTGCGCTTCCACGAAATGGAGTTCGCTGTGCCACTTGCCGACGGTCCCTCGACCGTCCGCCGCATCCGCACCGAGATCGACAGACGCGGCTGGCTCATCCCCTTTCCCCTTGAACTGCGCACCACAGCAGCCGACGATATCGCCCTGTCTACCTCCACGGGACGCGAATCTATGTATATCGCCTTCCACGTGCCGCGCGCGATGAACCCACAGACATACTTCCCCATTGTCGAGGCGATTTTGCGCGAAGCTGGCGGGCGCCCCCACTGGGGCAAGATGCACACCATGACGGGAGAGGATTTAGCCCCGCTCTATCCGCGCTTCGACGAGTTTTGCGCCTTGCGCGCAGAAATGGACCCGCAGCGCCGATTCAGCTCCGACTACCTGCGAAGTTTGTTCGGCTAAGGGCTTTAGGCGAATAAACCCAGGGATGTGGAGCGGTAGACGCTGCCGAAAGGCGCATCCACTCGCACCCAACGCCCTGCCGTGGCAACACGCAGGTGGCGCGGCACATCAACGGAGGCGGAAAAACCCGGAATCAAACCAAGTGAGGTACAGGTGAAGATCATCCGCATGGGGATCTCCACTGGGTCGACGGAGTCAGCATCCACCGTGAGCACAGTCTGATTCAAAAGGGCCGCTGGCGGGCCAAGAGGGCCAGAAAACTGGCGGGCGAGGGCGCGCCCGTCGTCGGCAAGTTTGCGCACCACACTGACCGGGACGGTGTCTCGTTCGACGAACCCTTCCTTCGGCGGCAAGGCACCCGGCCAGTTGGGGTCGCGCGGATTGCCCACCTCGGCGGAGTTCGACTTCAGCGCCCGCAGCAGATCGTTCGCTGAGACTACCGCGCCGTCGCGGGAGGCGATCGCCTCAACACGGCGCGAGGCGACACAGTCAAAAGGAGTGGTAACGAAGACGTCGACAAGCATCTCCCCCAGCACCGAAAAACGCGCGCTGGCCGCGGCGTCGAGGCCCGTGGCGCGCCCAACGAGCGCGGTCAAACCCGCACCGCCACGGTACACCCGCAGCGTCTCACTTCGCACTGGCGAGAATCCCCATCTCCCGCTGCGTGATCGCGCGCGGAGTTGCGGTGGCGGTGTCTACGACCACGAGCACGCTAGTGACGGTGCAGCACACCCGGCCCTGCCGATCAAGGATGCTTTGCCGGGTGGTAAACGACGTGTTGCCGATCTCCGCAACCTCCGTGCGCACCGTCACCTCGCTGGTGTCCGGCAAAATCGGCCGGGAGTAATCGGCCTCCACGCGGCGCACGAAAACCGGCAGGCCAGTGGCGCCGCCGAAGCGCTCATTGCTAAACGCAATGCGCGCCTCCTGGGCGTACTCAATGTAGGTGAGGTTGTTGATGTGGCCAAAGCGGTCCACATCACCCCACCTGACGGGGACAGTGATTTCGTGAATCAGATTCTCCATGGCACTTTAACGGGTCAGTCGGCGGTGGGTCACACGCGTTGGCTTCGCAGCCTCCTCGCCGAGGCGCTCCACCTTGTTGTGCTCATAGTCACCGAAGTTGCCTTCGAACCAGAACCACGCGCCCTCCTCCACGTTGCCTTCCCAGGCGAGGATGTGGGTGCAGGTGCGGTCCAAAAACCAGCGGTCGTGCGAAATGACCACCGCGCAGCCCGGGAATTGCTGCAAGGCGTTTTCCAGGGAACCCAAAGTCTCAACATCTAGGTCGTTGGTCGGCTCATCGAGCAGAATCAGGTTTCCGCCCTGTTTCAGTGTCAGCGCCAAGTTCAGGCGGTTGCGCTCACCACCAGACAAAACCTTTGAAGGTTTCTGCTGGTCAGCACCTTTGAAACCGAAGGCCGACAGGTAGGCACGAGATGGCATCTCGTTTTGGCCGACGTGGATGTAGTCCAAGCCGTCGGAGACAACCTCCCACACCGTTTTCTCCGGGTCGATGTTTTCGCGGCCCTGGTCAACGTAGCTGAGCTGGACCGTCTCGCCGATGTCGACCGAGCCTGAATCCGGCTGTTCCAACCCAACGATCGTCTTAAACAGGGTCGATTTGCCTACACCGTTGGGGCCGATGACGCCGACGATGCCGTTGCGGGGCAGCGTAAACGACAAGTCTTTGATCAAGACACGGCCGTCGAATCCCTTGGTGAGCTGGTTTACCTCGACAACCTTGTTTCCCAACCGCGGCGGTGTCGGGATCTGAATTTCCTCGAAGTCGAGCTTGCGGTACTGCTCCGCCTCGGCAGCCATCTCCTCGTAGCGCTCCAAACGGGCCTTATTTTTAGCCTGCCGCGCCTTCGGGGAGGAGCGGACCCACTCCAACTCATTCTTCAGCCGCTTCTGCAGCTTCTGGTCCTTCTTGCCGGCGACCTCCAAACGCTCCGACTTCTTCTCCAGGTAGGTGGAGTAGTTGCCCTCGTAAGGGTAAAGCTTGCCGCGGTCGACCTCGCAGATCCACTCGGCGACGTTGTCCAGGAAGTACCGGTCGTGGGTGATGGCCAAAACGGCACCCTTGTAGTCCTGGAGGTGGCGCTCCAGCCACAGGACGGACTCGGCGTCTAGGTGGTTCGTGGGCTCGTCGAGAAGCAACAGGTCCGGCTCCTGCAAAAGCAGCTTGGCTAAGGCGACGCGGCGACGCTCACCGCCGGAAAGGTGGGTGACGGGCTCGTCGGCGGGAGGGCAACGCAAAGCGTCCAACGCCTGCTCAATTTTGGAGTCAACCTCCCAAGCGTCAGCGGCGTCGAGCGCCTCCTGGAGCTTGCCCATCTCCTCCATGAGCTCATCGGAGTAGTTGGTGGCCATCTCCTCAGCGATCTGCTCGAAACGCTGCTTCTTTTCAAAGATATCCCCCAGGCCCTCCTCTACGTTTTCGCGGACGGTCTTTTCCTCGTTCAGCGGTGGTTCCTGCAAAAGGATGCCGACGGAGGCACCCGGGTCCAAAAAGGCCTCGCCGTTGTTCGGCTGGTCAATGCCGGCCATGATCTTCAAAAGCGAAGACTTGCCCGCACCGTTGGGGCCAACGACACCAATCTTGGCGCCGGGATAAAAGGCCATGGTGACGTTGTCCAAAATGACTTTGTCACCGATGGCCCTGCGAACGTTTTTCATCGTGTAGATGAACTCAGCCACGTGTTAATCCCCTTCAAGTCGAAAGAATTCTCCACTCAGGGTACATCACCAGCACGCGGCGAGTTCTGCTAGAACGGGGCTGCGTCGCCGTCGTCTGCGGGCGCGGCAAGCAGATCCTCTGCTGTTTTCGCCTCCATCTTCTCCTGGCCCTCCAACGTGTTGCCGGAAACGTTGGTGCGCACCGATGAAACCTGGAAGTTGCTCAACTCGAAACCGATACGGCTGGCCTTGAGCTTCGTTTTGTATTGCGTTTCCTCCTTAGAATTGCCCAAGTGGTCAAAGACCTCCTTCTGCCAGCTTTCAGAGACGAACAAGCCGGTGACAAGAACCGGGAAACCTTTCCGCAGGGAAACGGCGGCGTTGACGGCGAGCTGGCCCCAACATTCCACGGTGACGTAAAGAACGTCGGTGTCGTTCCAAACCGGGTTGCCTTGGGCGTCGGTTTCCTCTGTGCGGTAGCGGCGGGAGGTGGCGACGCGGAGTTTGCACAGCTTCGCGCCGCTTTCTTCAAACTTTTGAAATTCCGGGTTGGCGGTCAGGTTTCCGCTGATAGTGACTGGCATTTGGCTCATGGTTTCCCCCTTTTTTGATGACGAGCACCTGAGCCGCGGTTTCGGCCCAGTGCGCCCCAGTGTCACGCATGGGCCACCGACAGGGAAGGCACAGAAGAAAAAGCCTGTGGAAAAGCCCGGAAATTGTCCACATGCCGAAAATTCTTCGGGTTTTACTTGCCCTGGTTGCTCATCTTGGAGTATTGGGCGAGCATCTCGTTATAGCGGTGCCACTCCTCGTCGTCGTTTTCCGCGGCGCGGCGATCAACCTCGCGGGTTTCCTCCCGGTCCTCAACCAGCCACGCCCAAAACAGCACGCCAAAGACGATGACGAGTGGGAAGGATCCGGAGGCCCAGGCGATCCCGCCGCCGACCTTTTGATCGGCGAGCAAATCCGGCTGCCACGGCAGCATGAGCGAGCGGTAAAACTCCTCCCCCATGACCACGTTGAGCTGCATCAGGTACACGCCCATGAACAGGTGGATGGGCATGGACACCCACAGCCACGCCAGGCGGGCCCGCGCGGATACCCGGCCCTCGATATGGTCCGGGCCGATCAGTTCCCAGAAGTAGAAGTACCCAGACACTAGGAAGACGGCGTTCATAATGACGTGCCCGGCGTGCTCGGAGATCATCAGGTTGTAGAGCGGAATGGAGACGTACATGACGTAGAAGATGAACACGAATTGCACCACAGAGACCGGCGGGAAAGTGATGATTTTAAGGAAGCGGGAGCGCTCGAAGCTTTCGACCCACAGGCGGGCATTAAACTCCCCTTCCGGATACGCACTTTTGATTAGGGTCAGCGGCGCGCCAAGGACGAGGGCGACCGGCACTGCCATGGAGAGGATCATGTGCACCACCATGTGCGCGGTAAAAGAGGCCGGCATGTGCAGCCCGATACCGGAGGACAGCGTAATTACTGTGATTGCATTGCCGGTAAGCCACCACGCGGTGCGGCCCACCGGCCAGTTTTTCACGCGGCGCACTAACCACAAGTAGTACACCGCAAATAGTACGGCAATTGCGCTAAACAGAAGCTCCGGGCGCCACATCCCCAGCCAATTCCACGTGGTCAAAGGCTCGTTAAGCTCGTATCCCATCTTCAGCTGCATCTCTGACAGGTTCGGATCGCGTGGAGGCGGCGGCGGGGTGCGCCCGAGAGTGACCGCCAACCCAGTGACTGAAGCCATGACGAAAACCTCGACGAGCGCGAGACGCACAAACCCGGTTTCGGTGCGCCGCAGTTGCGGGATGGTAATTTGGCGGTGCGCGAAACCGAACAGCCCGAGCACTGCCAGTCCAACTGCCTTGAGGATGAGCACGCGACCGTAGCTGTAGGTGGTGAGATCTTCTGGGTGCACGCGGATCGCCGCGTTGACCAGACCGGAAACTAGCATGACGGCGAAGGCGAACAGCGCGATGCGTGAGTAGCGCTCAACCGCGTTAGCAAGGTTGGGGCCGAGCCTGCGGCCGTGGGCGACCAGCGCCATGAGGGCACCGACCCACAGCAGCATAAACACGAGGTGCCACAGGTAGGAGTTTGTGCCGAAGTCGTGGTCGCCGCCGGCCGCGGAGTGACCCGTCAGCCCCAGTGGCATGATCGACAACACCGAGCCAAAAAACAGCGCCACCTGCGACCACCAGGAGTGACTAATCAAGGCCGCCACCCCCACCACGAAGGAGATCGCGCCGACGATGAGCCAAACGCGGGCGTCGGAAACCTGCGCCAGGGCAATCTCCCAGGACGCTGGTTGCAGTACGACGGAGGCAAAGGGGGTGCCGGAGACGTCGGAAAGCACGAGCGGAATCATACAAAGAGAGATCACAGCAACGCTTATCGACGCCCATCCGCCCGCACGCGCCGCCAGGTGAGCGTCGACAGTCAAACGCGCGCCGTTTAAATCCGCGCTGCTTTGCTTCGGCGGGATGAGAAACGCGGAGAACAGGAAAGACCCGGCAGCGAGCGCCACGAGCATCCAGGCGGCGCCACGCAACGCGGGCAGGCCGAAGGTAGTGATGGCACCCGGGTCGGGGATGCCGAGCACGGCGAGCGATTCGGTGAGAAACTTCTGCGCCACACCACCGGCGACAAGTGCTCCCACCACCACAGCAGAGAGGTAGAAAGGCCAGGCCACACGCACCGATAATTTCTCCGACATGGGCTTAACCATACTTTCGGTGGAGCCGGGAACCCAACTGCTACACTAAGCGCGCTGCCTCCGTAGCTCAGTGGATTAGAGCATCCGGTTTCTACCCGGCTGGTCGCGGGTTCGAATCCTGCCGGGGGCGCCATTGTCATCGGTGGCGACATAGTTGACAGATCAGTCGCGACATGGTGGACAAACCGGTGTCTCGGTTTTTGCTTTTCCGGGGGCGCCGGTTTTGAGTTTTTGAGGTCCGGGACGGGGCCCTTCATGGTTTTCGCAGGGCGTAAGGCCCTTGCGGGATGCGCCACAAATTTCACGACTCACCACTTCCCAGACTGCCTGGGGAAGGTCTCAGGCGAGCGACGTGGGTGCTGTGATCTCCGCACCGTCGGCCTCGCCTTTTACCTCGGTCTGACCGCGGGGTCGGTAACTGTCACCGCACCCCTTCGCCGCTCTTGGGCCGGGTTGGCCTTGTCAACCATGTCGCAACTGGGCTGTCAACCATCACCCCATGATGTTTCCCCCTATTGAAGTGTCAATGATGGCGCGGTTGATCTGGCAACCGTCACAACTTTAGTCCCAGGCACGCGGTGTCAACTATGTCGTGACTTCAGACGGAAAGATGCACGAGGTGTAACCCTGCGCTATGTTTTCCATTGTGGAAAACAAGCAAGCTCTTGAGGCGCTGCAGGCCGTGCGCGACGTGGAATCACGGGCGGCCGCGACACCTTCAACATGGCCAATGACGGTGGCCGCTAGCGCCCTGCTGGGGCTCATGGTGTTCTGCGCGAAGCAGGAGCTGTGGTGGTGGGCGTTCGGGTTCTTCGTCGCCGCCATTGCAGCCCCAGTCGCCGCCGACCGCCGCAGGCGCGGGGTGCGCCTGGCCATGAAGCAGCAGGTGCGACCCGACGAGTGGCTGCAGCGCGGTGCCTTCTTGCCGTCCATGTTCGTCCCTGCATTGATAATTTTCACCCCCACCGGAAACGTCTGGGTCTCGGGCGCGGTCGCAGCGGCCACCGCGGTGGGCGCGATGGTTTTCTCGTACCGGGAGCTGCGTCGTCCATGAGCCTCGACCCCGTCATCCACCCCATCAACCAACTGACCATTTGCGTCGCACTCAACGCCGCCGACGCCACCGAGGGCGAGGCGCGCTACGAGATGAAGTTCGCGCGCCTGCGCGAGCTCACCGAGCTTTCCGACGCCGCCTTGTCCAAACAGTTGGGGGCCCTCGAGCAGGCCGGCTATGTCACCCGCTTCCGCGAGTACGGCTCAACCCGCGCCAAGGACACCGTCTGGGTCACGCTGACTACCCGGGGCAAGCAGGCCCTGGAGGAGCACGTGGCGGCGCTGCGCGAGATCGCCCAGAGGTAGGCGCGCCCCGCTCGGCCGATGTGCGTTTCGCCGGGCAAAACCCCAGGACACGCAGCACATCCGTCAAGTGCGCCCGCACAATCGATGCCCTCCACCTTGCACGCATATCGAATTGCGATATTATCGATTCACGACAATATCGAATATCGATAGGAGCACCCCCATGACCGCACGAACCCGCAACGACTTCGCTCAGTCCCTGACCGCCATCTTCGTCGGCACCGTCATCTGGTGCGTCCCGGAGATCATCCACATGGCCCGCACCGGTTCCTTCATCACCCGCCTCTCCCCCGCCCTGCCTCAGGGCCTGCTCGCCAGCGAGCTCTCCGGCGGCGCCGCAACCTTCCTCACCGTCGCGATCACCCTGAAGTTCGCCGCCCTCGCAGTCATGGCGGCGTTCATCGCCAAGGCTCTGGTCCCCATGGCGACGGGCCGCGTCTTCACCGCCGCGAACGCGCGGGCCCTCACCATCGCCAGCTGGGGGGTCGGTGCATGGATCCTCATTCGCCTCGGCGTAGAGGGACTGGCGAACAACATGGCGGCGCGCGAGCTGGGAGTGGAGCACTGGTGGAACACGGGCTCCGGGACTCCCCTGTCCGACATCGCCCCGGCGTTCGCGCTGATGATCACCCTGGGCGTCCTGGTGAGCGTCGTGAAGCGTGGCGCGAAGCTGGAGGAGGAGGTCGACGGGCTTGTCTAGCGAACCCCGCGTGGTCTGCCACCTGGACCGCCTCATCGAGGAACGCGGCATCACGGGCGCCGCGCTCGCCGAGCAGGTGGGTATTACCCCGGTCAACCTGTCCGTGCTGCGCAACAACCGCGCGAAAGCAGTGCGCTTCACGACGCTCGTGGCGCTGTGCCGGGCCCTCGACTGCCAACCCGGCGACCTGTTCACCGTCGAGCCCGGCGAGACCGCCGAGCCTGCACAGCCCGACTAGTACGCTGGGGTACATGAGTTTTCCCTCCCCCAACATCGACACCTACGCGTTGATCACCGGCGCGTCCCAGGGCATCGGCGAGGCGATCGCCCGCGACCTCGCTTCCGCAGGCCACAACCTTATTGTCGTGGCCCGACGTGAAGAAATCCTGGTTCGCCTGGCTGAGGAACTCAGCTCACGCCACGGCGTCAACGTCGAAGTGTTCGCCGCAGACCTATCCAAACAGCGAGATGTCAGCGCGCTTGTCGAACACATCAACACCCGCAATATCTCCATCTGCATCAACTCCGCCGGCATAGCCTCTTTCGGCCCTTTCATGAAACAGGACTGGCAGTACGAAACCGACCAATTTAACCTCAACGCCACCGCGGTCTTTCGCATCACCAAGGCGGTGCTGGACCAGATGGTTCCGCGCGGGGAGGGCGCACTGTGCAACGTCGGCTCCGCCGCCGGCAACATCCCGATCCCGAACAACGCCACATACGTGTTCACCAAAGCTGGCGTGAACACCTTCACCGAGGCGCTGCACTACGAGTTGAAGGACTCCGGGGTACACGTCACACTGCTCGCCCCTGGCCCCGTGCGCGAAACCGTCGTGCCCGAGGAGGAACAGACCATCGTGGACAAAGTCGTGCCGGATTTCCTCTGGACCACCTACGAGTCCTGCTCGCGCGACACCCTCAACGCTTTACGACGCAACCGCCGCCGCGTCGTCCCCGGCCCCCTGTCTAAAACCATGGACTTCGTCTCCACCTACGGCCCGCGCGGACTCATCGCCCCGATTGTGGGCAAGTTCTACGCACAGATGGGACAGGAGTAGAGATGATGGCAGGCAAAACCGACCGCATCGTCTGGGTTGACTTGGAAATGACGGGCCTCGAACCCGAACGCCACGTCATCGTTGAGGTTGCGGCGCTGGTCACCGACGCCGCGCTCAACATCCTCGACGAAGGCATCGACGTCGTCGTCCACGCAACCGATGAGCAGTTGGCCCAGATGGACGATTTCGTCACCAACATGCACTCCGAAAACGGCCTATTAGAAGACATCAAGGCCTCCACCACCAGCATCGAGGAGGCCGAAGCGGCAGTCATCGAGCTGATCGCGAAGCACTGCGACCCGAAGTACCCCGCCCCCCTGGCCGGAAACTCCATCGCCACCGACCGCTCCTTCATTCGCGCACACATGCCGAAGCTGGACGCCGCCCTTCATTACCGCATGATCGACGTCTCCACCATCAAGGAACTGACCCGCCGCTGGTTCCCCAAGGCCTATTTCAACCAGCCCGAAAAGGGCCTGCAGCACCGAGCCCTTGCAGACATCGTCGATTCCATTCGGGAGCTCGACTACTATCGCCGCAGCGTCTTCGTCGCCGAACCCGGCCCGGACGCCGCGGAAGCCGCCCGCTTCGCCCACGCCGCCACCGATTCCTACCAGCGGTTTTTGTAAAAACGTGACCTCATACTAAGGTGTTACCCGCTGCCTTTTTCGGCAGCGATGGTGGCTGTAGTTCAGCTGGTAGAGCACCAGGTTGTGATCCTGGGTGTCGCGGGTTCGAGCCCCGTCAGCCACCCCAAAGCACACGGCCCTGCGCATGCAGGGCCGTGTGCTTTATCAACCGCCAATTAGTGCGTAGTGATATCGATGGAGGCCACGGCTGCGTCGGCAAGCGCAACCTCTTTCTCCCCGGCGCGCACCAGCCTCATACCAGCAAAGCGTGTGCCAGTCATCGTCACAGACACACCCGGCCGAATACCCATCTCCGCGAGGTAGCGCAAAAGCTCCGAATCTGAATCGTGGATGCGCTCCACGGTGCCACTGGCGCCTTGTGCAAGGGAAGCCAAGCTTTGCACCTGCAAAACGTCCACCTCCCCTTTCTCGTTCGGGATGGGGTCACCATGAGGATCGCGAGTGGGGTGGCCCAACAGGGCGTCGATACGCGCAATGAACGTGTCGGACACGGCGTGCTCAAGATTATCCGCCTCCTCATGCACCTCATCCCACCTGTAGCCGAGCATCTCCACCAGGTACGTCTCCAGCAGACGGTGGCGCCGCGCCATCACCATCGCGATCGCGCGGCCAGCCTCCGTCAACGAAATGTCCCCATAAGGCTCGTGGTTGACCAAACCCTTCTCAGCGAGGCGCTTGATGCCCTCCGTGGTCGTCGACGGGCGCTGCCCCATCCGCTCGGCAATCTCCCCCATCGCGGCGGACATGCCGCTGCGTTCGGTGAGATCGAAGATGATCTTCAAATAGTCCTGGGTTTTCGCAGGCAGAGAGGAGACATCCATAACCCCGATACTAGGCGAGTCGGCGCGCCGCCAAGGACAGTGCGTAAACGACACCCGCCCACACGGCAATCATGCCGCCGGAAGAAAGCCCCCACGCCTGCGAGGACAACAACCCAACCACACCGATGGCAATGCCGACGACAGGCGCCGCCCAAATAAGCACCACCGGGGAACGAACCCAGGGACGCAGAATTGCCGGCGGGGCCGCGAGCAGCGCAATAGAGACAATGGTGCCAACAGCCGGAATCGCCACAACAATGCCGAGGCAGATCAAGGCGAGAACGCACACGTCGTAAAGCATGCGCGAGCGACCCTGCGCCACGAAAAGGCTTTCTGAAAAGCCGAGCGCAACTAACTGCGGGCCCGCCCACAACTGGGCAACCACCGCGAGGGCGAAAACAATTCCCGCCGCGGTGACATCCGACGTATTCGCCGTAAGCACCGAGCCAGTCAAAAACGACTCGACCCGCACCGGCAACGGCTTAAACCAGGTGGCGGCGAAATACCCCAAACCGAAACCGGCCGACAACACAATGCCCGCAGACGACTGGCTGGTCATGCCAGGCAGCCTGCTAAGGCCCGCCATGGCCGCCGCCAACGCTGCACAACCCACGAGCGCGCCGACGAACAAAAACTCCGTGATGTAGTGGGGAGCCACGGCAGCGCCGATGACCACGCCAATGACCGCACCGGGAAAGGTGGCGTGGGAGACTGCCTCCGCGAAAAAGATTCGGCGGTGAATCAGCGCATACGCTCCAATAATCCCCGTGGCCGCACCAACAAGGACCACCTCCCACACCGCAAGATAATTGAGATGCCACCAAGTCACGATCGCTTCACCGCCCCGAAGGCCGCGGCGAGAAGAAACGCCCCCAACAACACCACGATCACACACGCCTGCGGGGAGACCGGGCGCGACAGCGGCTGGGTAACCACCCACATTCCCACCAACGCGCTGGCAACGGAAATACCGACAGCACACAGAGCCATCGACTGCGGCGAATTGCACAGCAGCCGCGCCCCCGCAGCCGGAATAATGAGAAAGCCGACCACCAACAACACCCCTACCGCCGCGGCACCTGCCACAACAGCCGCGGCAATCGCCGCGTTGAAAACCGCGTCCTGGAAGGCCGGACGAACACCCGCCGCGCGGGCACCGTTGCGGTCAAAGGAAATTGCCACCTGAGCTGGCCAAAACGCCGCAATGAGCACCACCGCAATGAGGCAGGCGACGACACCTTGCACCAAACGCTGCGTGGACAGCTCCAAAAGACGACCAAACATGAGGGCCTCAAGTTGCCCGGACTTGTCCGAGTACGCGAGGGAAACCACGACGCCAACCGAGTAGAACGTCGAGAGGGTCAGTGCGGTTCCCGCCTCGTCCGCCTCCCCAGCACGCTTGCCGGCGAGGGTGAGAACCGCCGCTGCAACAGCTCCTGCCACAGCCCCACCCGGAATGATCCCGTCCAAGCCGGCGACGATGAACCCAATCACGATTCCGGGAAAAACCGCGTGCGACAGCGCCTCAGTGGCGAACTCGCCACGGCGCAGGTTGATTAGTGTTCCGGCAAGCCCGGAACTTAACGACAGCGCAAGCAGCATGATAAGCGGACGTAAAACCCACGGGGCGAGGCTCAACTTTTTACCCTCCCGCCGGCGATTGTGAAGGTCGTGTCGCACACCGCATCCGACAATTCAAGATCGTGAGTGGACAACATCACCGCGACTTTGTTGCGCTTTTGCTGTTCCAGCACGTCAATCAGCGCTTTCCTATTCGCGGTGTCCAAGCCGTTGAAAGGCTCATCGAGGACCAACACGGGTGGATCGGCAACTATTGCTCGCGCCACAAGCACACGTTGGCGCTGGCCGCCACTTAAATCCGAAAAGCGGCAACGCTCCCGGGGAGCAAGCCCCACGAGCTCCAAGGCCTCAAGGCAACGACGCTTCCCGGCGGCTCCGATACGCCCGAAGGGTTTAAGCTGCGGCACCAACCCGAGGCCGACGACTTCAGCAGCCGTGATTGGAAAATCCGGGGTGGTGTCTGCCTGCTGTGGGACGTAGCCGACCTGCCCACCCACCCGCACGTTTCCGGCGATGACGTCGGACAGCCCTACGGTGGCTTTGAGCACGGTGGACTTACCGGAACCGTTGGAACCTAACAATCCGATTGCTTGCCCGGGGTTGACCTTCAACGTCACGCCTTCCAGGACTACGGCGCGGCCGTATCCCAAGCTGGCCTCGTCGAACGTCACCGTCATCTACAGGGCCTCCTGCGGTTGCGCGAAAGCAAGCGCTGGGGGCAGGGGCGCGGTTTCCCCGCCCCAGGCACGAACAAGGTTGGTCACGTTGTGGACGATGGAACCGATGTAGGTTGCTCCGTCGGTACCTTCAGGGCCGAGCGAGTCACCGTAGAGAGCGTCGCCACCTGTCACGGCGCGCACTCCCGCGGCGCGAGCGACAGCTTCAATGGACTTGGCGTTGTTGGAGTTTTCGCCGAAGATCACCTTGGCGTTCGCCTCAATGACTTGCTCTGCGCCAAGTTTGATGTGCGCGGCGGTGGCATCCTGCTGGGCGTTGAAATCGGAAAGCGCCGAGCCGACGAAGTCAATGTCGTAGTCGCGGGAGAAGTAGCCGAAGGCATCATGGGAGGTAAACAGGACGCGATTTTCGCGTGCAACGCTTTCGACGCTGGCGCTGACCCACTCATCTAGTTCGTCGAGCTGGGAAAGATAGTCGGTGGCGCGCTCGCTCCACTCGGTGGTCTCGGCTGCCTTGTCGAGGGCTGCGGCGATGTTTCTCACTTGAATCATGGCGCCGCGGGGGCTTGTCCATACATGGGGGTCGAAGGCAAACTCCGCTTCCTCGCCAGGCTCCGGGTCGAAAGGCCACGGGGCGATGTCGACTGACTCTAAGCCTTCATCGACGTCGAAGTCCCACTCGGGAGCGGCCCCTTCGTATCCGCTGGTCACGGTCATCGTGCCGCTGAACCCGGAGGAGGCGATGGCTTGATCCATGAAGCGTTCAAGGTCGACGCCGTTGATCAGCAAAACGTCGGCGCTGTTGAGTGCGTTCATCTGCTCGTTGGTCATCTCGTGTTCGTGCGCCGAGGCGTTCGGGGTAAGCAGGCAGGTCAGGTCGAGTTCTTCGTCCGGATCTAGATTCTTCACGTAGTCACAGATCTGTGTAGTTGTTGCTACGACGTTGAGCTTGTCTTCGCCTTCTGCGGTCGTGGTGCAGGAGGTCAGGGCAAGGGATGCCGCGAGAGCCACGAGAATGCGCTTGAGAGCCATAGGAGTCCTTTCGCTAGTGCTTGTCGACGCCGCCCCCGCCGAACGCCATAAACATTCTCAGCAACACTAACACTTAAAAGCAGGTGTGTAGAAATATGTGTTTCAAATCATTGAACTTTCTAGCGCAGACCGCCACCGCGATCCATGGATGCCCTACTTAAGGTTAGGGTTGCCGTCCTTCCACTGCTCCCAGGGTATGTTCCAGTACCCCAAACCGTCGGTGCCGCTGAGCGTGCCGCCGTAGGTGTTGCTAATCTCCACCGGGTCACCGCGCTTGACGTTGTTGAGGTACCAGGCCGCATTGTCCGGACTCGCGTTGATGCAGCCGTGGGATTGATTCGTGCCACCCAGCGCCCACATAGCCCACGGGGCGGAATGGACGTAGATGCCCGAGTAGGACAACTGCGTCGCACTTTTCACGTCGGTAACGTAACCACCAGCATCAAGCGACAACCCGTAGGTGCGCGAGTCCATGGTCAACGCATTGTGCTGGTCACCCACCACATAGATCCCGTTGGGGGTGTCCCACTTCCCGTCCGTACCGAGAGAGACCGGGAAAGAATAAACAGCCTCACCATTGCGCACCACCGTAAGCGTCTTCGTGGCGTTATCGATCCGGGTAATCACCTCATCTCCAATGGTGAAGCTAGTCTCTACATCCTTGGCGCCGTAAACACCCCCACCCAAATCACGGCCATAAAGATCAGCCTTGACGGTGACAGAGGTTCCGGGCTGCCAATAATCTTTCGGCCGCCACCGCAATTCATAAGGGTCGATCCAATAAAAACCACCCTCGGTATTGTTGGAGGTCTGCACGGAAATAGCCTCCTCTACCGCGGCGCGGTCTGGCGGCGCCGTAGAAAAACGCACTGTGACCGCCTGGCCCACCCCCACGATCGAGCCCTCCACGGGACCGAAGTAACCAGTGGTCTGAGCCACCGGTACGACAGTGCTAAAAGAGGTGTCGATCTCGTTTCCTTCGCGGTCAACCCCCTCGAAGGTGTAGGTGCGGCCATAACCGAGCGGTTCGGTCGTCGTCCACTTAGACATGCCTTCGTTGAACTCACCAGCAACCCGCTTGCCGGCGTCGTTAGTCAAAATCAGGGCCCTTAACCCCGCCGAGGCCTCCACTGTGACAGGTTCCCCCGGCGCCACATCCGTCTCACCATCAGCGATGGAAATCACCGGCGGCTGCAACTTTTCCGACTCCTGGGCAACCTCCTGGATAGCTGCATCACTAGACAGGCTGGCGTTCGGCTGCGTACACGCCACCCCGACAGCACACATCCACATAGCGACCACAACTGCTGCGGCCTTGCGCAGTACTCTAACCTTCTTCAAATTTGACGACCTAACCCGCGAACTCGATACCCAACTGATTGCTTCACCTCGTACTTTAACGTGTCCACCCCAGGTTCATCCATTTGTTAAACAACCGTTCAATTATTGCTGAAAAAACCATTGTGCGCTGGTGATTTCATACTTGCCAAGCATGGGTGCTATATTTTTCTTCGTTGCCGAGGGCGACACAAACTAGAAACAAACTAGATAAGCGCTACTAGCTCAACTGGCAGAGCAACTGACTCTTAATCAGTGGGTTCGGGGTTCGAGTCCCTGGTGGCGCACCAAATGCACACAGGTCGGGCGATACAAAGCCCGGCCTGTTTTTATTTTCGCCGCTAGACTACCCACATGGCTACAGCACTTGTCATTGTGGATGTTCAGGGCGACTTCTGCCCCGGTGGCTCGCTAGCGACCACACGCGGCGATGAGATCGCCGCGAAAGTTGCGGAGTTAATCTCAGGTGAGCACGGCTACACCCACGTGGTGGCCACACAGGATTGGCACATCGACCCAGGCATCCACTTCTCCGTCAACCCGGACTACACCGACACCTGGCCCGTTCACTGCGTCGCGGACACTGAGGGCGCAGCGATCCGCGAGCCAATCAATACCTCGTTGATCGAAGCGTTTTTCCGCAAAGGTGAATACACCGCCGCCTATTCCGGTTTCGAGGGGTCTGCCGAAGGAGTGCCCCTCGCCGAGTGGCTGCGCAAACAAGGCGTGGACACCCTTGACGTGTGCGGCATCGCCACGGATCACTGCGTGCGCGCCACCGCCCTCGACGGCCTGAAGGAAGGATTCATTGTCCGGGTACTGCGCGAGCTCTGCGCCCCAGTCAGCGAGGAGCGCGGCGAACGCGCCCTACACGAGTTGGAAAACGCCGGCGCGACCTTGGCCTGAGCGAGAGAAAAGCCCGCTCCGAGTAGTGGACGGGCGCGGGCTTTCGCGGGGCGGTGGCAAGCTTAGCGACGAGCCAGAAGCTTCTGCAGCTCTTTGAGCTCCTTCTTGCGCTTGCGGCCGTTGAGCGCCTTAACGGCGATCAGAAGGGCAATACCCGCGCCGATGCCGGCGAGGACCTTCTGCACTGTCTCGTCCTGAAGCAGGCCAGCGACCTGCCCCTTGGCGTTGTCCGCCAAGTTGGACGGGTTGGCGCGCGACGCAAGCTCGTCGAGAGTGCTAGCGAGCTGGCTTCGGGTGCGTTCAATGTCGCGCTCGATATCGTTGATGTCACGTGCCACGGTGATGATCTCCTACGTTGTTTTCGTACTAAAGCGTGTCTTTTTACACAGTAGTGTAAAACGGGCAAGTATGACTGAGAATATCCGCCTCGAACAGGGCGACTCCGCCCCCACATTCGCCTTGAGCGACGACAAAGGCACAACCGTCTCTTTGGCCGACTACGCCGGCAAACGTGTCATTGTCTACTTCTACCCACGCGCCAACACCCCAGGCTGCACGACGGAAGCCTGCGACTTCAGCGAGAAACTCGAGGAATTCAACAAAGTTGATGTCGCCGTCATCGGCATCAGCCCCGACACGCCGGACAAGCTCGCCGCGTTCCGCGCCGACCACGACCTCAACATCACGCTGCTATCTGACCCCGACAAGAAAGTCATGACTGCCTGGGGCGCGTTCGGCGAAAAGAAGAACTACGGCAAGGTTGTCCAAGGAGTGATTCGTTCAACTTTCCTCGTCGACACCGACGGTACAATCGCGCAAAGCCAATACAACGTACGCGCCAAGGGCCATGTCGAGCGCATCCTGCGTGACTGGAACCTGCAGTAAAAAATGGTGCGCCCGGGGAGACTTGAACTCCCACGTCCGAAGACACTGGAACCTAAATCCAGCGCGTCTGCCAATTCCGCCACGGGCGCGCAACATGAAATACAATACATGGAGCCACGCCCGAACAGCTAAACGGTGGTTATCCAACTTTCGGAGGGCTTGCTAGACTGGCCCGATGTGAGCCAGACTCAAGATTTCGCACCGCAGCCCGCCAAGCGCGAGCATGTGCGCGTGCGCGCTTGGCACATCCTTTTGCTGACCATCGCCGTCATCTGCACAATTTTGCTTGCCTGGTGGCAGTGGACTCGCTTTACATCCGGCTCTGGCACCTTCCAGAACTTGGGTTACGCCCTCCAGTGGCCCTTCTTCGGCGCGTTTTTCGTCTACGCCTACCGAATGGGACTGCGGATGGAAAACGAAAAGATCGACGCTATTAACTCCGGCGCCACAATGGACGAGCTCTACGAAGCAGACCTCGTCCGCTTCGGGGGCAACGGCAAAGACACGGCTATCGACAGTTCCTTCCTGCCAGCACGCCCCGAACTCAACATCGAAGAATTCAATGCCTTAAACGTCCAGCGACGCGGCAGCACCAGCGACGGCGCTGTCCACCGAGACGCTTCATGTAACGACCCGGACCAATAGGAGAGGAACCGATGAGCACCACCCCCAGCCACGCCCCGAAGATCCACCCGGAGCGCAAGAAGCGCGTCAAAACCGCTTTGACCATCTTCTCGGCCACAGCTTGGATCACCGGTGTCTTGCTGCTTTTGCTGACGGCGCGCATGATTATGGAGTACATCTTCCACATGGATGTTGCACTTCTCGAATGGGTCGGGCGCATCCACGGCCTCGCCTATATGGCGTTTTTGCTCGCCTCAATGAACCTCGGGCTCAAGGCGCGCTGGCCAGCGATGACCTGGGGTGTCACCGCCATCTCTGGTGTTGTTCCGTTCTTGTCATTTGTGGTTGAAGCTAAGCGCCGCCACGAGGTCAACAAGCAGTTCCAACTCGTTTAACACGCGGGCGGCCAAGGGCCGAAGTCCGACCGGGAAAGGACTTTCCTCGGCCAAAAACCCCTCCAACTAGCACATGCCACCAAAGAAGCAGTTTTTACTTCTCGCCTAACCGAGTAAGCGTCAGCGCACCAATATTTTCCGCCAGTTTGTTATCGGGCGCCAAAGTTAGCGTATTGCCCTGGACTTTACCGATGTACTTCAGGTCCTGGCCTGTCTTCGGGTCTGCCAGCTTGAACTCCTCATCATCGCGCTCGCAGCGACCATTACCAGTATTGTCGGCCTCGGTAAGCTGCCAGTCGCATTTCTTGCCATCCACGTTCAAGGTGGCTTCGCCGGTAGTTCCAGCCTGGCCGGTCCAAGTCCCGGAAAACTCGTCGCCGCCACCGCAGGCGGCAAGCAGGCAACCAGAAAGCAAGATCGAAGCGGCAACGGCAAAGGTTTTATTTCTTATCATGGCTCCACCTTAAAGACCTGCCAAGTGTTGCGCCAACGTGCGCAAAGCCTTGCCACGGTGAGACAGGGCGTTTTTCTCCTCCGGAGTCAACTCAGCCGCAGAACGACCCGGGGTGTCAGCAGGTGCAAAAAGCGGGTCATAACCAAAACCGTAAGAGCCCTGCGGGGCGCGAAGGATCTCACCTTCCCACCGCCCGATGGCCGTGTACTGCTCACCAGAAGGGGTGACCAAAGCGCAGCAAGACACAAACGCCGCAGAGCGCACCGGCAAATCTTCCATCTGGGCAAGCAGCAGCCGGTTATTAGCTTCGTCGTCGCCGTGCAATCCTGCCCAGCGCGCGGAAAGCACACCCGGCATACCATTTAACGCGGTAACGGCAATGCCGATTTGACTGGGGCGCTATTTGCCGTCTTGCGCCAGGCACCATTCGGCCGCGCGCCGCTGCCCCTCCTCCAGGCTTACCTGCGGCTCGTAGCCTAAAATACGACGGGCCTTCTCGATGCTGTAGCCGCCGGTCTGGCGGGTGAAGTAGCGCATTGTATCCGGATTGGACTCAGTGCGCTGGCCCCGCAGCTTTGCAATGAAGGCGATCAGCCCCGCCAGGCCCACGGCCAGATGCGTCGGCAGGAGGGGGAAAGGTCCCGTCTTGGTGTACTTTGCCAACAACTTGAAGTACTCCTTGCAGGTCACCACCTGACCACCGGAGAGAGTAAAGACCTCACCGGCGGCCTCCTCAACTTCCACGGCGGCTGCGATACCGCGCGCCAGGTCGTCGATGTAGACCGGGGTAAAGTGCCCCTTGCCCCACTTGGGCAGCGCAAAGAGATGCTTTCTCATTGCCTCATAGGGCAGCCAAGTCCACGGGCGCGAGCGCGGGCCGTAGACATCACCCGGGCGCACAATGACTGCTTCCATATTGCCCTCAATCATCTTGCGGTACACCGGAATCTCGCTCAGCACCTTGGTGTCAACGTAGGCGGTGCCGTTGACGTTTACGGGGCTATCTTCGTCGAGCTCCTCGGGCACATCCGGGAAGACCACAATGGAGGAGAGCTGCACAAAGCGGCGCACGCCGAGTTTTTCGGCGGAATCGAGCAGCGCTTTGGTGCCTTGCACATTGACCGCAAAGGCTTCTTCGTGAGTCATCGCCAAAGAAACGAGCGCGGCGGTGTGGACGATGGCATCGGCGCCGCGAATATGCTCGGCTCCCGCCCCGGGCTGAGCAAGATCAGCGGCAAAGATATTCTGCTTTCGGTCTTCACGCAGATCTAAGCCGATTACTTCATGTCCGCGATCGCGCAGTTCCTCACTAACGGCTGCACCAATGAAACCGGCAGCACCTGTGACAACGACCCTCATTTCTCTCACCCGTTCCCGTAGGCTCTCCGCTTTACGACGCCCGTAAAGTCAGCTCCAAGAATACTCATCGCGGGCATTTGTGCAGGCTGTGACTTTGTCCTCCTGGCCTTTAGCCGGGCTGAACCCACCTTTGGTGGTCATTTCATTCTTCAGGCTGAAGGAGAGGGCCTGCTCAACCTTCTTCATTCAAAGACATTGACAACAGATTGCCAGGTGCGTACGCACTCAACGCCGCCGCCGAAACCGTCGCCATTATTTACCTGGGAAGCGGCAAGGACCTTATACCACCCGAAAGCCGCCTTTTGCGCCGCGATAAGCTCGCGGCAACCCATCTCCGGTGTTGTTCCGTTCTTGTCATTTGTGGTTGAAGCTAAGCGCCGCCGCGAGGTCAACAAGCAGTTCCAACTCGTTTAACACGCGGGCGGCCAAGGGCCGAAGTCCGACCGGGAAAGGACTTTCCTCGGCCAAAAACCCCTCCAACTAGCACATGCCACCAAAGAAGCAGTTTTTACTTCTCGCCTAACCGAGTAAGCGTCAGCGCACCAATATTTTCCGCCAGTTTGTTATCGGGCGCCAAAGTTAGCGTATTGCCCTGAACTTTACCGATGTACTTCAGGTCCTGGCCTGTCTTCGGGTCTGCCAGCTTGAACTCCTCATCATCGCGCTCGCAGCGACCATTACCAGTATTGTCGGCCTCGGTAAGCTGCCAGTCGCATTTCTTGCCATCCACGTTCAAGGTGGCTTCGCCGGTAGTTCCAGCCTGGCCGGTCCAAGTCCCGGAAAACTCGTCGCCGCCACCGCAGGCGGCAAGCAGGCAACCAGAAAGCAAGATCGAAGCGGCAACGGCAAAGGTTTTATTTCTTATCATGGCTCCACCTTAAAGACCTGCCAAGTGTTGCGCCAACGTGCGCAAAGCCTTGCCACGGTGAGACAGGGCGTTTTTCTCCTCCGGAGTCAACTCAGCCGCAGAACGACCCGGGGTGTCAGCAGGTGCAAAAAGCGGGTCATAACCAAAACCGTAAGAGCCCTGCGGGGCGCGAAGGATCTCACCTTCCCACCGCCCGATGGCCGTGTACTGCTCACCAGAAGGGGTGACCAAAGCGCAGCAAGACACAAACGCCGCAGAGCGCACCGGCAAATCTTCCATCTGGGCAAGCAGCAGCCGGTTATTAGCTTCGTCGTCGCCGTGCAATCCTGCCCAGCGCGCGGAAAGCACACCCGGCATACCATTTAACGCGGTAACGGCAATGCCGGAGTCATCAGCCACGCACGCTAAACCAGTATGCGCTGCCCCCGCACGAGCCTTGATCAAAGCGTTATCTTCAAAGGTCAAGCCGTCTTCTTTGGGTTCGGGGTAAGCGGGAACATCGGCAAGGGAAACAAGCTCAATGCTTACAATTCCTAGGTGCGTGAGCACCTGCTCAAGCTCGCTCAGCTTCTTCGGGTTAGTGGAAGCGACAAGGACCTTTACCACCCGAGAGCCGCCTTTTGCGCCTCGATAAGCTCGCGGCAACCCTTCTGCGCCACATCCAACATTTGGTTAAGCTCCTCCCGGCCGAACAAACCGTGCTCACCGGTTCCCTGAATCTCCACGAAGTTGCCGCCTTCTTGCATCACCACATTAAGGTCGACTTCTGCCCGGGAGTCCTCCTCGTAGGGCAGGTCGAGGGCGACGTGCCCGTCGACAAGCCCCGCAGAGACCGCAGCAACCGGTTTGAGCAGCGGTTCGCCCGGCACAACGCCCTGGGCGGTGAGGTACTCGATGGCATCGGCAAGTGCGACGTAGGCGCCGGTGATCGAAGCGGTGCGGGTGCCGCCGTCGGCCTGCAAAACGTCGCAGTCTAGCTGGATCGTGTTCTCCCCCAACTCCTTAAGGTCCACAGCCGCACGCAGCGAACGCCCCACCAGGCGAGAAATCTCGTGGGTGCGGCCCTTAACCTTGCCCTTCATCGATTCGCGCGGCATACGTTCGTGCGTTGCGGAAGGCAACATGGCGTACTCGGCGGTCAGCCAACCCTCACCGGAGTCCTTTTTGAACCGTGGCACCCCCAACTCCACGGAAGCGGTACACATCACGCGGGTGTTGCCGAACTCGACAAGGACGCTGCCTGCCGGGTTGGAAGTAAACCCGCGGGTAATACGGACAGGGCGCAGCTCGTCGTAGGCGCGGCCGTCGGCACGCTGAAATTTAGTGTCAGTCACAACACCCAGCCTAACTCACACGTCGTAGATGTCGCCGGGGCGGCCAACCACGACCTCACCGTCGAATTCACTGCGCGCGGCCGCCAAGGTTTCCTGCGGGTCGCTCCACGGCTGGATATGAACAAGCACGAGCTTGTCGACGCCCGCCCGACGCGCAATCTCTCCCGCTTCCGCCCCCGATAAGTGCATCCCCGCAGCTTTGCCAGCAGAGCTGGCTCCCCACGCTGCCTCGCAGAGAAAGACGGAGGCGTCGCGAGCAACGTCGACAAGCGAGTCGGTCATCCCCGAATCTCCCGAAAAAGCCAACACACGACCCGTAGTGCTGCTTTGCACCCGCAAAGCGTGCGACTCGGCAGCCGGGTGAACCACCGGCATCGGTGTCACCTGAACCCCCTCAATATCCACCGGCTGACCAGTCACCCAGGTACGGACATCGAAAGTGTCACTGAAATCATCAACGACTCCGGGGCCGTCCGCGCTCATGCGACCGAAATGCTCAGCCGCATAGGACGGGCCGTAGAACAGGTTGCGCTGCTTCGCCGGGGCAGTTGGGTGGAAACGGCGCCACACCAGCAACGAGGGAAAATCCGAGCAGTGGTCCGCATGCAGGTGGCTAAAAATTACATGCGCATGTGCCGGGTCATGCACCGCTTGCATCGCGGCGAGAGCCCCAGGCCCGAAATCCATCAAAATACCTGGCACTTCGGGGTTTTCCGGGGCTGTGATCAAGTAGGATGACCCGGGATTTCCCGGCGCGGCCAGGCTCCCGGAACAACCGAGAATGGTCAGCCTCATGTCACAACTGTGCCACGAAAAGGGGTCGAAATCGAACTTGCAAGGCCGTTATCTTCGCCGGAATTTTACGTCGTAGTGCCCTTGCCCACAGCTTCGATGTGCGGGCCGAGGAAACGCTGCGCCAACTTATTGAACATCTCCGGATCCCCTGTGGACTCGAAAACACGCGTCGGGCTGTGACCGGGCGGGGCGAGCATGTCACGTTGCGTAAGTTCCTTCAGTACGTCCTTGGCTGTCTCCTCCGCAGAGGACACGAGGGTGACGTCATCTCCAATGGCGAGCTGCACCACGCCGGACAAAAGGGGGTAGTGGGTGCAGCCCAAAACGAGCGTGTCCACTCCCGCAATTTGCAGCGGCTCCAAATATCCCTGGGCCACCCCCAGGATCTGGCGGCCAGAGGTAACGCCACGTTCGACGAACTCGACGAAGGCTGGGCATGCCGCAGCAGTAACGTCCACGCCCGGCGCGAGCTGGAACAGGTCCTGGTAGGCACCCGATTTGATGGTGCCCTCGGTGCCGATCACGCCGACTTTGCCGCTGCGGGTGGTGGCGATGGCGCGGCGCACCGCCGGTTTGATCACTTCAACAACGGGAATGTCATAGCGCTCTCGGGCGTCATGGAGAAAGGCCGCAGATGCGGTGTTGCAGGCAATGACCAACATCTTGCAGTCACGCTCCACCAGCTCATCGGCGATGCGCATGGCGTGGCGGCGCACATCCGCCACAGGTTGCGGGCCGTAGGGCCCGTTGGCGGTATCTCCGATGTAGAGGATCGATTCTTCGCTGAGCTGATCCATGACCGCGCGGGCCACGGTCAAACCGCCGACTCCAGAGTCGAACAGTCCGATGGGTCGCGGATCCGCCTGGGTATTGTCGCTTAGCACGGCTTTGATGCTAACTCGCTCCACGCGGCAATGCCGTATCCGGGTTCGGCGCGCACCACCGCGTCAACAATGGCGGCTTGCACCACGTCCGCGGCCGCAGAACTAAGCTGCGCTAGCTTTTCGGCGTCTACCGCACCCGCCTGCTTCGCTGTGGACACGGCGAACAAGGTGTCGCCGTCGAGCGGGGAATGTGCCGGGCGCACCGAGCGGGCCAACCCATCATGGCCGGAGATAGCCAATCGCTTAAGCTGCGCGGGAGGCAGTGGCGCGTCGGTGGCGATGACCCCGATGGTGGTGTTGAGCTGCGGCGTGGGACGCTCTAAGCGCGAAAACCTCTCTAGGTCGACCGCGGGCTTGCCCGGGTCACCGTAGAAAAGCCCGGTGCGCTCGTCGATGACGCTGCCGACAGGGTTAGCCACCACGCCCGCGGACACCGTCCAGTCACTGACTGTGCAGCTAGCTTGGCCGAAACCGCCCCGCAGCACCCCGGCAGTAGCACCGCACCCAGCGCCGACGCTGCCCGAAGCCGCGTGCACCTCCTCGTAGGCGGCCCTGACCGCCTGGGCACCGTCGTGTGCGCCGGGCCGGTGATCGGGTGAGCCAACAACCAAGTCGAAGATGACCGCCGCCGGTACGATCGGCACCCGCGGGCCGGGGTTGTCCTCCCCGAAAACCGGAAAGCCGATACCACGTGCCTCCAGCTCACACATGGCGCCGTCAGCGGCCGCCAACCCGAAAGCGGAGCCGCCGCTAAGTACGATAGCGTGAACCCGCTCCACGGTATTGTGCGCGGCGAGAAGGTCCGTTTCCCTGGTCCCGGGGCCACCGCCGCGGACGTCGACAGCCGCGAGCATGCCGACGGGATCAGCACTGATGACGGCGCTGACCCCTGTATCGCCCATGCTGCGGTGCCCAAGGAACAAACCGGCAACATCCGTCAGGTGCGATTTCATGCGCGTGATCCTTAAGCTAGTTGTAGTAGCGCATTGGCGCCCGCTCGGCGCGGCGGCGCTGACGCTTGGCAACGAGCACCGGCGGATCGTCCGAAGAAATCACCATACCCGCCAAAATGCCGCCGATCGCCCCGAACAAGTGGGCCTGCCAACTCACGCCCGGTGTCAGGGGCAGCACACCCCAAATGAGGCTGGAGTAGAAGAAACCGAGGATCAAGCCCAATAAAACTTGCCTGAAGGAGCGGTTAAACACGCCGCGGACAATGAGGTAAGTCAGCCAACCGTAGACCAGGCCGGAGGCGCCAATGTGGTTGGTGCCCACTCCCCCAAAAATCCACGTTCCCGCCCCGCCGACGACGCCGACGATGGCGGTTACCTCCCAAAAAACACGCGCACCCGAGTAGCCGATGAGGAAGCAGAAAATCGCGCCCGGCAGCGAATTGGAAACAATGTGGTTGATATCGCCGTGCAGGAGCGGCGCGAAGAAAAGACCTGGCAGCCAAGCGGTGTCCAGCGGGTGGATGCCCAGGTAGACCAGCAACCCACCGAAATAAAAAATATTGATCAGAAAGACTGACCAGATCACAATGAGGTATCCCGCAGCAAAGCGCATACCTGTGGCGCGCTTTTGCTTGCCGGTTTTCGCTCTTTGGTGCGGGCTCCACGAGGGTGTGCCCGGTGCGGCCGGGAAAGGCGGGGGCACTAAGGGACGGGGCGGGTGCTGGTTGTGATTCATTGCCTCAAGAGTCTAGTGCGCCGTTTGCCAACCTGCTCGGCTGCAGTTGCGGTGCGCCCTGCCCCGTTGCATCATGTCTCCAAGTCAGGTCGTTTGCAGACCTGGCGCTGATCAAGGTTTGGACCGACTCCCCTGTAATTGTCGCTCAACACGATGGGGGTGACGGCACCCATTTGGCTGCTTGCGCATAAGAAAGGGAGTCGCTGTGACTCAAGAGTTTGCGGAGGTGTCACTGCACCCCCAGAAATCCTCACCTTCCCAATCGGGCAAGGCAAAGGACATCCAGGACGACGGCCCCAGCCCCAAGCTCAACTTGTTCTTCGGTGGGCTGCTTTTTGTCTCTGTTTTGGCGTTCTACTTCTGGGCCCGCCAACAGGTCGGCCCCGGCAACCACACCGTCTTGCTGATCTTGACGATCATTCTGGGTGTGTTCATGGCCTTCAACATCGGCGGCAACGACGTGGCCAACGCCTTCGGCACCTCCGTTGGGGCGGGAACCCTTTCGCTGCGGCAAGCGCTGATGGTGGCTGCCGTGTTCGAAGTCGGAGGCGCCATCCTCGCCGGCGGGGAGGTCACCGAAACAGTCAAGTCCGGGATCGTGGACCTCGAAGGGGTCGACATCCAGCCGATGGACTTCGCGTTTATCATGCTTTCCGCGTTGGCGGGCGCGGCCCTGTGGCTGCTCATTGCGACGCGGATGGGCTGGCCGGTGTCTACCACCCACTCGATCGTCGGCGCAATCGTCGGCGGTGCCGTCACCTTGGGCTACCTGGCGCACCTGACGGGGGATACGTCCCCGTGGAGCATGGTGCAGTGGAGCGAGTTAATCCAGATTGTCATCAGTTGGTTCATCTCCCCGCTACTAGGCGGCATCGCCGCCTACGCCCTCTACCGCTTCATCAAGTCGACGATCTTGGTCTACAACGACCGCGCCGACGCCAAGCTGCAGGAGTTGCGTAAGCGCCGCAGCGAGCACCGCCGCGAATTCCGCGCGAAGTTCAACGCGATGAGCGAGTCGGAGCAGATCCGCGAAAACGGCGCCATGACCCGCGACGCCGTAACCACCACCGGCGACGACTTCGAATACGAAGACCTTGAGTCCGAGTATTACCGCGACCTCTACGCCATCAACAAAGAGGCCGAGGACATCGACGCCCACCGTGCCTTGACCCGCTTCGTGCCCGTCATCGCTATGGTCGGCGCTGGAATCATCACCGCGATGATGCTGTTCAAGGGCCTGAAGAACACCGGTATCAGCTTGGACAGCCTGGGCACCGTTTTGATCATCCTCATGGTTTCCGCGGCGGTGTGGATGGCGGTCTACATTTTCGCCCGCACGATGCGCAACACGGCGCTCGAACGCTCCACCTTCATCCTGTTTTCCTGGATGCAGGTGTTTACCGCCTCCGCCTTCGCCTTCTCCCACGGCTCGAATGACATCGCCAACGCGATTGGGCCTTTCGCCGCGGTCCTCGACGTACTCCGCGAAGACGCCATCGCCGAGGAATCACAGGTCCCCACCGCACTTCTCGTTGTTGCTGGTGTTGGCCTCGTCGCCGGCCTGTGGTTCATCGGACGCCACGTCATTGCCACGGTGGGCACGCACCTGACGGAGATTCACCCGGCATCCGGTTTCTCCGCCGAGCTCTCCGCCGCCGGCGTGGTCATGGCGGCCTCCCTGTTGGGCCTGCCTGTCTCCTCAACTCACATTCTCATTGGCGCTGTTTTGGGCGTCGGCGTGGTCAACCGCAACGCCAACTGGGCCATGATGCGACAAATCGGTTTGGCTTGGATTATCACCGTCCCGGTTTCCGCCCTCATCGGCGCCGTCGGTTTGGTCATTTTGCGCACCATTTTCGGCTAGACGCCACCCAAAAAGGCCCCGAGCTCTCATAGAACTGCTCCCCTTCAGTAGGAATCTGATTTCTCAGTCCAATTGATGGGGAGCAGTTCACAGCTCGGGGCCTTTTTCAGGTTTCAAAACGAATGGTTTATTCCATCATCGCCTGCAGCAGGGATTCCTGGCAGAAAGCGAGCCAGTCCAACAGTTGCTGGCGGTCTTGCTGGGCTGCCTCTCCGCCACGGTCGTCCTCGGAGACGTACAGGCGCATATCATTGATGGCAGCGATGAAACGGCCCGCTTCGTCGTGGACAATGGCAACATCGACACCGCCGGTGGGCCCCAGAGCCTCGTTGACCACCTGGAGGTTCATTAGTTTCGCGCGGATGATGTCGTTTTCGTGCAGGCTGCGCAACAGCCCGGCATCGCCGTCGAACTCCTCGTCGCCCTCATTTTGAAAATCCGGCAGCAGGCGGCGCAGCTTCGGGTCCTCCGGCGGCTCCGAATGTCCGGCGGCCAAACCCATCATTTCCGCAAATTCATCCTTCGGCGCCGACTGGGCACGGGCGATGAGCGCCTCCGAGACTGTGGCGGTCAGATCCCCGATGACCTCACGCTCCATCGGCTCGAAGCGGGTGATGTATGTGACGCTGGAGCGCATGAGCCCCTTCTTGCGGCGCCAGGGTTGCATGTTGCTCCTTTATCCAGCCTGCTGCATGGTGGCCCACAGCCCGGCCGTGTGCAGCTTCTTTACGTCGCCTTCCACTTTGTCCTTTTCCCCGGAGGACACGACGGCTTTGCCCTCGGTGTGGACCTGCATCATCAGCTCGTTGGCGCGTTTGCGGTCGTAGCCGAGGACGGTTTGGAAAACGTAGGTCACGTAACTCATCAGGTTGACTGGGTCGTCCCAGACGATGCACATCCACGGCAGGTTTTCGCTGACGACGACGTCAACGTCGAGCTGCTCGTCAAGCTCAGGACTCGCCATGGGCGAACCCATGTCGACTCGTGAGCGTTGCGCTCCTGGTTGCGTTGCTTTCATGGCCACCACCCTACCGTTGAGGCTTTATGGGCCGCACTCCTTACACCCCCGGGTACTCTTGGTTTCCATGATTGACTTTGAGGCGCACCCGCACCAATCGACGGCGTTTCTCACCGACATGTACGAGCTGACCATGTTGGACGCCGCGTTTAAAGACGGCACCGCGCAGCGGCGGTGCTCCTTCGAGGTGTTCGCCCGCAAATTGGTCGGCGAGCGCCGTTACGGCGTCGTGGCTGGCACCGCCCGTGTTCTCGACGCGATTTCGCGTTTCCATTTTACCCCTGAGCAGCTTGAAGTCGCCGACTTTCTTTCGGACAAAACGAAGGACTACCTGTGCAACTATTCCTTCGGCGGGCAGATCGACGGTTACCGCGAAGGCGAACTGTACTTTCCCTACTCACCCATCATGACGGTGCGCGGAACTTTCGCCGAGTGCGTCATTTTGGAGACCATCATTTTGTCGATTCTCAACTCCGACTCGGCGGTCGCCTCCGCTGCCTCGCGCATGGTCACCGCCGCTGACGGCCGCCCGATCATGGAGATGGGTTCACGGCGGACCAATGAGCGCGCCGCGGTTTCTGCCGCGCGTGCCGCCTACATCGCCGGTTTCGAAACAACCTCCAACATGGAGGCCGCCAAACAATACGGCATCCCGCCAGCAGGAACAGCCGCACACGCCTGGATGCTCCTGCACGTCGATGACAACGGCGTGCCCGACGAAAAGGCCGCTTTCCGGGCCCAAGTTGATTCTCTCGGAGTGGGTACCACGCTGCTTGTGGATACATTCGACATCACCCGCGGCGTGGAAAATGCACTTGAGGTCGCTGGTACGAAACTCGGCGCTGTGCGCATTGACTCCGGGGACTTAGGGATCGTCTCGCAACGTGTCCGCAAGCAGCTTGACGACGCCGGAGCTTACAACACCCGCATCATCGTCTCCTCGGACTTGGATGAGTTCGCCATCGCCGGGTTACGCGGCGACCCAGTCGACGGCTTCGGCGTAGGAACCTCAGTGGTAACCGGCTCCGGCACCCCGACCGCAGGTATGGTTTACAAGCTAGTTGAGGTGGAGGGACATCCCGTCGCTAAGCGATCCAGCGGCAAGGCGACCTACGGCGGCACGAAATCCGCGCTGCGTGCCTACCGCAGCTCAGGGGTGGCCGTAGGCGAGGTCGTTTGCCCCTTCGATGCGGACATCGCACTGCGGCCGAACCTGGACTACAAACGCATGGACATTCCCCTGGTGCGCGACGGCAAGATCGTAGCTGGGTTGGACAACCTCCAGGACACACGCGCCCACCTGGCGCACGCCCGCACGACCCTGCCATGGGAGGGTTTGGCCCTGTCGCGCAATGAACCGGCCATCCCCACTCGTTTCGTCGGCTTTCCCGACCCCGTGGAGTAAGCACCCCCGTGAGTGATCAGCCGCTTAGCCCGTCCACATCCGAGCTTTTGGAAGCCGCCGTGCAAGCCTTGGGCGGCGCCGAACGCGCGGGCCAAGTCGCCATGGCCAGCGCCGTGACGAAAGCGATAGAGACCGAACGCCACCTTGCTGTGCAGGCCGGCACCGGCACCGGAAAGTCGCTAGCCTATCTCGTGCCCGCGATCCGGCACGCTCAGTCCACCGGTTCGTCTGTTGTGGTCTCCACGGCAACCATCGCCCTGCAGCGCCAATTGGTCGACCGCGACCTGCCGCGGCTTGCCGACGCCTTGGAGCCCTTCTTCGACCACCGCCCGACCTTCGCCATTTTAAAGGGACGCAACAATTACGTCTGCTTACACAAACTTACCGCCCCGGAGGACACCCCGGACACACTGATTGAAAAAGACGACATCTCTGTGCTGGGCAGCCACGTCAAACGGATCACCGAGTGGGCACAGCAAACCGAGACGGGTGATCGCGACGACCTTGAGCCGGGCGTACCCGACCAAGCCTGGCGGCAGGTATCCGTAACCTCCAACGAGTGTCTCGGCGCGAACCGCTGCCCGCACGGCGAAGCCTGCTTCGCAGAACTCGCCCGCGAGCGCACCCGCGACGTGGACATCGTGGTCACCAACCACGCCCTGCTCGCCATCGACGCATTATCTGACGTGGACATCCTCCCGGCTCATTGCGTCACCATCATCGACGAGGCTCACGAGCTCGACAGCCGCATCACTTCTGTTGCCACCAACGAAATATCGGCCCGCGCGTTGACGTTGGCGTCGCGCCGCGCCGAGAAACTCGGCGCCACAAAGGGCGCGCTGGAAAACGTCATCGCGGATTTTTCTGCCGCAGTCGACGTGGAGGAACCTGGCCGTTGGGAAAACATTTCGGATTCCGCCCGCAGCGGCTTCGTCGCGGTGCGTGACGCGCTGTGGAAAACCCGCGAGGCGATTTCCCAAAGCCCCGAGGGCGAGGCGACAAACCAACCCGAGGTTTTCGCTGAGCGGGAGAATCTGAAAAACCACCTCGCGGACCTCCATGACGCCGTCGTGCGCATTTTGGGTGTGTTCGACGAAGACGACCCCGCCAAGCACAGCGACGTGGTTTGGTTGACGCGCTCCGAGCGCTTAGGCGACTTTGTGGCGGTTGCTCCCCTGTCGGTCGCGGCCCTTTTGCGCGAGCGTATCTTCGCCGAGCAGACCGTGATCCTCACCTCCGCAACGTTGACTATCGGCGGGAATTTCAACGCCATGGCTGCCGCCTGGGGGCTTGTCGACGACACCTGGGACAGCCTCGATGCCGGGACTCCTTTCGACCCGCGGCGCTGCGGGATTCTCTACACCGCCCGCCACCTGCCCGCGCCTGGCCGCGACGGGCTTGCCGAGGCCACCCTCGACGAAATCGCCGCTCTCATCACCGCCACGGGCGGACGCACCCTGGGACTGTTTTCTTCGCGGCGCGCCGCTTTACAGGCCGCCGAAGCAATGAAAATGCGTCTCCCCTTCGACATACTTGTCCAAGGGGAGGACTCCACCGGCGCGCTGGTGGAGAAGTTCGCGGCCAGTGAAAACGTCTGCCTGTTCGGGACTCTTTCGCTGTGGCAAGGCGTAGACGTGCCGGGGCGCTCATTGTCTTTGGTCATCATCGACCGCATCCCTTTCCCCCGCCCCGACGACCCACTGCTTAAGGCCCGCTCCGACGCCGCCGACGCCGCGGGACGATCCGGTTTTATGGAGGTCTCAGCCGCCCACGCCGCCCTGCTCATGGCGCAGGGAGCGGGCCGGCTACTGCGCAGTGTCAACGACAAAGGGGTCGTGGCGGTCTTGGACAACAGGCTGGTGACCAAACGCTACGGTTCGTTCCTGCGCCGCTCACTTCCGGATTTCTGGGAGACCACCAACCCGGAAACCGTCCGCAACGCGCTTAAGCGACTGGTGGCGCAGCCGCAAGCGTAGACGGACTACTGCAAACTCACCTTCCTTGAGGCACCTTCCGCCTCCTCGGCTGAGTCGATTTCCTCACGAGGGATACCCAGCATGTAGAGAACCGAATCGAGGAAGGGGTGGTTAACGGAGGCGTCAGCGATCTCCTTCAGGGCGGGTTTGGCGTTAAAGGCGATGCCCAGGCCCGCGCTAGAGATCATGTCAATGTCGTTGGCCCCATCCCCCACGGCGACAGTCTGGGTCATCCGCAGGCCGGAATCTTGAGCAAACTCCGCCAGCAAATCTGCCTTCGCCTTACGGTCGACGATTTTGCCCACCACACGCCCGGTCAGTTTGCCGTCGACAATCTCAAGCGTATTGGCGCGCACATAATCAAGCTCCAACTCCTGCGCCAACCCCTCCAAAACCTGAATGAAGCCACCAGAGACAACAGCGGTGCGATAACCCAAGTTGTTGAGGGTCCGAATTGTAGTTCGCGCCCCCGGAGTCAACTCGATGGCTGCCGCCACCTCATCGATGACCGAGGCGTCCAAACCCTCAAGTGCCTTGACACGCTGCCGTAAAGACTCCTCAAAATCCAGCTCTCCTCTCATGGCACGCTCCGTTACTTCAGCGACTTCCGCCTGGCGCCCGGCATGCGCCGCCAACATCTCGATGACCTCGCCCGTGATCAACGTGGAATCGCAGTCGAAGCAAACAAGACGCTTTGCGCGCCTTGCAAGCCCCGCGTGCTCGATAGCCAAGTCGATTCCCAGTTCCTTCGACAGCTCCGCCAAGATCTTGCGGATCTCTTTGCCTTTGCCGGGCTCATAATCGGCCAGCGTGATCCGGAACTCCAGGCCGGTCAAAGGATAGTTTGAAATCCCCCGGATCTTGTCGATGTTCGCACCATAAGACGCCAACGCCTTTCCCACCCGGGAAATATGCTCAGCGGTAACTGGGTCGCCGAGAGCCACCATCACGTGGGTGGAGCGTGGCCGTGAGACGGACTCCGCCTGGGATCCTGTCTCAATGGTCACGCGCTGCCCGTACTCCCACAGGTCGGCTTTCAATTCGCGCTCAATATCACTAAGCACCATCGGGTCCATGCCAACAAAGGCCGACAGCATCAGGCGACCCCGAAAATCGACCTGGGAGACATCGAGAAGCTGCACGCCATGCTTCGCCAACACCCCGAAGAATGCGGCGGAAACCCCGGGCGTGTCCGGACCCGTGGTGGATACGACGGCGGGCTTGAGACCTTTTTGCAGCTCAACCTCGAACGCGGGCATGGCTGTCCTTTCCTAAAAACAGATGTACTGAAGGTGCTGCTTCGTCATGCTACCGCAGCGAAAAAATGCCCCTCACCTTGGCGGTGAGGGGCTACGGCTGGTCGGGAAGAACCGGTCAGGTGCGTTCTTCTCCTGACTGCTTAATTGGTTTTGTCGGCCACCTTAGTGGCGTTGCCGGAGGAGTCGAACTCGTGGGCGCCACCTTTCCAGGTTGCCGGGGTGTCCGCGTTGTGGCCCGTGTGGGCCTCGCGACGCAGACGCTCAACCATGTGCGGGTAATGCAGCTCGAACGCGGGGCGCTCGGAGCGGATCCGCGGCAAGGAAGCGAAGTTGTGGCGCGGCGGAGGGCAGGAGGTCGCCCACTCAAGGGAGTTGCCGTAACCCCACGGATCGTCGACGGTGACGATCTCGCCGTAGCGCCAGGACTTGAACACATTCCAAATGAACGGAAGCATACCGACACCGAGGATGAACGCGCCGACGGTGGAGATCTGGTTCAGGAGGGTAAAACCGTCAGAATCGAGGTAGTCAGCGTAGCGGCGCGGCATACCCATGTTGCCCAGCCAGTGCTGAACCAAGAAGGTCAAGTTGAAGGCGATGAAGGTGAACCAGAAGTGGATCTTGCCCAAACGCTCATCCAACATGCGGCCGGTCATCTTCGGGAACCAGAAGTACACACCGGCGATTGCGGAGAACACCACGGTGCCAAACAGGGTGTAGTGGAAGTGCGCAACCACGAAGTAGGAGTCATGCAGGTGGAAGTCCAATGGCGGGGCGGCCAGCATAATGCCGGTCAGTCCACCAAAGAGGAAGGTGAACAAAAAGCCCATCGACCACAGCATCGGGGTTTCGAAGGTGAGGTGACCGTTCCACATCGTGCCGACCCAGTTGAAGAACTTCACGCCCGTCGGAACGGAGATGAGGAAGGTCATGAAGGAGAAGAACGGCAGCAGGACAGCGCCAGTGGCGAACATGTGGTGTGCCCACACAGCCATGGACAAGCCGGCGATTGCCAGCGTTGCGAAAACGAGGCCGATGTAGCCGAACACCGGTTTACGGGAGAACACCGGCACGATCTCGGAGATGATGCCGAAAAATGGCAGGGCGAGAACGTAGACCTCCGGGTGTCCGAAGAACCAGAACAGGTGCTGCCACAAGATGGCGCCGCCGTTGGCGGTGTCGTAGATGTGACCGCCCAACAGACGGTCGTAGAGGACACCCATCGCCGCAGCGAGAAGCAGCGGGAAGATCATCAAGGCGATGATGGAGGTGACAAACACCGTCCACGTAAAGACGGGCAGCCTAAACATGGTCATTCCCGGCGCGCGCAGGGTCAACACGGTGGTGAGCATGTTAATGGCCGAAGCGACGGTACCGATACCGGTGGCGCCCACGCCGATGATCCACAGGTTCGCGGACACCGACGGGGTGTGGGTTGCATCAGCCAGCGGCATGTACATGGTCCACCCGAAGTCGGCCGCGCCGCCTGGGGTGAGGAAGCCCGCGAGCATGGCGAGGACACCGACCTGGGTGATCCAGAAACCAAAGGCGTTCAAACGCGGGAAGGACACGTCCGGCGCACCGATCTGCAGCGGCAGGACGTAGTTAGCAAATCCCCACACGATCGGCGTACCGAACGCGAGGAGCATCACGGTGCCGTGGAGGGTAAACAGTTGGTTGAACTGCTCGTTGGACAACAACTGCAGCCCCGGGCTGAACAGCTCGGCGCGGATCAACAGCGCCATGAGGCCGCCCACGAAGAACCAGATGAAGGACATCATGATGTAGTAGATGCCCAGGATCTTGTGGTCCGTTGTGGTGAGCAGATTGTACAAAGTGGAGCCTTTACGGGCGCCGCCCGTTGGCTCTGGGCGTGTCGGCGGGACATAGTTGTCCAGCCGTGGTGCCACTGCAGTCATTGAAGATCCTCCTGACTAACGCACGATCGCCCGTGAGCTGCAACTCATAGGCCACACGTGCCCCAACCGATACCCATCCATCATAGGTGCCGGATTATGGAATTGCCAGCCACTTCAGGCCAGCTTCAGCAATTTACTCTAGACCTCGGGGGCAACGCGCGGGGGGAGGCCCCAAAGAGTGCTTCCCCGTCGCGCCGACAATGCCCCAGCGTTACTCGAAATCCCAGTCGTCGTCGTGGGTCTCCTCCGCCTTGCCGATGACGTAGGAGGACCCCGATCCGGAGAAGAAGTCGTGGTTTTCGTCGGCGTTGGGCGACAGCGACGCCAAAATGGCCGGGGACACGCGGGTTTCATCCGCCGGGAACAAACCTTCGTAGCCGAGGTTGTTTAACGCCTTGTTTGCGTTGTAGCGCAAGAAGCGTTTGACGTCTTCTGTCCAGCCGAGCGGGTCGTAGATGTCCTCGGTGTACTGGCTTTCGTTTTCGTACAGGTCGTAGAGAAGCTCGAAGGTGTATTCCTTCAACTCATCACGGCGCTGCTGGGTCGCTTCGCGCATGTCCACCTGGTACTTGTAACCAATGTAGTAGCCGTGAACAGCCTCATCGCGGATGATCAGGCGAATCACGTCGGCTGTGTTGGTCAGCTTTGAGTGAACGGACCAGTTCAAGGGCAGGTAGAACCCCGAGTAAAAGAGGAAGGACTCCAACATGACGGAGGCAATTTTCTTCTTCTGCGGGTCGTCGCCGCGGTAATAACTCTCGATGATCTTCGCCTTGCGCTGCACCTCAGCATTTTCCTCGGTCCAGCGGAAAGCCTCGTTGATCTCGGGCGTCGACGCGAGCGTCATGAAGATATTGGAATAGCTCTTGGCGTGCACGGACTCCATAAAGGCGATGTTGGTGTAGACGGCCTCCTCATGCATCGTGCGTGCATGAGGAAGCAGGGAGACGGCCCCGACGGTGCCCTGGATTGTGTCCAAAAGGGTGAGGTTGGCAAACACGCGCATCGTTGCCAGCTTCTCGTCGTGGGTGAGCGTTTTCCAGCTAGGAATGTCGTTGGACACAGGGATCTTCTCCGGCAGCCAAAAATTGCCGGTCAGGCGGTCCCAGACCTCAAGATCTTTCTCGTCCGGAATCGAGTTCCAGTTGATTGCTTTCATCGGCTCCGGGCGCTCGGCAAGGAACTTGTCGTAGTCGTGTGCTGTCACGTCACTCCACCTATTCTTCGTTGTTCTTCTGGGTCATTCTAGCCCCGATCCCCCCTCCCCACTTACCAACCCCCGAAGGGAACATGACCTGCTTTTTCTCCCCTTTAACGAAAAATTGTGTAGGGGTGAACTTTTTGGGGGCGGTTAACCATATAAGGTGAAGTCGTGATTGTTTCCGCTACGGAAACATAGTTGACAGCATCAGAGGTGGATCCATGACTATGCCATCGGCACCAAAGGGAGCATCGGGAGTGCTGCTTCCCACCGTCCTTGACGAGCTGGGGGTGGACATCGTCTCCGGAACTCTGCCCGCAGGCCACACCTTCACGCTTCAGCAACTTTCAGAGCGCTTCGGTATCTCACGAACCGTCGCGCGTGAAGTAATGCGGGCGCTCGAGCAGATGGGCATGGTTTCATCGTCGCGGCGCGTAGGCATCAAAGTTCTGCCGGAGAGTTCCTGGGACATTTTTGACTTGGTGGTCATGAAGTGGAGGTGGCGGGTTGACTCTCACCGTGAGCGCATGATGGCAGAGCTCGACGAGCTTCGCTGCGCCATCGAACCTTTCGCCGCAACAACCGCTGCCCAACGGCGCACGGACGAACAGGCCGAAAGGCTCACGAAACTCGCGACTGACTTGGCAGAGCTATTGGAAAGACAGGACGCAGAAGATCTCCACGATGAGATTATTGAGGCGAACCGCCTTTTCCGCCGTGCCCTTTTTGAGGCCTCGGGCAACAAAATGATCGGTGCTCTCGCCGCCACTGTGTGCTCCACACATGATTGTCTACCCAATGGCGATTCCATTTTTTCCCCAGAGGGCGACTCTTTCCCGCAGGCCCACATTGAACTAGCGCGGGCGGTTGAACAACGCGATGTTGCCGCTGCCGCAGCGGCTTCGCGCGTCATCTGCCAAGCAACAGGACAGGCAGCGCCCGCGCACAACCAGGATTAAACAAAGACGCTTCTCGACGCGCCTCGTTGAAAGCGCGTCGAGAAGCGTCTTTGCTCTTTTTAGAGCATGCAGGACACGCAGCCCTCAATCGCTGTACCTTCGAGCGCCATCTGGCGCAACCGAATGTAGTACAGCGACTTAATTCCCTTGGTCCAAGCGTAAATCTGGGCCCGGTTGATGTCGCGGGTGGTCACCGTGTCTTTGAAGAAAAGCGTCAACGACAGGCCTTGGTCCACGTATTTTGTTGCCGCGGCGTAGGTATCAATGATCTTCTCGTAGCCGATCTCGTAGGCATCCTTGAAGAACTCGATGTTCTCGTTATCCATGTGCGGCGCCGGGTAGTAAACGCGACCGATCTTGCCTTCCTTACGAATCTCAATTTTAGAAGCGATCGGGTGGATCGAAGACGTCGAGTTGTTGATATAAGAAATCGAACCAGTCGGCGGAATTGCCTGCAGGTAGCGGTTATAGATACCGTCGCGGGCCACATCCTCTTTCAGCTTCGCCCAGTCGGCGGCCGTCGGCACGTTCGCGGAGCTGCGCGCGAAGATCTCCTTGACTTTCTGCGTCTTTGGCTGGAAGTCTTCCGGGTCGTAACGGTCGAAGAACTCGCCCGAGGCGTACTCGGAGCGCTCAAAGTCGGCGAACCTCTCGCCCTTTTCCACCGCGATCTTATGGGAGGCCTTAATCGCCTCATACATCACCGTAGCGAAGTAGGCGTTGGTGAAATCCAACCCTTCCTCGGAGCCGTAGTGGATGTGCTCGCGTCCGAGGAAACCGTGGAGGTTCATCTGCCCCAGTCCGATGGCGTGAGAGGCGTTGTTGCCCTCGCGGATCGGCGGCACCGAATCAATGGACGTTTTGTCCGCCACGGCGGTCAAAGCGCGAATCGCCGATTCGACGGTGCGGGAGAAGTTCTCCGAGTCCATGGACATGGCTACGTTCATCGAACCGAGGTTGCACGAAATGTCGTGGCCGATCTCCGAGTAGTTAAGGTCGTCATTTAAAACGGAAGGGGAGTTGACCTGGAGGATCTCCGAGCACAGGTTCGACATGTTAATGCGGCCGGTCTTGACCGGGTTCGCCTTGTTTGCGGTGTCCTCGAACATGATGTACGGGTAGCCGGACTCGAACTGGATCTCCGCAAGCGTTTGGAAAAATTGGCGCGCGTTGATCTTGGTCTTGCGGATACGCGGGTCTTCCAGCATCTCCTCGTACTTCTCAGTGACCGAGATGTCGCCGAAGGGCACGCCGTAGACACGTTCAACGTCGTAGGGGGAAAACAGGTACATGTCGTCGTTGCGCTTGGCCAACTTGAAGGTGATGTCTGGGATGACCACGCCGAGCGAGAGGGTCTTGATGCGGATCTTTTCGTCTGCATTTTCGCGCTTGGTGTCCAAAAAGCTCATGATGTCCGGGTGGTGCGCGTTGAGATAGACCGCGCCGGCACCCTGGCGTGCGCCGAGCTGGTTAGCGTAGGAGAAAGAATCCTCCAGCAGCTTCATCACGGGAATAATGCCGGAGGACTGGTTTTCGATGTGTTTGATAGGCGCGCCTGATTCGCGGATGTTGCTAAGCAGCAAAGCCACGCCGCCGCCGCGCTTGGACAGTTGCAGCGAGGAGTTAATGGCGCGGCCGATGGACTCCATATTGTCCTCAATGCGCAGCAGGAAGCAGGAAACCAACTCACCACGCTGGGCTTTGCCGGCGTTGAGGAAGGTCGGGGTCGCCGGTTGGAAACGGCCGGTCATGATTTCGTCGACAAGCGCGGAGGCGAGATCTTCATTGCCGTCGCCGAGGAAAAGTGCGGTCATGGCGACGCGATCTTCGAAGCGTTCCAGATAGCGGCGCCCGTCGAAGGTCTTGAGCGTGTACGAGGTGTAGTACTTGTACGCGCCGAGGAAGGACTTGAAGCGGAACTTATAGGAGTAGGCCCGCTTGAAGGTGTCTTTGACAAATCCCCAGTCGTAGGCCTCGATGACCTCCGGCTCGTAGTATTTGTTCTCCACCAGGTAGTGCATCTTTTCTTCCAAGTCGTGGAAGTAGACGGTGTTCTGGTTGACGTGTTGAAGGAAGAACTGGTTCGCGGCCTCGCGATCCTTGTCGAACTGAATCTTGCCCTCATCGTCGTAGAGGTTCAAAAGCGCGTTGAGCGCATGGTAGTCGAGTTGGTCGGATTCTTTCACCGGTTCGGGAACGGTGCGGCCATGGGTTTCGGTCGTAGTCGTTGGGGTGGACATGTAGATTGCGCTCCTATGCTGTTGTTTTGGTGCTGTATTTCTCGCGAAGGCGCGCGAGCCGCTTCGCGTTTTCTGCTTCTGCCGCCTGCTCCAGGGCACGAAGCTTGTCGACGACCTCCGGCGCCATCGGCGCCAAACCTAGACGGTCCGCGTGTTTGATCAACTGCTCGCGGACATGGGCGGCGTCGCCTTCTGCCCCCATCAACTCGAAGCGGTAGAGGTATGGGACCTTGCATTTTGCCGAAATGACGTCGCCGGCCAAACAGAAATCCGAACCGAAGTTTGAGTTCCCGGCGGCGATAACCCCGCGGATGAGGTCCCGGTTGTGCTTGTTGTTGAGGAATTTGATGACCTGCTTGGGCACAGGTTTCGAGTTCTCGTGGGAGATGGAGGCACCTCCCCCGTAGGTGGGGCAGATGAGTACGTAAGGCTCGTCCACCAGCAGGTCTTCCTCCCAGCGGTAAAGCGGGATCTGCCTGGCCGGCAGGCCGACCTTTTCCACGAAACGCTTCGTGTTTCCGGTGGCGGACGAGAAATAGACAATGAGCATTGACGCTTTCCCTCACGTGAAAAAGCCGCCATTTCAGGTGACGGCTCGCTCTCAGTAGCGCCCCTTCGCTGCGGGGCGCCGACAGTGGTCATTCAGTTGTCGCGCGTCGGTTATAAGGTTACGCGGCGGCTTGCAGCCCACGGATGCGGTCCGGACGGAAACCGGACCAGTGCTCCCCATCGACCTCGACGACCGGCGCCTGGAGGTAACCCAGGGCCATGACGTAGTCACGGGCATCCGAGTCCTCGGAGATGTCCACGAGCGTGTACTCGAGGCCTGCCTTATCCAAGGCCTTTTTGGTGGCGACGCACTGAACACAAGCGGGCTTGGTGTAAACGGTGATGGACATAACCAGTGGCTCTTTCTGTGGGAAGTTTGCGTACTAGGAAGGGCTTATCGGAGCGCCGAGGCGGCTCGGCGCGATACTCCTAAACACTATACTTTGTGCCACATTTAGGCAACCCATACTACATATAGTAGTTACATGCATGAAATTCCCAGGATGGCCGCTCGCGCCGCACCACATGTAGTCTGATATAACCACTCACTGTAATTCCATGGATGTAACTCGGGGCGAAAAACGCAGAAACCCCGCCCCTCCACAACCGGGAGGAACGGGGCACTGCAAGGATAAGGCGCTCTAGCCCTGGCGAGCCTTGAAACGCGGATCCTTCTTGTTAATCACGAAGACCTTACCGTGGCGACGCACGACCTGGGCGCCCGGCTTGTTCTTCAGCGACCGAAGCGACTTGCGGACCTTCATCGGGCGCTCCTTTCTTACTAGAGGAATCATCCACATCGGCAACCTGGCGGAAGGCATGCAAGCCTAACCACAACCGGGTTGCGACACGGCAGACAATGTTACCCGAGGATTCCTCCTGCTCAAAATGGGCTTGTCGCCCCGCGCTACGATGGCCCCATGAGCACCAACGCAGTCGCCCTGCAGTCCCAAATCATCTCCCTCCTCGGCACCACCCCAACCATCGACGCACAGGCAGAGATCGACACCCGCGTCTCCTTCCTCGTCGATTACCTAGAACGCACCGGAGCCAAAGGCTACGTACTAGGCATCTCCGGGGGACAAGACTCGACCTTAGCCGGGAAGCTGGCGCAGATGGCCGTCGAAAAGCGACGCGACGCCGGCCAACAGGCAACCTTCATCGCAGTACGCCTGCCCCACGGCCAACAAGCCGACGAGGACGACGCCCAAGCAGCACTCGACTTCATCGCACCCGACGAACGCATCACCGTCGACATCGCCCCCGCCACCGCAGCGCTTTCCGCCGAAGTCGCCAAAGAACTCGGCCTCACACACCTCAACGACTTCAACAAAGGCAACGTTAAAGCCCGCATGCGCATGATCGCTCAATACGCCATCGCCGGCGAGCGCCACCTCCTCGTCCTCGGCACCGACCACGCCGCAGAAAACATCACCGGCTTTTTCACCAAACACGGCGACGGCGCCGCCGACCTTCTCCCCTTAGCTGGGCTAAACAAGAGGCAAGGAGCCGAACTGCTCAAAACGCTCGGCGCCAACCAACGCCTCTGGGAAAAAACACCCACCGCCGACCTCGAAGAAGACCGCCCCTCCCGACCGGACGAAGAAGCCCTCGGCATCACCTACGCACACATTGACGACTACCTCGAAGGCAAGCACCTGCCCGACAACGCCCGCCAACGCATCGAACACCTCTGGCACATCGGACAACACAAACGCCACATGCCCCCAGGGCCAAAAGACACCTGGTGGCGCTAACCTAACAGCTCTAAAGTGCGGCGGGCGGCGTCGACAAGCGCCGCACCATACGCAGGCCCATGCGTCCACGCATGCACCGCCAACGGGTGCATCTGATGCACCGGGATGCGCTGGCGCCAATGAGCACCCAACTCACCACGCGACAAATAGCCCTCACAAATCGACTCGAAATACGGCGCACCGAACAACTCCAACATGGCAATATCCGTCAAAGGGTGCCCGCCGTGGGCCGCCGGATCAATAAAACGCGGCCCTTGAGAAGAAAACAACACGTTGCCGGACCACAAATCCCCATGAATACGGGCGACAGGGGCGTCCTCATCCTTCGCCTCAATCGCCTCACACGCCCTCTCGACCACGCGCAGCCCCGCCCGATCCACGTTGCCAACCTCCGCAGCATGTCCGGCAAAAGGCAACACACGCTGACGGGTGAAAAACTCAGCCCACCGCCCCACCGCAGTGCACTCCTGCTCCTTGCGGCCAATAAAGTTCGGGCCCCGCCACCCATCAGGCGGCGCACCGAAAGCCGCAGCCCCCATCGCATGGATCGCGGCGAGCTCCTCGCCCGCCCGGCGCGCAGCCTTTCGCGTCGGCCGAACCGCAACAACGCGCTCAATGGTTAAGGTGTTAGCCCTTTCATCCACATCGAACACCTCCACGACCGCATCACTGCCCTCGCGTAACCACCGCAAACAAGACGCCTCCGCAGCTGCGGAGCCCGGTGCGCTGCCCTGCTTCACAAAAACCTCGGCCATCAAGTTCCCCTTTGCAGTCCAGCTTCCAAACCCAACAGGAACACCTTCGCCTCACCGCCCCCACGATAATTACCCACGGAGCCATCAGCCCGCACAACCCGATGACAGGGAACGACGATCGGCAGCGGGTTTTGCGCACAACCAGTGCCCACCGCCCGCGACGCCCCCGCCGAACCCAACCGCCGCGCCAGATCGCCGTAACCGACAGTGCGCCCGTAGGGAATCTTCAACAATTCCTCCTGAACCCGGCGGTAAAAGCCAGATGATGCACCTAAATCCAACGGCAGGGTGAAAGCTCTACGCTCACCGGCAAAATACTCCGCGAACTGCTGCCGAGCGTTTCGAGCCTCAACCTGCGCAAGACCTCGCCCCAGACCAGATTCAGCAGCAAAGAGCACACGGTAAAGACCCGCGGCGGAAAAAACCAGGGTCAGCTCCCCCACCGGCGAGTCGACAACGCAACGACAAAAGGCCGTGCCAGCTTCCCCATTCGCCGCCACCGAAACCATGCAGCACAGTCTAGCCCGTGGGGCGCGAAAACAACGCCGGATAATCTCAGGCGCTCGCCCCACAAACCTGGACCCCAAACCCAGCCGAAGCTTAAGCGTTCAAAGCCATGCTGTTCTCATAAGAAGATCGGGCCGAATGATCAGTTTTCTTCACCTGGTTTGGCACCATCCGGCGAGCGATCGCGTCGCGCAAACGCAACGGCAACACGTTGACGGTTTTGGCCAGCGGCGCCACGTACCCGGGCAAGGAAACCTGCCAACGAGGACGACGCACAAGATCAACAACGGCTGCGCCAACTTCTTCCGGCGCCAAAAGCGGTGCGCCGCCGGGAGCGGTACCCGCCGCCAGCTCGGTGTTGACCACCACCGGCGCAACCATCGACACCTGCACGCCCGTGCCGCGCAGCTCCTCACGCACGCTCGTCAGGTAACCGAGCACCCCGTGCTTTGTCGCCGCGTAGGTCGCCTCACCCGGAGGCGAGACAAACGACGCCGCTGAAGCAACCGTAATAATGTGGCCTCGGCCCCGCTCACGCATCCGTTTGCTCGCCAATTTCACCCCGTGGATCACACCCATGAGATTGACGTGAAGCTGCCGTGCAAGAGCTGCCTCCGGCTCATCAGCAAAAGCACCAACCCACATCACGCCAGCATTATTCACCAGAACATCGACGGGGCCGAGGCGCTGCTCGACCTCGTCGAAAAACGCGGCGAAAGACGCCGAATCACTGACATCTAAATGGAGCCCGATTGCGCCGGGCAGCTTCCCCGCGGCCTCCACAGCAGCTTCTTCCCGCACATCACCAATCGCGACAAGCGCACCCTCGCGCGCTAACTGCGACGCGATCTCAAAACCGATACCTCGGGCACCCCCGGTAACCGCGATAACCTTCCCGTCAACCTTGCGCTGCTTTTCTGCACGGGCACGGCCACGTTTGCGTTCCCGGTCAAGAGACCACAAGAAGTGGTCAAAATCTACTTCCATGGTGTGCCGCGGCGAATCATAAAACTGCCGCTTGTTCGCCTCGTGAGCGCGCAGCATCTGTTTGCGGATCTGCGACGGAGCGGGCGCAACATAGTCTCCGGCGAGCATCTCGGCGATCCACACGCTCTGTTTTTCGGCAAGCGGCATCACCGCCCCAACCGGTTGCAACAGCCCCACAAAGAACAATCCTGGCAGTTCCGGATGCACCGTACGCCACCACAACGGCAACTCGTTGGCCTGCGGATCAACAAGCTCAGTTGGCAGGAACGGAAACGACACCCGATATCCGGTGGCCCACACGATGAGGTCAGCTTTCGACTCCGAACCGTCAGTAAAGACCACACGGTCGCCAGCAAGATGCGAAATACCAGGTCGCACGGTAATTGCGCCGGCCTCCAGACGTTTACGGATCTGCTCCGACTGCACCGGGTGCGACTGTCCGGGTGCGTGTTTAGGTTTCGGCAAACCGTATTTCGTCATCGATCCCGACAGCTTCGCCCCAAGCCACAGCCGGGCACTCGTCGCCCACCACGGCAACCACCCCGGCAACGAAACTTGGTCCGTGGCCTTCCCAAACAAAAACTTCCGCAGCACCCACTCAGTGCGCCGCACCGACCACGCAACAGAGTTCGCACGATACGAAGCTTCGACCGCAATATCCATCGCCGAGTTGCCAGCACCAACCACCACGACGTCACGCCCGGCGAGCTGATCACCCGAGCGATAATCATGAGCGTGGATCTGCTCTCCGTCAAAATCTCCCGGATAGCTCGGTTCCGGCCACCGCGGGTCCCAGTGATGACCATTTGCAACGATCACCGCGTCGTATTCGCGTGTCTCGCGTCCCTTTGGGCCAGAAAACTCGACCCTCCAACGGTTTTCTTCGGCGCGGGTGACACTTTCAACCTTGGTATTGAAGGTGACGCGGTCGCGCACTGCGAAATGCTCGACATAGGCTTCGAAATACTCAGCGACCTGGTCGTGGCGCGCATAAGGCGGGTAATGCGCCGGCATCGGGAAATCAGAAAAGGCCATCCTCGGGTTCGAGGTGTTGATCTCGAGGGTTTCATAACACGCCGAGACACCATTCGAGTTATTCAGCACCCAGTTCCCGCCAAAATGCTGCCCCATTTCAAACCAGTCGAAGGGAACCCGCTTTTCGGACATTGCTTTTGCGGCCGCGATCCCCGAAGATCCTGCACCAATGATGCACACTTTCGGCAAAGATTCATCTGCCGTCGGGGGCGTAGTTACTTTCGGTGCGCGGTGGTTTTGACGAACAAAATAGGCCATTGTGAACGATCCTTTGCTTCGCAGAGTGTCTGACGGCTTTGGGGCTTGGCGCACATAGTGAACGTGAATCAAGCTAACCGCCACCGAGTAAGTATGCGGACACTCTACCCATACACTGTGGGCGAAGTCACTACTTTGACAAAACTATTAACCACAACACAAAAAATAGGTTTCCCATTGCTGGATCACTCCCTTTAACGACATCGGCGCCGACCCCTCGTGAAAGAGCCTTTGCCGAGTCATCCGGGGGACAACCCAGGCTCACCGGATCTCACGGAGTCGCCGGTTTCAGGAACCACCTCGGACACAGAGCCGTCGCCCACGCCAAGCGGCTAACCAAGCAGAACCCTCGGCTACGCCAGTCGTTGTCCCCTCCAGGCTTGCTTAAGAAACACAGGCTTTCCGCGCCGGAGAAACAGCACCCCGCAAAGGTCGCGTCCACTTTCCCGCCACCGAGCGCCGCAACGCAGCGTTCAGGCCTTAAAATGCCCAGCCGAATTGTTCATCTTCTTCATCAAAGATGCCTTCCGCTGGCCTTTCTGCCCGCGCCGGTTTCGGCCCTGCGCTCATTTCTCCCCTGAAAACACCCATCGAGTCCTTCTCGGGTGGGCCAGTATTCGAGGATCGCTGCCAGACCAAAGAACACTCACGCCCCGCTAAAGAAGTTGTCGGCTCAAACAGCATCGGCTGGTTTAAGGGACGTCTCCGGCTCCACAGCTACAAAAGACGATTCGACAGGTGGCTAAAGCTCACAACCGCTTTTCCAAGGCTGTGTTGCTTCTCGTTTTTTAAAACTCAACCCAACATCCTTTGGCACCCACCCAAAAACAAAAACCCCCTCGAATCCCGCGAATTACCAGGTAAACCGCAAAACCCAAGGGGTTTAATTAACACTCAAATCTTTGGATCCAAAGGTGAGTTCTCATGGTGGAGCTAATGGGATTCGAACCCATGACCCCCACACTGCCAGTGTGGTGCGCTACCAACTGCGCCATAGCCCCGTCGTGGACGGTATGAATTTTTCCGAGTGGAGCTAATGGGATTCGAACCCATGACCCCCACACTGCCAGTGTGGTGCGCTACCAACTGCGCCATAGCCCCGTTTCCTTGTCGGCCCCTTTAAGGGCCGCCAAGCAACTTTGCTTAATATACATCTCACCCGCAAAGGCAACCAAATCGCCCGCCGCGGGTGAGATACATGCTGTTCACCTAGCTGAGGACATCATCGATCCAGCTAGAGGGGTCCTGGCTCGGGATTCTCACGTCCTCGCCGTCCTTGAAAACTCGCGGAGTGTAGGCCTCCCCGGTTTTCTCGCTTTGGTAGTCGACGTTTTGTTGGCCCATCTCCTTCGCGGCCTCAATGAACTTGCCGGCGCGGATGTCGGAGATTGCTTCCTCGCTGGCGCCGAAGCCGCGGGCTAGGTCGGCGAAATCATCGTTTTTGAAACGGTTGTAAACATCCTTCTGATTCTCCAGCAGGTGAGCGCGAAGGTTCCACATAGCTGGGACATCGTCGTGGGCGGCAAGTGCCAGCTCCGCTGCCAGTGCGCGGGTCGAGTGACCCTCGGTAGTTTCGGTTCCTTGGCGGTCCAGAATGGTCATGGGACGCAGATTCACCGACAGCTCGCCGGCCTCAATTTTTTGCAGCATTTCCTCGTCGCTGGCGGTGGCTAGGTCAGCGCAGTGCGGGCAGGAGAAATCCTCGAATAGATCTACTGTTACGGCGTTCGCTGCCCCGTTTTTGGAGTTGAGCACAATCGCCGGGTCGCCTTCGGTGTATTCGATGGACAGGTTGTCCACTGGGATCATTTTCTCGGAGAGGGCTTCGTCGCGCTTAGTGCGGCCATTGAAGAAAATCAGGCCGATTACGACAGCGGCGATCAAAATGATTGCCAGGATGGTCCAGATAAATCCGGCTCCACTTTTTTGGTTCGGGTTGGTCACCTTGCGTGTGGTCACGTCATGCACCTTTTCTTGTGTCGATATAACAAAGCCCGGCCTTATGGGTAGAGCGCGAACTTCTTGTAGGGACGATAGATCATTATCAGCGTAATGAGGACATACAACGCGTCGCGGCCGAGTGTGGCCAAGATATTTGTGCCGGTGTCACTCTCGCCGGGGCTGAAGCACCCGCAGTCGATCACTAGCCCCCGCGCCCACGCAGAGTAGAGGCCGACCATAAACAGCAGGAGCACACCAATGGACAACCAGCCTGACCAGCGAAGTTTGATTCCTAGAAGCAGCAGTAAACCGCCGGCTATTTCGAGGGGCCCGATGATGCGTGCCAGGTAGTCCGACCACGCTGGTGTGAAGATTTCGTAGGCCTTGATGGTCTGGGTGACGTCCATGTGCACGCCGATTTTCGACATGCCCGCGGAAATCCAAATGTAGGCCATGAAAAACCTCGCGGCGGCGGAGAGGACATCGCCGATGACACTTTTCGTCGAGGTGGGTTCAGTGGGCGCGGCAGCGGCTGGGACCGTGTCAGGCCGATCATGCGTTGTTGTCACCTTGACAACCTTAGTCGAAGCCCGGGCTGGTGCTGCACGGAAGGCATTGTGGGGTTGCTCACTTTTGTTTTTGTTTAGGAACCGAGCACCTGCGATACCAGCGCCTGTGCTTCTTCCTGCACCTGGGCGAGGTGGTCTTGACCGAGGAAACTTTCGGCGTAGATTTTATTTTTGTCTTCGGTGCCCGACGGGCGTGCGGCGAACCAGGCGTTGTCGGTAATTACTTTCAGCCCGCCTATCGACGCCCCATTGCCCGGCGCCACAGTCATTTTAGCGGTGATTTTTTCGCCGGCGAGTTCTTCGGCGGTGATCTGCTCCGGTGAGAGCTTCTTCAACAAGGCTTTCTGCTCTCGGGTGGCGGCCGCATCGGTACGTGCGTAGGCGGGAGCCCCGAACTTTTCTGCTAGTTTCGCGTAGCGCTGCGAAGGTGTCTCGCCGGTGGTCGCTGTTATTTCGGCGGCGAGGAGGTCCATGATGATGCCGTCTTTGTCGGTGGACCACACGGTGCCGTTGGTGCGTAGGAAGGAAGCCCCGGCGGATTCTTCTCCGCCGAAGCCGATGGTGCCGTCGATAAGCCCTGGCACAAACCACTTAAAGCCGACTGGCACTTCAACAAGATCGCGGCCTAAAGAGGCAACGACGCGGTCAATCATCGATGAGGACACGAGTGTTTTGCCCACCGCGGTCGTGGCGGCCCAAGCTGGGCGGTGCGTGAGCAGGTATTCGATGGCTACAGCGAGGTAGTGGTTCGGGTTCATCAGCCCGGCATCCGGGGTGACTATGCCGTGGCGGTCCGCGTCGGCGTCGTTTCCGGTCGCGATGTCATATTTGTCGCGGTTGTGGACCAAAGAGGCCATGGAGTTCGGGCTGGAACAGTCCATGCGGATCTTTCCGTCGGTGTCGAGTGTCATAAACCGCCAGGTAGCGTCTACCTCGGGGTTGACCACCGTCAGGTTCAGGCCGTGGGTTTTTGCGATCGCACCCCAGTAGTCCACGCTGGCGCCGCCCATGGGGTCCGCGCCGATGCGCAGTCCGGATGCACGGATCGCCTCCATGTCCACCACGTTCGGCAGGTCAGCGACGTAAGACCCCATGAAATCAAATTTCTCGGCCCGCTCGTCGAGAACCCCCGAAACCGTGGTTCTCCTGACCCCTTCCAACCTCGCTTTGATGTACTTGTTGGCTTGAGCTGCGATCCAATCGGTCGCGTCCGTGTCGGCGGGCCCACCGTTGGGCGGGTTGTATTTAAAGCCGCCGTCGCGCGGCGGGTTGTGGGAGGGGGTGACCACGATGCCGTCGGCGCGGTGTGTTTGCTCGACGTTCGCGTTGTGGCGCACAATCGCGCAGGACACGGCCGGGGTCGGGGTGTAGCGCCCGGTGGCGTCGACAAGCACCGCCACCTCGTTGGCAATGAGCACCTCGAGCGCGGAAATCATCGCCGGTTCCGACAAGGCGTGGGTATCGCGGCCAATGTAGAGAGGCCCACTAATGCCCTGCGCGCGGCGATAATCCACAATCGCCTGGGTGGTGGCCCAGATGTGCGGCTGGTTGAAGGCATTGTCAAGGGAGCTACCGCGGTGACCGGAGGTGCCGAAGGCAACCTGTTGGTCGGGGTCCTCCGGGTCAATCTCGCGGGTGTAGTAAGCAGACACCACCTGCGCTATGTCGATTAGATCCTCCGGGCGGGCGGGTTGGCCGGCTCGTTCGTGTGCCATAGGGGGCGCTCCTTCTACCTGAGGTATGCGTTGTTTCCCCTCCCATCATTCCCGGCTTTGGCGGCGCGCGCACGGCTTCGACGTATAGTCACATTCCATGGTGACAGATGCACTGTTAGTCGGCGCCGGCGCCGCCCTCGGCGCAACTGCGCGTTTTGTGCTTGGCCTGCCGGCGGAGGGTGCCTCTTTAGCCCTCACGCTTGCGCTCAACATTGCCGGCTCTTTCGCAATGGGACTTTTCGTTCCAGGGAAATTCTGGGGCGCGGGATTTTTGGGTGGTTTTACGACCTTTTCTGCCGTGACGGTTGCCGCTGTCTCATCGACGGGCCCGCAAGCGGCCGCGCTGATCTTCGCCAGCTTCGCCACGTGCGTCGCCGGTTGGCTCGCCGGTGACGCCCTGCGGCAAGGGGCGAAGCGATGATGTGGTCGGTGTTTGTCGTCGCAGTCGGCGGTTTTCTGGGCGGTCTTGCTCGTTGGGCGTTGAGTTTTCTCAACACGAACCACCGCAATGCTGGGACGTGGGCGGCGAACGTGGTCGGATCTGCTGTGCTCGGCTTTACTATAGCTTTGCCTGGTGTTTTTCCGCTCTTTTTCGGCACTGGTTTCGCTGGCGCTTTGTCTACGTGGTCGACGTTGGCTGCAGAGCTTGGGCGAGACTTCAAGGCACGCCGGTGGCGGGTTGTGTTTGTTAACGCGGCGCTGAGCGCGGCGACCGGGGTTGGCGCCGCGGCTATCGGCGCCCGTTACGCGGCCCGCGCCTTCGGCGTTTGATGGTGTTTCATTCGGCGATCGCGTCGAGCGGTGGCGTCGCCGCCGCCTTGTGGGCTGGCCACAATGCGGCGAGGATTCCGACGAGGATGGAACCGGCCAACATAATGCCAAGCAGTGGCCACGGCACCACCACGACCTTGAGCCCTTGGCTTTCTAAAACCGTCAGGAAAGCCCAGCCCAGGCCGAGTCCGGTGAGGGTTCCGGTGAAGGCTCCGAAGGCGGCCATTTGCACCGATTCGAGAATGATCATGACCCGCACTTGTCTGCGGTGGGTTCCGACAGCGCGAAGCATCCCGATTTCTTGGCGCCGCTCAATGACCGACAAAGTCAAGGTGTTGACGATTCCCAGCACAGCGATGACGACCGCCAGCGACAGCAGCGCGTAGAGGATGCAGAGCATTTGGTCGATCATTGCGCTGACTTCGCCGTTCATCTCTTGGGCGGTTTTGACCTGCACGACGATCTCGTCGCGCACGGCGTTTTCGATCCCGCCGCGCAGCTTATCGACGTCCACACTGCCGTCACCGCGCACACCCGCAGCCTGGATGGTGAGGGCTGTTTCCGGCACCACTTTCAGTGCAGTCTCTTGCCCCAGCGCAACACCTTTGATGACGTCGGAGTCCGCGAATATTCCCCCGACGGTGACCTCAACCGATCCCGGTGACAATCCGGGAGCACCAACGGTCGCGGTGTCGCCAACTTTCCAGCCTTTTTCCTCAGCGACAAAGCGCGGCACGATGATCCGGTCTGCACTCAAATCGGATTCGCCCTCAAGCATTTCGATGGCGAAAAGTTCGGCTGGATTTCCGGAAAAGACCGGGGAAGCGCCGTAGGGGCCGAAGGTGTAGCTATATTCGCCGTCGACGGTTACCGGGGCCTCGCTGTAGGACACCACAGCCCCCACCCCGTCGACGGCGGCAACTTTCTCCAGCACGGAGGCGGGAACGGGGAAGGCTCCCATCTGCGGACCTGAGAGGACATAGTCGGCACTGACTTGGCTATCAACGATGTCTGAGACTGACTGCTTCATCGTTGCGCCCAGCATGCCAATTACCGTCACCAGCGCAATGCCAAGCATCAAGGCGAAAGCTGTGGCGCTGGTCCGTCTCGGGTTGCGGCGTGTGTTCGTTGATGCCAACTTGCCGACTGCCCCGAAAGGCGCCCCGATCACTCGCCCCACCGGCGGCACCACAGGAAGGCTAAGTGCCGGGCCCGCGAGGAACAACCCGCCGATAAGCGCGACAGCAGCCGCCCCGACCATTATCGCGCGATCACTTGTCGCACCGGTCGACCACCCCATGCCCGCCGCGGATGCGACAAGGCCAGCGACGATCAACACCGCCCCCGCCACCGTGCGCCCCCGTAACGGTTTAGGCGCCACAGTTTCACTTGCCCGCATCGCTTCCACCGGCTGAACCTGTCCCGCTTTACGCGCCGGCGCCCACGCCGAGGCCAGTGTCACAAGGACCCCGACAACCACTGGCACCACCACGGACTTCGCGGACAGGCCGAGCCCGCCCGTTGGCAAAGACATGTCGTTGGCGCTCATCACCGCTTTGATCACGGTGACAAGTCCCGCTCCGGCGCCCACACCCACAACGGATCCGACAAGGCCAACGATGAAGGCCTCCACGGACACCGAGCGAGTAATCTGGCCGCGGGATGCGCCCAGGGCGCGCAGAAGTGCGAATTCCTTCGTGCGCTGGGCCACGATCATAGAAAAGGTATTGGCAATCAGGAAGGTGCCCACCAGCAGGCCAACGAGGCCGAAGGCGATAAGGAAGTAGCTGACAAAGCTCAGGCCTTCCCGAATTTGCTCGGAGGCTTCCTCAGCAAGTGTCTCACCAGTCTCAATGGTGAGTTTGGGGTGGGATAAGCGGAGGGCGTCGACAAGCTGCTGCGGCGAAACCTCCCCCGCCGCGGCGACGCTTACCTGCGGCACTGTAGTTCCGTCCGTGTAGAACTCGGCGTAGGTCGTGGGCGTCGTTTCAAAAGACAGCGACATGGGTTGGGCGAGCCCATCATCGTAAAAACCGACGACGCGCACGTCGTGGCGCCCATGAGCATCCACAACGATAAGTTCCTCATCGAGCGAAACCGCATACTTTTCGGCGGCGTTGCCGTTGAGAAGCACCTCTCCGACAGCTAAGGGCGCACGGCCCTGCGTGATCTGCGGGGAGTTGCCCACCGACTCATCGGCGGGATAGTAAACGGAAATGCGCGAAACGCCCTGCCCTGTTTGGATTGCCTCTCCCGAAGAATCCGCAGCAACCACAACCGTTGCGCCTCCCTCGTTGACACGAGCAACCATGGGATCTCGCTCCACGACCGCGAGTGTTTCCCGCGTCACAGCCGTGCCGTCCGCGCCCGCCTGAATCACGGCATCAATGCTTTCGTAACGCGAGGCGACAGCCGAGTCGAAAGTACGCTCCAACATCGCAGTAAACATCAAGGAACCAGCGATAAAAGCTGTGCCGAGCACCACAGCGACGACTGTGAGAAACAAGCGCAGTTTGTGGGCGGCAATGTTGCGCATCGACACCTTGGTCATGGTGGAAGCCACGGCGCTAATCCTCAATTCCGGCCATCACACTAAGGATTGCCTCGATCGTAGGTTCCCGCATTTCATCAACGATCGCGCCGTCTCGCAAAAAGACCACCCTGTCGGCGTAGGACGCAGCGCGAGCATCGTGAGTGACAATGACGACAGTTTGCTTGTCGTGGTCCACCGCATGGCGGAGAATGTTAAGTACTTCGCGGCTCGCGTTCGAGTCCAGGTTACCGGTGGGTTCATCGCCAAAAATGATGTCGGGGCGACTAACCAAGGCTCGCGCGCAGGCGACGCGTTGCTGTTGGCCGCCGGAGAGCTCACTGGGGCGGTGGCTAAGCCTCGCGCTGAGCCCCAAGCGCTGCGTGACCTCGCGAAACCATTCATCATCAACTTTTTTGCCGGCAATGTTGGAAGGCAAAGTGATGTTCTCTGCTGCCGTGAGCGTAGGGACCAGATTAAAAGATTGAAAAATGAATCCGAGGCGGTCGCGGCGCAGAGCTGTAAGTTCTTTGTCGTTGAGCTCCGCAAGATTTGTTGCGCCGATGAAGGCGCAACCGGAGGTAGAAGAGTCCAGGCCGGCCATCGCGTGCATCAAAGTTGATTTACCTGAGCCTGGACCTGACCCCTTGGTGGTGGACACGCTGAAACCAGCATTTCGCTGGGGAAGTGAGGTACCTTTCCACCATGCCACGCAAGACCTACACCGAGCAGTTCAAGCGTGACGCAGTGACGTTGTACGAGTCGACCCCTGGAGCCACGATCAACGCGATCGCCTCCGATCTCGGGGTCAACCGCAACTCCCTGCGCACCTGGCTCGACGCCTTCGGCACCGGCACCAAAACCAACGCCAACGGTGAAAAAGTCGCCAGCCCGATCGCCGCAGCCAACAGCGAACGTACTCCTGCTCAAGGACTCTCCGATGCCGAACGCATCCGCATGCTGGAACGCGAAAACGCCACGCTACGGGAAGAACGAGAGATCCTGCGCAAGGCGGCCAAATATTTCGCGGAAGAGACGAACTGGTGAACCGCTTTCAGTTCGTTGATGACCACCGAGACTTCTACGAGGTCAAGCGGTTATGTGAGGTCCTGAAGATCAACCGGTCCTCCTACTACAAGTGGAAATCTGCTGCTCCTGCCCGCCGGCGACGCCTCGTCGCTGACGCGGCGCTGGGAGCGAGGATCAAGGCCGTGTTCACAGCTGAGAACGGCTGTTACGGGGCGAAACGCATCACAGCGGCCATCAACTCGGATCCGACCAGCGATGATCGCCTCAATCACAAGCGCACCGCCAGGCTGATGCGCCAGATGGAATTGTTCGGCTACACCAAGAAACGCCGCGTAAAGACCACGGTGTCTGCGAAACGCGCTCCGACGTTTCCGGATCTGCTCGCACGCCGTTTCACCGCGGAGAAACCAAACACGGTCTACGTCGGCGATATCACCTACCTCCCGATTGCAGATGGGTCGAATATGTACCTGGCGACGGTCATCGACTGCTACTCGCGGCAGTTGACCGGTTTCGCGATCGCCGTCCACATGCGTACGGAGTTAGTTGAAGAGGCTTTGATGATGGCTTACGGGATCCGTGGCGGGCTTGACGGAGCGATTTTCCACTCCGATCATGGCAGTGTATACACCTCTGATCGGTACCGAAGACTATGTGAACGTCTCGGTGTTACCCAATCGATGGGAGCAATTGGTACCAGCGCGGATAATTCTCTGGCGGAGTCGTTCAACGCCACGTTGAAACGGGAAGTCCTTCAAGATGCACCTGTTTTCGCCAGTCAGCTGGTGTGTCGCCGGGACGTGTTCCAATGGTGCAGTCGCTACAACACCAAACGCCTGCACTCGAGGTGCGGCTATCGTTCGCCGAACGCCTTTGAATCTTCCGAAACAGCTATACTCAAAACCGCATCTGATTAAAACTCCGTGTCCACTTTCCGGGGTTCAGACCCCCTGATGGCCCCATTATGGCTGTGAACTCCTGCGCGTCAAATTCAATGCTGACCCCATCGAGGGCCACCACTTGTGTGTCCGCTTGACCGTAGGTTTTGACGAGATCAACGGCCCGAGCCGCCGCTTTTCGACGCCCCTTCGAACCGTCACTGCCCATAGCATCTTCCTTTTCTGCCTTAGCCATTATCCCAGCATTGAGGCTACATGGCACACCAGATTCCAGGTACATCAAGCCAGCCCAAAGGGCCTTAAAATGCCTCAACCCCCCTTTTGGTGTGAAGGGGGGGTTGGGGTGTTGTGAAGTTGTTGGGTCGGCGGTAACTTACTCTCCCACATCCTTCCGGATGCAGTACCATCAGCGCGGGCGGGCTTAGCTTCCGGGTTCGGAATGGTGTCCGGGCGTTTCCCCGCCGCCATCAACCACCGACACATTTTGGGGATGTGTCCGTGCCTTTGTCGGGCAGTGGACCTTAATTGATTTATTGTTGTGGCTTATGTAGCAGACGTGGTGTGTCAGATACTGCATAGTGGACGCTTTTGGTGCATACAGAACTCTTCTTCGGTTGTGTTGTTGAGTTTTGCGTTGTTGGTGTATTAGTACCAGTCACCTCATGCACATTGCTGTGTGTCCAGATCTGGCCTATCAACCCACTGATCTCGTGGGAACCTCAAAAGAAACCTCATCTTGAAACGGGCTTCCCGCTTAGATGCTTTCAGCGGTTATCCCTTCCGTACGTAGCCAACCAGCCGTGCTCCTGGCGGAACAACTGGCACACCAGAGGTACGTCCGTCCCGGTCCTCTCGTACTAGGGACAGCCTTTCTCAAGTTTCTGCGCGCGCGGCGGATAGAGACCGAACTGTCTCACGACGTTCTGAACCCAGCTCGCGTGCCGCTTTAATGGGCGAACAGCCCAACCCTTGGGACCTACTCCAGCCCCAGGATGCGACGAGCCGACATCGAGGTGCCAAACCATCCCGTCGATATGGACTCTTGGGGAAGATCAGCCTGTTATCCCCGGGGTACCTTTTATCCGTTGAGCGACACCACATCCACAAGTAGGTGCCGGATCACTAGTCCCGACTTTCGTCCCTGCTCGACTTGTAGGTCTCGCAGTCAAGCTCCCTTGTGCACTTACACTCGCCACCTGATTGCCAACCAGGCTGAGGGAACCTTTGGGCGCCTCCGTTACTCTTTAGGAGGCAACCGCCCCAGTTAAACTACCCACCAGGCACTGTCCCCAACCCAGATCATGGGCCAAGGTTAAGGTATCCACTACGGTCAGAGTGGTATTTCAACAACGACTCCACAACCACTAGCGTGGCCGCTTCACAGTCTCCCACCTATCCTACACAAACCGCACCGAACACCAATACCAAGCTATAGTGAAGGTCCCGGGGTCTTCTCGTCCTGCCGCGCGAAACGAGCATCTTTACTCGTACTGCAATTTCACCGGGCCTGTGGTTGAGACAGCAGGGGAGTCGTTACGCCATTCGTGCAGGTCGGAACTTACCCGACAAGGAATTTCGCTACCTTAGGATGGTTATAGTTACCACCGCCGTTTACTGGGGCTTAAATTCTCCGCTTCGAACACAAAAGTGATCTAACAGGTCCTCTTAACCTTCCAGCACCGGGCAGGCGTCAGTCCGTATACATCAACGTAAAAGTCTTCGCACGGACCTGTGTTTTTGATAAACAGTCGCTCCCCTCTATTCTCTGCGCCCCACACCAGCTCACACACGTAAAGCATGATCACCAGCACAGGTCCCCCTTCTCCCGAAGTTACGGGGGCAATTTGCCGAGTTCCTTAACCACAGTTCACCCGACCGCCTTAGTATTCTCTACCTGACTACCTGTGTCGGTTTCGGGTACGGGCCATTGCCACACATCGCTAGAGGCTTTTCTCGACAGTCCAGGATCACCACCATCACCCCACCAAAGGGGCTACGCATCACGCCTCACACACAATGAACCCCGCATTTAACAAAGGTTCGTGCCACACGCTTGCACCGCAATCCAATAAACGGCGTGGCTACCTCACTGCGTCACCCCATCACTGACCTACTAAGCATCAGGCCCCACGCATCACCATCACCACACACTCAAAGAGCATGACAGCAACAGATCAGGGTGGTTAGTATCAACCATTCAGTCTTGGTCGCGTGACAACGGGTACGGGAATATCAACCCGTTAACCATCGACTACGCCTGTCGGCCTCGCCTTAGGACCCGACTCACCCTGGGAAGACGAACTTGACCCAGGAACCCTTAGTCATCCGGCGGATAAGATTCTCACTTATCACTCGTTACTCATGCCTGCATTCTCACTCGCGTGCAGTCCACAGCCCCTTACGATACTGCTTCACCCCACACACGACGCTCCCCTACCCAAACACACAAAAAGCATGCTTGCCGCGGCTTCGGCGGTGTACTTGAGCCCCACTACATTGTCGGCGCGAAACCACTCGACCAGTGAGCTATTACGCACTCTTTCAAGGATGGCTGCTTCTAAGCCAACCTCCTGGCTGTCTTCGCGATCCCACATCCTTTTCCACTTAGTACACCCTTAGGGGCCTTAACCGGCGATCTGGGCTGTTTCCCTCTCGACTATGAAGCTTATCCCCCACAGTCTCACTGCCATGCATCACTTACACCGGCATTCGGAGTTTGGCTGATGTTGCTAAGATGATAGTCCCGCTCAACCAACCAGTAGCTCTACCTCCGGCAAGCTAACATAACGCTGCACCTAAATGCATTTCGGGGAGAACCAGCTATCACGGAGTTTGATTGGCCTTTCACCCCTACCCACAGCTCATCCCCTCAGTTTTCAACCTAAGTGGGTTCGCGCCTCCACAACCTCTTACAGCTGCTTCACACTGGCCATGGGTAGATCACCCCGCTTCGGGTCCAGGACATGCCACTACAACACCCCATGAGGATTCGCTTTCGCTACGACTACCCCTTCACAAACGGGTTAACCTCGCGACATGCCGCTGACTCGCAGGCTCATTCTTCAAAAGGCACGCCATCACACACAAGAAGTGCTCTGACGGATTGTAAGCGCACGGTTTCAGGAACTATTTCACTCCCCTCCCGGGGTACTTTTCACCATTCCCTCACGGTACTACATCCACTATCGGTCACACTGAGTATTTAGGCTTACCGGGTGGTCCCGGCAGATTCACAGCAGATTCCACGAGCCCGCTGCTACTCGGGGCAACATGTCAACACAACAGCACAACGCCTTCACGTACAGGGGCTCTCACCCACTACGGCGCACCATCCCAGGCAACTTCCGCTAACGCACACTGCCATGCGCAGGCCTGACAGAACCCACACAACACATCCCCACAACCCCACATGCGCAACCCCTGTCAGGTATCACACACACATGGTTTAGCCTCATCCACTTTCGCTCGCCACTACTCACGGAATCACAATTGTTTTCTTCTCCTACGGGTACTGAGATGTTTCACTTCCCCGCGTCAACCCCCACACAGACTATGAATTCATCTGCGGGTCACACCACATAACCGGTGCGGGGTTTCCCCATTCGGACATCCTCGGATCAACGCTCAATTGGCAACTCCCCGAGGCTTAACGCAGCCTTTCACGTCCTTCATCGGCCCAGCATACCAAGGCATCCACCGTACGCCCTTACACACACAAAACACACACCCACACAAAGCAGGCATGCACACAAACAAAGAATAAAGATGCTCGCGTCCACTATACAGTTCTCACACACCACACCCACACCCACACACACAACCACAACGACCATGCACACAGACGAAGCCACAAGGAACAACACGCATGCCATCCCAGACACCCAACAGCGCACCAACCCAAACACAAAAGCCTGCATCCACAATCACGCCCACCTAGCTGCAACCACACCCACACACACCAACATGCAGGGAATGCGCATCCACCCGGACACACGCAACCATTTACACACAACGATGGCAGCACCACACACGGACACTCAACCACCAACACCCCACAACTGCGAGGCACAAAAAAACTCCTTAGAAAGGAGGTGATCCAGCCGCACCTTCCGGTACGGCTACCTTGTTACGACTTCGTCCCAATCGCCGATCCCACCTTCGACAGCTCCCTAACAAGTTTAGGCCACTGGCTTCGGGTGTTACCAACTTTCATGACGTGACGGGCGGTGTGTACAAGGCCCGGGAACGTATTCACCGCAGCGTTGCTGATCTGCGATTACTAGCGACTCCGACTTCATGGGGTCGAGTTGCAGACCCCAATCCGAACTACGACCGGCTTTCAGCGATTAGCTCATCCTCACGAACTCGCGCACGCGCTGTACCGACCATTGTAGCATGTGTGAAGCCCTGGACATAAGGGGCATGATGATTTGACGTCGTCCCCACCTTCCTCCGAGTTAACCCCGGCAGTCTCTCATGAGTCCCCACCACAACATGCTGGCAACATAAGACAAGGGTTGCGCTCGTTGCGGGACTTAACCCAACATCTCACGACACGAGCTGACGACAACCATGCACCACCTGTACACCAGCCACAAAGGGAAAGACCATCTCTGGCCCGAACCGGTGTATGTCAAGCCCAGGTAAGGTTCTTCGCGTTGCATCGAATTAATCCACATGCTCCGCCGCTTGTGCGGGCCCCCGTCAATTCCTTTGAGTTTTAGCCTTGCGGCCGTACTCCCCAGGCGGGGCGCTTAATGCGTTAGCTACGGCACGAACCCCGTGGAAGGGACTCACACCTAGCGCCCACCGTTTACGGCATGGACTACCAGGGTATCTAATCCTGTTCGCTACCCATGCTTTCGCTCCTCAGCGTCAGTTACTGCCCAGAGACCTGCCTTCGCCATCGGTGTTCCTCCTGATATCTGCGCATTTCACCGCTACACCAGGAATTCCAGTCTCCCCTACAGCACTCAAGTTATGCCCGTATCGCCTGCAGTCCCACAGTTAAGCCATGGACTTACACAAACGACGCGACAAACCACCTACGAGCTCTTTACGCCCAGTAATTCCGGACAACGCTCGCACCCTACGTATTACCGCGGCTGCTGGCACGTAGTTAGCCGGTGCTTCTTATCCAGGTACCGTCACTTACAAAAGCTTCGTCCCTGACGAAAGGAGTTTACAACCCGAAGGCCTTCATCCCCCACGCGGCGTCGCTGCATCAGGCTTGCGCCCATTGTGCAATATTCCCCACTGCTGCCTCCCGTAGGAGTCTGGGCCGTATCTCAGTCCCAATGTGGCCGTACACCCTCTCAGGCCGGCTACCCGTCGACGCCTTGGTAGGCCATTACCCCACCAACAAGCTGATAGGCCGCGAGCTCATCCCATACCGCAAAAGCTTTCCACCAACACACCTACATGCCGGTCCTATCCAGTATTAGACCCAGTTTCCCAGGCTTATCCCGAAGTACAGGGCAGATCACCCACGTGTTACTCACCCGTTCGCCACTCGAGTACCAGCGCAAGCACTGGCCTTTCCGTTCGACTTGCATGTGTTAAGCACGCCGCCAGCGTTCATCCTGAGCCAGGATCAAACTCTCCACAAAAAAGTTTCAACACAAAAGCGAAACAGGCCGTGAAAAGCCCAAAACCCAACAAAAAACAAACCAACCACCACACACAACATGCGATGAACTGGCAATCCAAAAATTACTGCAACCAACCCCCACACCCGACGGGGCACAACAGGAGATTGGCAAAAAATAGTTCACAGCGAAACATTCATCCACCATGCACCACGCAAAAACGTCACGTGAAGCAGCATCCAATCATTGGTTCAGACACCACCCACCGGCACGCACCCCCACCACCCACAAAGAGCAGCCAGGCACACACGGCACACAACCAAACAAACACAACCATGAACACAAACAAAAAATGCTTGAATTGGCACACTATCGAGTTCTCAAACAACACACGCACACCCCCACACCCAACCCACACACAGGCCAAGCATGAAAAGCGGCTTGAACAACACTACACAACCACACCCACCAAGTCAAAACCCGGCACAAGTGCATCAAAACTCGATTGCTTCATGTCACGCCAACAATCGTTTTCCTAACCGCCTAACACACCAACCCTAAACAGCTAGCGGGGCGTTGTCGGTCTTGCTGACACGACATAAAGCTACACACCCCCACCAACAACACCAAATCCCCAGCTCAAAGCGGCTATACCCGGCGAATGTCGGCGCCAAGTTCCGTGAAGTTTTCCACGAACTTTGGATATCCGCGGTCGATATGGAACACATCATGGACCCTGGTGGCGCCATCAGCGACGAGACCAGCGAGAACTAACCCGGCACCGGCTCGAATGTCGGAGGCCCACACATCCGTCGAGGAGAGGTGGTCAATACCGCGCAAAACGACGTGGTGGCCGTCGACGGTCGCGTCGGCCCCGAGGCGCAACATCTCGTCGACAAAGCGGAAGCGTGCCTCGAAAACATTTTCAGTAATGACGGAGACGCCCTCGGCAATCGCAGCAATACCGATCGCCATGGGCTGCAGGTCTGTCGGAAAACCCGGGAACGGAAGGGTTTGGTAATCGACGGCTTTCGGGCGGCCGTCAATGCGCACACGGAAACCGTTGTCGTAGGTCTCTACATCCGCGCCCGAGACTTTCAGCTTCGACAGCGCCAGGTGGAGGTGGCGCGGAGCGATGCCGGAAACCGTCACGTCGCCGCGGGTCATCGCCGCCGCATAGGCCCAGGTGCCTGCGACAATGCGGTCGCCTACGACGGTGTGTTCAGTGGGCGAAAGGCGCTCGACGCCGTCGATAGTCAGCGAGGACGTGCCGGCTCCTGAGATGCGCGCGCCCATCGAGTTGAGCATGTCGCACAGGTCCACGATCTCTGGTTCGCGGGCGGCGTTGTCTAGCACTGTTCGCCCTTCGGCCAAAACTGCGGCGGTAACGATGTTTTCGGTAGCACCTACTGAAGGAAAGTCCAGTTTGATTTTCGCGCCCACTAGCTTCTCGGCCCGCGCAACCACCGCACCGTGCTCGATATGCGTGGTGGCCCCGAGTTGTTCCAGGCCGGCTTGGTGCATGTCGAGGGGCCGCGAGCCGATGGCGTCACCGCCCGGCAAAGCGAGGAAAGCCTCCCCCGTGCGTGCGACGAGGGGACCAAGCACAGCTACCGACGCCCGGAACTGGCGCACCGCCTCAAAGTCGGCGTGCGGGGAAACATAGGCCGGTGTAGTAATCCTCACGACCGAGCCGTCGATCTCCACTTCGCAGCCGAGGCCAACGAGCACGTCGCACATGAGGGGAACATCGAGAATTTCGGGGCAGTTATGCAGCGTCGTTGTGCCCTCCGCAAGCAAGGCCGCCGCCATGAGTTTAAGCACACTGTTTTTCGCGCCGTCTACCTTGACAACACCCTCGAGACGCGCACCGCCGTGGACAAGAAAAACTTCCTTCACGCCGCCCACACTACCCAAGCCCGCTTAAGGCAGGGCTCCGATTCGGCGGGCCGCGTTGACCGCTTCGTAGCGGGTGTGTGCCCCAAGTTTGCGCATCACGCTGCGCAGATAAGACTTAACCGTCTCCGCACCAATCCCCATCTCCTCAGCGGCTTCGACGTTGGTATGCCCGAGTGCCACACACGACAAAACATCAAGCTCCCGGGCAGACAGCTTGGTGGTTTGCTTGATGCGCACCGGGGAGACCATTTGGTCGCACAGTTGCTCAAGCTCCTTTCGCACCGATTCGTCCGCGACACGGTTAGCCAGCATCCGCAGCTTCGAGTGGGTGGAGCGGACCTGCTCCCACTCGGCGCCGTTCATTACCCGTCCGGTTTTGGCGGCAACTTTGCCGCCATCGGAGCGTCGTAAAGCGGAATTGATGGCGAGGTCCTGCTCGAGCGTGCGCGCTGTCATCGTAACCTCCTCGATGACCTTATCGCCGAGACGAACTGGTGAATGGACGCCGACGTAGAGCACGCCCCGGATCTCGCGCTGGACGATCACGGGCACCGCCACGATGGAGTGCAGGCCTTCGTCTTGGATCTCCCGGTCGTACTCGTGCGAGATGACGTTGGCGCGTGTGTAGTCGGAGATGCCGACGGCACGGCGGGTGGCTACCACGCGCCCACCAACGCCTGCACCTGGTTCAATGACTAGATTCTGCAGCGCCGGGGTGCGCAACCCGATCCATTGGGTGATTTGCAGGCGGTTGTCGGCAAGCAGGGTGCCGTACATTGCGACAGGGATTCCTGTTGCTGTTTTCAACGCTGTCAGCGCCGCCCTGATGGCGTCGTCGTCATCCCTGACTGTCTGCGCGTCCATGATCGATCCTCACGCTTTCCACCCCAATGGGTGTCCCCACTGGGGGGACCTTTGGGCACTGCACTTGACTACAAACACTGCACATCATATCGCGCAAACGGGGGTGGCCAAATTTGCCCCCGCCTCCCACGCCCCAACCATAGACCGTTCTGTCTACAGTTGACGTACTATCCTGTTCGAACGGTGGGTGTACACTCGCGGGTGCAAATAAATTCGTGTGCACACAATCCCGGCACCCCAAAACGAAAGGAAAAACCATGGCTAACATCGCCCGCAACGTCCTCGAACTCGTTGGCAACACCCCCCTCGTCGAACTTCACGACATCACCCGCAACTCCAAAGCCCGCATCCTGGCCAAGCTGGAGTTCTACAACCCCGCCAACTCCGTCAAGGACCGCATTGGCAAAGCCATCGTCGAAGCTGCCGAAGCCTCAGGCGAACTACAACCCGGCGGCACCATCGTCGAAGCCACCTCCGGCAACACCGGCATCGCCCTCGCCCTCGCTGGCGCCGCCAAGGGCTACAAAGTCATCCTCACCATGCCCGAAACCATGTCCACCGAACGCCGCGTCATCCTGCGCGCTCTCGGCGCCGAAATCGTGCTCACCCCCGGATCAGCCGGCATGAAAGGCGCCGTGGAGAAGGCCAACGAGATCATCGCAGAAAACGACAACGCGATCCTCGCCCGCCAATTCGAAAACCAAGCCAACCCCCAGATGCACTATAAAACCACCGGCCCCGAACTGTGGAAAGACACCGACGGCAACATCGACATTCTTGTCGCGGGCGTGGGCACCGGCGGCACCATCTCGGGCGCTGGCAAATACCTCAAGGAGCAAAACCCGGACATTAAACTCGTCGCCGTCGAACCAGCGGCCTCTCCCCTATTGTCCAAGGGCGAAGCTGGACCGCACAAAATCCAAGGCCTCGGCGCGAACTTCGTACCAGGCACGCTAGACCGCGCGCTTATCGACGAGGTGATCACCGTCACCAACGAGGACGCCGTCTCCACCTCCCGCGACCTGGCCCGCCAGGAAGGCATCCTAGGCGGCATCTCCACCGGCGCCAACCTCAAAGCCGCACTCGAACTGGCCAACCGCCCAGAAAACGAAGGCAAGACTATCGTCTTCGTGGTCTGCGACTTCGGCGAGCGCTACGTCTCCACCATCCTCTACGAGGACATCCGCGACTAGGTCACGTTGCTAGACTCGGCCACCATGTGGAAGATCATTCAGATGGTCCGCGAGGACTTGCACAATGCACGTGAGCACGACCCGGCCGCGCGAGGTGACATTGAAAACGCGATCGTCTACTCCGGCCTGCACGCCATCTGGATGCACCGTGTTTGCCACTGGATGTGGAAACGGGAATGGAAAGGGCCCGCCCGCATCCTCGCCCAAATTAACCGTTTCCTCACCGGCATTGAGATTCACCCTGGGGCGCAGATCGGGCGGCGTTTCTTTATCGACCACGGGATGGGCATCGTCATCGGTGAGACTGCTGAAATCGGTGACGGCGTCATGCTTTACCACGGCGTGACCCTTGGCGGACAGGTGCTGACCCAAACCAAGCGCCACCCCACCATCGGCGACAACGTCACCATCGGCGCCGGCGCCAAAGTGCTCGGCCCCGTTACCATCGGCGCTAACTCCGCCATAGGCGCCAACGCAGTAGTGACCAAGTCGATCCCGGAAAACTCAATCGCGGTGGGCATTCCCGCCCGCTTCCGCGAGCGCAAACACAACGAAACCAAGCACCTCGTCGACCCGGATAAGTACTTCAACGCAGGCAGCTACCAGATCTAGCTGCCCCACGCGAACAGAAACAAAAGACCTGTTCCTCTCCCGCGCGGGAAAGGAACAGGTCTTTGGATTTTCTCTCGAGCTCTTAGGCGACGAGATCCTGATACTCAGGGTTTTTCTTGATAAAGCCGGAAACCGCCGGGCACAGAGGGTTGACCTTCAGTCCGTCCGAGCGGACATCGTCAAGCGCAAACTGGATCAGCGGCTTGGACAAACCCTGGCCACGGAACTTATTGTCCACCACAGTATGGGGAAGCGTGCGGATATTGCCACCGTCCTCGTACACCGAGAAACCGGCTACTTCGCCGTCGACGAGGATCTCGTACTGTTGCTTTTCCTCGTTCTTGACCAGCTCAAAATTATCGGCCATGGTGCATCCTTTCTTGTGCCGTGTTTAACTGCCTTCAGCTTAGTGAAGGCGAAAGTTGTTGACAACCCCACAACTTAGTTTCAGACACACCAAAGCCCTCCCCGGCAAAACCAGGAAGGGCTTAACTGTGGCCAGAGCCAGGATCGAACTGGCGACCCCACACTTTTCAGGCGTGTGCTCTACCGACTGAGCTATCTGGCCAGAACAACAAAGTGTTCTGCGACCCTGACGGGACTTGAACCCGCGACCTCCGCCGTGACAGGGCGGCGCGCTAACCAACTGCGCCACAGGGCCATATTTTCTTGACGCGCAACCCACAGCCAAAGATTCAGACCGCTTCTCGCACGAGTTGATACTCTACACAGGCCGTCCGAAGGTCTACAAATCGCCAGTTCAAACTGGTTTTTTAAAAGGTCCGGGCCACCGCGGCGGCGGCAGCTCGACAAAACCTACATCCGCCGCGCACCCACGGAAACGAAAACCCCGAGACGCCATCTGGCATCTCGGGGCTGTCACTAATATGGTGCGACCCTGACGGGACTTGAACCCGCGACCTCCGCCGTGACAGGGCGGCGCGCTAACCAACTGCGCCACAGGGCCATATTCTGTTGTTGGCTCCGATCTACAAAACTATGTGGATCGTGCGTACCCCCAACGGGATTCGAACCCGTGCCGCCGCCGTGAAAGGGCGGTGTCCTAGGCCGCTAGACGATGGGGGCCCACCTTTTGAGAAGCGTTGCGCTCTCAAGCAGCCCGCTTATCATAAGCCAGAAAGGCCACAACCCACAAACCGCCCCTGACCCAGCGGCTTGCACGCCTCTGACCTGCGCTAAAGTTTCACCCATGACGGAGTACCAGCACGGTTACACACCGGAGCGCGAGCGCTATATCGCCCGACTCAACCGCGTTGAGGGGCAAGTGCGCGGCCTCGTGCGGATGATCAGCGAAGATCAGTACTGCATTGACATCTTGACCCAGATCGCGGCGATCAATTCCGCGTTGGAAAACGTCGGCCTCGCGCTTCTCGACGACCACCTGAAGCACTGCGTCACCGGCGCCATGAACGACGGCGGCAGCGGCGACGAGGAAGCGCTCAACGCTAAGGTAGAAGAAGCAATGCAAGCTATTAAACGGATGGTGAAGAGCTGATGGCCACTGCAGAAATCTACGATGCCGATCTCAACCCGACGAAAGACGAAGTCGCGGCCAAGTATTCCAAGATCACTAAGGTGAAAGGCTCCTACCGTGCTGTCGACCCCGACGACGTAGTAGGGATTGAAGTTCTGGTCGGCAATGACGGCGACGGCAACCTTTGCCAGTTAGGGCTCAGCTATCGCCCTGCCAACCGCGGGCTTGATACCGAGCTGCTGCGGATGCAACACTCCGAGCTTGGCGAGCGTTCGGTCGCCTACCTCACCGACGACGCCGTAGCAGTGCGTGAATTGATCAGGATGATCGTCACTGGAGACAAAGGCGCCGACTATAACAACGGGGAACCGATTTTTCTTGTCAAAGGCAACGGTAAAACCCCGGACACTTCCGTAGACAACGTCCTCATCGACGAATCCAACGGCTGGACTTCTATCGGCACCGTCGACATTGATGGTGAGCCGCACCGCTACCAACTGCGCCTAACCAAGCGCATCCACGGACAAACCTGTGACGACGACGAGCTTGCCTTGGAACGCGAGGACGGGGCCACCCTAGTGCGCCTCGAAGTGTGGCGCTAGCTTTTCCTCCCCTCAGCAAACCCACTTTATCTCGGTGAGGACTAGGCAGATTCCTTGTCTCAGGATGCCTGCGAAAACCCTGGAGCGACTATCTGCGTCGCAGATAGTCGCTCCAGGGCCTTAGTGTTTTTGCTGTCCATTGATGAGCTGTCCCGGGCTTTGTTTCCAGGCGTTGGCCCTGTTTTTCCTTTTCTTAAGTCTGCCCCTGGATCGAAAACTCGGCGTCGATCTCGACGTCGACGGGACGGTTCCTGCATCAGCAAGCCCGTCGTTGTGGTCAACGCCGAGGTGACTGGCGCACCGTGGCCGCAAAGACGCACAGCACCAGCAGTTGTTCCGACTGACACGATAGCGCTGGTTGCAGCGCCGCAAACGGCGATGCCTCGGTGCGCCTCGTTTCCGGCTTGGCCCAGCCCGGAAGACAGATCGCAACGAAGGCACACAATCAGATTGTGGCAGTCCGTTAGTGGGTCATTCCGGATGGTTCTTGTCCCGCACTCCCATTATCAGTGTCCGTTAGCGTGGTGTATCTGTGATTGTTGAAGTGGGGCCATATCAGCGCAGCTAAGGCGACCATCGCGGGTGCTTTTCGGATCGAATCCTCCACCTGCGCACAAGGGAAACACCGGGCGGGACGCTGACCCCCAGCATCTCGGTCCGCCCACAGACACACTACTGCCCAGGCTGGACTTAGTGGGTTTCGAACCTGCGTCACCGCACCCATTTCTCGTTCATTAAGACATCTGCCCTGGGCAGAAGTTTCAGAGCTTCGTTGTGGGGTGAACCGCTGGAAATAAAAAAGGACTACCTTCGTGCATTTGTATCACAAAGGTAGTCCTCATCGTGGGCCCTCCGGGGCTCGAACCCGGGACCTGCGGATTAAAAGTCCGTAGCTCTACCAACTGAGCTAAAGGCCCGCCAGCAACGCCGTGTACCGAGGATAAAACCTCGAGCACGCTGCTGCAGCAACTCAGTCTACCGCTCGCTTCCCCAATTAAAAAACCGACCCCCGAAGGCGCTCATTTACACCGCCTGCGGGGGTTTCGGTCTAGGTGGACAGCTATCGCCCTACTTCTGCATCGTGCCGGTTTCCTGGATGCGGTTGTGGAAATCGAAGGCGTGCTTCAGGTCGTGCGGGGTCGCCTGGTATTTGGACTTGGCGGCCAACTCGACGTACTCCTCCAGCAGCGGGCGGTAGGTCGGGTGCGCGATGGAGATCATCTTCTGCACGCGGTCACGCGGCGCCAGGCCACGCAGATCTGCAACACCGTACTCGGTGATGAAAACCATCGCGTCGTGCTCAGTGTGGTCGACGTGGGAGACCATCGGCACGATCGCGGAAATTGCGCCATCCTTGGCTACCGACGGTGAGATGAACGAGGAGATGTAGGCGTTGCGGGTGAAGTCGCCGGAGCCGCCTAGTGCGTTCATCAGGCGGGAGCCGTTGATGTGGGTGGAGTTTGCGTTGCCGTAGATATCTACTTCGATCATGCCGTTGGAGGCGATCAGGCCAGTGCGGCGGATGACCTCCGGGTGGTTGGAAATCGACTGCGGGCGCAAAATGATGCGCTCGCGGTACCTGGCAGCTTCGTTGTTCATCTTCTCCGCGTACTCGGGCGACAAGGAGAAGGAGGTCGCGGAAGCGACAGTCATCTTGCCGGCGTCGATGAGATCGACCATGCCGTCCTGGATGACCTCGGTGTATGCCTGAATGTTTTCAAACTTCGACTCCATCAGGCCCGCCATCACAGCGTTGGGGACGTTGCCCACGCCGGACTGCATGACGTAGCCGTCGTAGGAGAGTCGGCCAGCCTTAACTTCATTTTCCAAAAAGTCAAGGAAGTTACCGGCAATTTTCTCGGAAGTCTCGTCCGGCGCCTTAAACGGAGCGTTGCGGTCGGCGTCGTTCGTCTTAACCACGGCGACGACCTTCTCCGGGTCAATCTCGATGTAGGTAGTGCCGATGCGATCGCCAGCCTTGGTGATCGGGATGGGGATACGATTCGGCAGCGGCGGCACGAGCCAAATATCGTGCATGCCCTCAAGATCCTCGGACTGCCATTCGTTGACCTCAACGATGATCTTCTTGGCTGCGTTGAGGAATTCGACGGAGTTGCCCACGGAAGAAGACGGAACGATGTTGCCATCTTCGGTGATGCGGACGGCCTCGACGATGGCGAGGTCAACTTCGCCGAAGAAGCCCTGCTCAACCATCATGCCGGAGTGCGACAGGTGGATGTCTTGGAACTTCATCTCGCCAGCGTTAATTTTGTTACGCATAGTTGGGTCGGACTGGTACGGCATCCGGTAGCGAAGGGCGTTGGCCTCAGCGAGCACACCGTCGCACTCCGGGGCGGTGGAAGCGCCGGTGTAGAGGTCGATGCTGAAGTCCTGTCCCTTGTCATGCGCGGCCTTGGCTTTTTCGGCGATTGCGCCGGGAAGTGCCTTCGGGTAGCCCGCACCGGTGAAGCCGGAGATGCCGACTTTATCTCCATGGTTAACAAACTGGACGGCTTCCTCAGCGGTCATCACCTTGTCGCGGAGCTTGGCATTGGCAATGCGATCACTCATGAGAATCTCCTTTACGTTGCTGGTAACAACTCCACCTTATTGTGACCTACCTTTCATAGCCATATCAACGTTCCGCTTTGAGCAACCTTTTCCTGGAGGGGGTATCTGCGCGGCTAGAAGTCACTGCTTGCGTGAGGCGCCCCTTTCGTGGCGGTGACCCCGCGCTGCCCTGACCCCCACGTCAACTACCCCCGAAAGGGCGTAGATTCCTTCCGTGGCGGCGGATTAGACTTAGTGCAAAGTTATGGAGGACAATAGCTAGGCTATGACTCAATCATTGTCGCCGACTGCAGCTACCGCCCCGCTGCGAATCGGGGGCTTCACTCTCGACTCCCCCGTTATCCTGGCTCCGATGGCGGGCGTAACCAACATGCCGTTTCGTGTGCTTTGCCGCGAAATCGAGGAGGAGTTGACCGGGACCTCATCCGGGTTGTACGTGTGCGAGATGATTACTGCCCGAGCACTCGTCGAGCGCAACGAGAAAACGCTTCACATGACGGCTTTTGCGGACGTCGAAAAGCCTCGCTCCATGCAGCTTTATACCGTCGACCCGAAGTTCACCTACGAGGCCGTGCGCATGATCGTCGAAGAAGACATCGCCGACCACATCGACATGAATTTCGGCTGTCCAGTACCAAAAGTCACTCGACGGGGCGGCGGCTCCGCGATCCCTTACAAGCGCCGCCTGTACGGCAATATCGTGGCTGCCGCCGTGCGCGCCACCGAAGGCACGGACATTCCGGTGACGGTGAAGTTCCGCATCGGCATTGACGACGAACACCACACCCACCTCGACGCCGGCCGCATTGCCGCGGAAGAAGGCGCGGCGGCTGTCGCGCTGCATGCGCGCACAGCGGCGCAGCGCTATTCCGGTAACGCCCACTGGGAAGAAATCACACGCCTAGTAGAACACATGGACGGCACTGGCCTTCCTGTGATCGGCAACGGCGACATCTTCGCCGCCGGAGACGCCGAGCGCATGATGACCCAAACCGGATGCCACGGTGTGGAGGTGGGCCGCGGCTGCCTCGGCCGTCCCTGGCTGTTCGCCCAGCTAGGCGCGCAGCTGCGAGGCGAGGAAATTCCTGCCGAGCCCACCCTCGGCCAGGTCGCTGGCATTATTTACCGCCACGCAACGCTTCTCGCGCAACACGACGGGGAGCACCACGCCTGCCGTGACATTCGCAAGCACACCGGGTGGTACCTGCGCGGATTCCCGGTCGGCGGCGAGTTTCGCAAAAACCTCGCCCAGGTCACAACTTTGCAGCAACTCAACGATCTGCTGGCACCTTTCGCCGGATCGACAGTGCGCGCCGAACACGCCGACGACGCCCGCGGCCGGCAGGGCTCGTCGTCAAAGGTAGCGCTTCCCGACGGCTGGCTTGACAACCCAGAAGACGATACGGTGCCGGAGGGCGCCGAGATCGACAACAACGGAGGCTAGGGATGACAAACGGCAAAATCGCACCGTTGCGAGCAGTCTACCGAGAGCACCTGGAAGCCTTCTCCCGCGACCTGCTCGAGATGTGCGACCTTGTGCGCGACATTATGTCCAACGCTTCCGTCGCCTTATTGCAACAGTCGCTTGAAAGCGCGGAGTACGCATTGTCTTGCGCCGACCGCTTAGAGGAGATTCGTCAGTGCTGCGAGGCCCGCAGCATGAAGCTGCTCGCTTTGGAATCACCGGTGGGATCCGATTTGCGTCAGGTTGTTTCCTCTATCTACATCGTTGAGGATTTCCAGCGCATGGGGGTGCTCGCCACCCACATTGCAAACACGGCACGCCTGCGCCACCCCGATCCGGTCTTGCCGGAACCGATTGTAGATATCGTGACGGAAATGGCCCGGCTCGCCGACGAACTCGGGCAGAAAACCCACGATCTGCTGGTCAACCCCGACGCCGAAGCCGCCGTGAAGCTGCGCGAAGATGATGACGATGTCGACGCAATGAAAAACTACCTACTCAACGCACTGACCCACCATGACTGGCCGCACAGTGCCCGGGAGGCCGTCGACCTGGCGCTGGTGACGCGCTACTACGAACGCTACTCAGACCACTGCATAAACGTGGCGGCACGAACTGTTTTTTTGGTCACTGGGCTTCGCCCCGAGGCTTACCTTGAACAGCGCGGCGAGGGCGACGGCTTCGACATGGACGAAAAGTTCGCTGAGATCGAACGTCGCTTCCGGGCCGGTAAAATCGCGCGGCGCCGCAGGAAGTAGCGCACACCGGCGCCTCAACGTGGAAAATGCCCGGCTTAGTCAAGCCGGGCATTTTCAAGGTTGAGGGTGTGGCCTAGCCGAAGCGGCCCGCGATGTAGTCCTCGGTCTCCTTCTTGTCCGGGTTCTCGAAGATGGTGGTGGTGTCGTTGAACTCCACCAGGTGGCCGGGTTTGCCGGTGGCCTCGAGGGAGAAGAAGGCGGTCTTGTCGGACACACGCGCCGCCTGCTGCATGTTGTGGGTCACGATGACGATGGTGTAATCGTTTTTCAGCTCGTGAATCAGATCCTCGACAGCGAGGGTGGAAATTGGGTCGAGGGCGGAGCAAGGCTCATCCATCAGCAAAACCTCGGGGCGCACCGCGATGGCTCGGGCGATGCACAGGCGCTGCTGTTGGCCACCGGAAAGTCCGCCGCCCGGCTTATCCAGGCGGTCTTTAACTTCCTCCCAGAGGTTCGCGCCACGCAGAGACTCCTCGGCCACTTCCTTGAGCTTCTTTTTGTTCTTCTCGCCAGCTAGCTTCAGTCCGGCGACGACATTGTCCTCGATGGACATTGTGGGGAAGGGGTTCGCTTTCTGAAAGACCATGCCGATGGTGTTACGCACGGACACCGGGTCAACCTTCGGCCCGTAGATGTTGTTTCCGTCGAGCACGATCTCGCCGGTGACGGTGGCGTTGGGGATAACCTCGTGCATGCGGTTGAGAGTGCGCAGCACCGTGGACTTTCCGCAACCAGATGGGCCGATGAAGGCCGTGACGGCCTGAGCCGGCACCTTCATGTTGACGTTTTGCACGGCGTGGAAGTCGCCGTAGTAGATGTTAACGTCGTTCAGTTCGAGCTTGGACATCTAAGTTCTCCTCAGTGGTGGGTGATTGCTTGATCTGCAGTTTTACTTCTTCACCGAGAAGCGCGATGCGATCAGGCGCGCCAGCAGGTTCAAAGCGATAACGAGAATGACGAGGGTTAATGCTGCGCCCCAGAGACGGTCCAATGCGGGCCCGGATGCGCCGGACTTCCACATATCGAGCATGAACAGGGGCAGCGAGGATTGCGGCTCGCCGAACAGGCCGAGCCAATTCAGGGCCGGCGTTGAGCCGACGAGGATCAGCACTGGGGCCGATTCACCCATGACGCGGGCAACAGCCAACATGATGCCGGTGACGATACCTGACAGGGCGGTGGGCAAGACGATGCGGGCAATGGTTTTCCACTTCGGCACGCCCAGTGCGTAGGAAGCTTCACGCAGGTCCATGGGGACGACGCGAAGCATCTCCTCGGTATTGCGGACCACGATTGGCACCATTAACAAGATGAGGGATAGCGCCACGGCAAAACCGGAGCGTTGCTGTCCCAAAATCGTGATCCACAGCGCGTAGATAAACAGTGCGGCGACGATGGAGGGGACACCGGAGAGGATGTCCACCATGAATGTGGTGATTCTGCCCAGTCGACTGCCGTTGGCGTATTCCACGAGGTAAATCGCGGTAAATACGCCGATCGGAATGGAAAACAGGGAGGCGACCAGGGTTTGCATCAGGGTGCCGGCGATGGCGTGGAGTGCGCCGCCGCCCTCCCGGCTGTTGCGGACACCGACCATGTCTTCGGTCCACCAGCCCGCAGAGAACACGGCGCTGAAACCGTTGGAGATTACCGTGCCCAGAAGCCACAGAAGGGGAATCAGGGCGATGATCATGCTGGCCCACATCAGCAGGCCCATGAAGGTGTTGGTGGACTTTCGGCCGCTGGAAATTTGGGAGAACGGGGTGCTGTTTTGTTCTACCTCCGCGCGTTGCGCGGGGGCCGCGGGCTTATCGCCGGCGGAAAGGTTGGTCGAAGCGGTGCTCATATTCGCGTCTCCCCTACTTGTTCTTGTTGACGATCGCGCGGGCAATCGAGTTGACAATAAAGGTCAAGATGAACAGCACGAGGCCCGCAGCGATGTAGGCGCCGGCACTGATCGGGTTGTTGAACTCCGCGGAGGCGTTAGCGATGTGGGTCGCGAAGGTTGATCCGCCGTCGAAAAGCGAGCCGCGGTACATCAGGCCCGGGGAGACAACCATGTAGAGGGCCATGGTTTCGCCGAGGGCGCGGCCAAGGCCGAGCATGGAGCCTGCAATGTAGCCGGACATGCCGAAGGGAATGACCGTCATGCGAATGACTTCCCAACGGGTAGCGCCCAGCGCAAGTGCGGATTCAATCTGGCCGGGAGGGGTCTGGACGAAGACTTCGCGGGCGGTGGCGGCGATAACCGGCAAGATCATGATGGCGAGCACGATGCCACCGGTCATGATGTTGCGCCCCGTGGCGAAGGCCGGCGAGTTCTGGTAGTGCGCGAACAGGAAGAACCCGCCGCCCCAGGAGGCGATCCATTCGTAGAACTTCCCCAGGAAGGGGCCGAGGACTTGCGCACCCCACAGGCCGTAGACGATGGAGGGAACGGCCGCCAGCATGTCCACGAGGGTGCCGAGCGGGCGCACCAATCGCTTCGGTGCGTAATTGGACAGGAACAGGGCGATGCCCAGGGCAACCGGCATGGCCAAAATCAAAGCGATCAGCGAAATCGTGACGGTGGAGAAGAACAGGTTCGGGATACCGAACTTCATCGCGTCGAGGTTCGCGGTTTGCCACTGATCGCGGTAGGTGAAGAAGCCGATTAGGCCGCCTTCGTTACGCAACAGCGGCGGAATCGCCTGGACGAGAAGGAACAGGCCGATAGCCGCGATGATAACGGTGATCAAAGCGGATGAGGCAGTGGACAGGAAGCGGAAGATTCGGTCACCGGGGCGGATGACGGAGCTTGAGGTGGAAACAATTGGCGGGGTACCGGCGGGTTCTTCTCGGGTCAGCGTCGGCGTGCCTGTGGAGCCAGGCATGGCACTGTCGGCTGGAGCCGGTGCGTCGCCTCCGGCCCGCACTTCATCGTTGCGAGCTCCTGGCGTGTGGTTTTCAGCCATAGTCACGGGTCCTTTTATTGAGTTTCAGTTAGCGGGGCTGGCCCCTCAAAAGTTTTCTGCCTTCCTCCCCGCTCAGAGGGGAAGGAGGTCAGCACATGGCATTGCCCCCCATTGCCAGTCGGAGCCGGACGGGGGGGCAATTTCGCGTCCGCTGCAGCTCAGCGGAGAAGTGACACTTAGCTGATCGCTTCGATTGCGTCGCGCAAACGCTCAGCGTGCGCACCCTTGACCGGGATGAAGCCCTCGGCTGCCAACTCATCGTCCTGGGAGTTCAGGGCGACGGTGAGGAAGTCCTTAACCATGTTCTTGGTGGCTTCGTCGTAGCCGGCGGAGCAGATGATCTCGTAGGTGGTCAAAACCAGCGGGTAGGAACCTGCGTCGTTGGAGGCAAAGAGCTTCTCAGCGTCGACGACCATGTTGTGGCCCTCGGTGGTGAACTCCATGCCGTCGAGTGCCTTGCCCACGGAGTCGGGGCTGAGCTCGACTGGGCCGTTGCCGAAGTCGACATTGGCCATCTTCTCGGCGAAGCCAGCTTCGACGTAGGTAATCGCGCCCGGAGTGGAGCTGACCTGCGCTGCGACACCGGTGGAGCCGTTGGCGCCAGCACCGACAGCAGCCGGGAATGCCTTGCCCTTGCCCTCCCACTTGCCGTCGGAGGCAGCGGCGAGGAACTTCTGGAAGTTGTCGGTGGTGCCGGACTCGTCGGCGCGGAAGACAACCTTGATGTCCTCGTCGGGCAGGTCTGCGCCCGGGTTGGATTCGGCGATCTTCGGGTCGTTCCAGTTGGTGATGTCACCCTTGAAGATCTCGACGATGTTGTCGACGGTCAGGTTCAGATCGTCGACGCCGTCGAGGTTGTAAGCAATGGCGACCGGGCCAACAACGAACGGTAGGTGCCATGCCTCGTTGCCACCGCAACGCTCCATAGCTGCGGCAACCTCGTCCTCCTTCAGCGGGGAGTCGGAGCCGGCGAATACAGCCTGGTTGCCGATGAAGTTCTTGATGCCGTTGCCGGAACCGGTTGCGTTGTAGGCGAGGTTAGCGCCCGGAACTTCCTCGGAGTAACGGGAGCCGAAGTAGTCCATGGCGTTTTGCTGGGAGGTCGCGCCCTCAGCGACAAGCTGGCCGGTCTGGCCGGACAGGCCGTCGACCGCGGCAGCCTCAGAGGTCTCTGCACCCGTGGACTCGGAGGAGGCGGAATCGCCCTCGGAGGAGCTGGAGCAGGCGGCAAGGGAGACGGAAGCAAGGGCGACAGCACCGATCGCGGTAGCGGTGCGCTTGAAGTTGCGGATCACGGGGTACCTTTCAGGTCCAAATATATGACAGTCCGAGAATCGGCCCCTCCACTTCAGAAGGATGGACCCGCGGTTCTGACCATAGCCAGCCTGCGGGCAACCGTCCGATTACTCACAGCCCATAAACCTAAGCGCCTTCGGTAAACCGGAGGTGTAACATCCAATGAACTTTGAGTAAACAGTTACGCAACCGTCCCTTTTTGCCATAAAACGCCAGGTCAAAAACTATTTGTCCCCGGCGCTGTACACAACGTGTGATTCGTCAACCACAAAGCCCATCTGCTGGTACCGCCGCACAGCGGGCTCGTTGTCGGATTCCACGTAAAGGATCACCCGCCGTGCACCTCCGCCAACAAGGTGCTTCACACCCAGGGAAAGCAGCGGCCCTCCCAGATTCTTCCCGCGAGCGCCGTCGGCAAGCCCGACAACGTAGACTTCGCCAACACTTCCGGGGTGCTGCTTCGTCCAGTGGAAACCCGCAAGCTTTTCGCCGTCGTAGATGAACCACACACCGTGCGGGTCGAACCAGTCGGTGTCCATGGCGTCGCGAAGCTGCCCGAGGTCCCAGCCGCCCTGCTCTGGGTGCCACGAGAAGGCTTCGTTGTTGACCTGCAGCCACTGCTGCTCCACCGATTCTTTGCCGAAGCGCTCAACCGCCTGCGGGTAAGGCAGGGCGTAAAACTCACCGAGGTCACCTACCTCAGTCGCCGCATCCAAACCCTCACCGTCGAGGCCCATCACATAGAGGGTGCGGGTGGGCTCCAGCGCCAGCGCAGCCGCCAACCCCCGCGCTGCGGGAAGGTTGCCGTGCGCCCACAGGCCAGCGTGTGGGTTGCGCTCCAACACCTCGCGGACCAGGGCCGCACCGTGGCCTCGACGCCGCTTATCTGGTGCGATGGCAAGCTCCGCGGACCCATCGGGGGCGAGGGCCGCCAGCCCAACGAGCGTTTCGGCTTCGAAACGTTCGAAGTAAATGTGCCCCGCTTCGCGTTGTAACGCCCGCCGGAAAGGTTCAGAGAAGGCGGCGACGCCGTCGTGGGCTGCGGCTGCATCAACGAGGTCCAATCGCTCTTTCATGTCGGCCATGCCACCAGGCTACGGTAGAAATAGATTTGTGACGGTGCAGCAGCGAAACCCCCAGGAGAAGACCCCCCGCAAGTCCTCTCTGTCTACCCGAGTTTTCTTGGCCTTCGCCGTCGTTGCCGCTTGCGCTTTTGTTTCCGATACGGCGTTGGCCGCCCGGGCGGAATATCGCCTTTCTACCCGTTTAGAGCTTAGAGACAACCTGCCTTATTCCCCGGACACCTACATCGCGGGTTTTCCCTTTCTCGCCGTGCTTGTTACCGACAAAGTGCCGCGTGTGGGTGTGCAAGTGCTCGATGTTCCGGTCGAGGGTTTTGGGTTAATCAACGCCTCTGCGGAAGCCTTCGACATAGAGATTTCCGGCGCCCAAGTGCTGGCGGCAAATTTCACCGGCGGCGAAGCCGCCATGACGCGCCGCCGGGTGCGCCTCGACGGGGTGGCCTTCGGCGAGTTGCTGGGGATGACGGATTTAGACATTGCCAACCCCTACGACATGTCGCCGCTGGGAGGGGTCGCCAGTGAGGCACGGCTGACCGGGACGGTGCCGGGGGCGCAGGAGCCGTCGACAGTCGTGGTGACGCTGCGTTTGGAACAGGGCGTATTCCACATGCGCCCGAGCAAGCTTATCGACGTCCCCACCACCGACACCCAGAAAGTTCTCGCCGCTTTTACCTTCGAGCGCGACACCCGGGACCTGCCTTTAGGTGGTCCGGCTGACTTAGTGCAGCTCTCCGGCGGTTCGATTGAGTTCTCCCGCGACCGCATCAACGTAACCCTGAGGCCGGAGGACTTAACCCCATTGGCTGCAGATAAGCAACCGGCCACTTAGCGGTGCCGAAGCGGTGGGTACGCTTGGGCCCATGAACAAAAGCGAAGACGACGCGAAAAGCATCCCGGCTGCCAAACTTGACGGCAGCGAGGCGGTCAACCTCGCCGCGGAGCAGTCAAAGACCACCGCGCAGCGCAACATCCCCGGCTTCGGGTTCGAAGGTTTCCCACTTCCCGAGGACACGGCGAACCTACGCCACGGCCCTTCGCTTCACGACGGCCTTTTGGCCCTGCTTCCCCTCGTGGGCGTGTGGTCCGGCACTGGCCAAGCCAACGACAATGGTGAGGAGTACCCCTTCGGCCAGCAACTCATCATCTCCCACGACGGTGAAAATTACCTGCGCTTTGAATCCCGCCTGTGGCGGCTGAACTCGGAAGGAGAGTGCATCGGCGCGGACCAGCGCGAAGTTGGCTTTTGGCGCATCTCACTTGCCGATGAAATTGAGGTGACCTTGACCAACTCACGTGGGCTGGTGGAGATCATGTACGGCGATCCGGTCAACGAACGGGCCTGGCAGCTCCAAAGCGCCTCGACGATCGTGACCACGACAGGCCCGGAAAGGCACGGCGCCGGCAAACGCCTCTACGGTTTAATGCCCAACAACAACCTTGGCTGGGTAGACGAGCGTGCCGTTGATGGGGAGATGGTGCCGTACATGTCCGCTGAACTCAAGCGGGTCGCTGGTTAAGATACGGCGCCCAAGGAGGCGTCGATAAGCATGGCGATGTCCTCGGCGTTATCGGGCGTTGGCAGTGTTGTGCCGTCGATCGCGGTGACTCTCACCCCGCGGCGCGTCGAACTAAGCAACCAGACAGATTCAGCACTGAACAAATCCTCAACAAAAAGCGTTTTAGCCTTACATTTCCAGCCGCGACCAGCAGCGTAGTCGAACACGGCGCGCTGGGTTGTGCCCCGCAAAACGTCGTTGCCTGGCTCCGGCGTGCGAAGCCGCGCACGACTTTTGACCACCAACACCGTCGACATCGCACCTTCAAGCACACGGCCACTTTCAGGGTCGATGTAAATAACGTCGTCATAGCCGTTCTCGCGCGCCCACCGCAACGCGGCCAGGGAAGCGGAATAGTTCAGCGTCTTCGCACCCTGTTTCAGCCACGGCGCGGCGTTCTCAGCCTGCTGCAGCGTGTAGCCACGCCCAGTGGTGACCACCTTGACCCCACTTTTGCGCTGCTTGGCAAACTCCGGATTTACAGGGCGAACTGTCAGCCACGCGGAAGGCACACCAGTGGATTCGCGCCCGCGGGTCATCGTCCACACACAAGTCGCCTCGATACTTTCGCCCGTCTCATCGCCGCGCTCGCGGCAGTAGTCCGCAACCGCTGCCGTGGTGGCCTCCAGCCACTGACTAGCCGCCGGGTCCGGCAGATCTAACGCGGCCGCCGAAACGCGGAAGCGCTCCAAGTGCATCTTGAGGTTCACGGTACGACCCCGGCGGATCAAAATAGTTTCGAAGATGCCATCGCCGCGGGTAACGGCGCTGTCGTCCCAAAACACATGGGGCATGTGGGCGTTTTGTCGCCGCACCGACCCACCATAAGGTTCAATGAGGTAGATCACCGGCTGCGGGGGAAGAAGTGACTGGCCCATGATCCCTCATTATGCACGTATGATGTGGCCTGTGATGCAGCACAATGAGGACGACACCCAGCTTTACCGTTCTCCCCTCCTTTCCCGGGCGGAGGCCGTCGAACTGCCGGAGGCAACCACAACGCTTCTCGACGCCGCCGGTGTCGCCTGGCACTACGGCAACCCCCTCGGTGAGCAACGCGCCCTGAGTACAACACCTGTGCTCATCGACCGCTCACACCGCCGCGTGATCAAGGTTCACGGCCCGGATGCGCCGAGTTTTTTAAACAACCTCCTGTCGCAGAAGCTCGACGACGTGGCCGCTGGCTTCTCCGCCTCCGCGCTTGACTTAGACATCCACGGCCATATCCTGCACCAGGCTGACATTTACTTCGACGGCGACGCCTACTTTTTGGATCTGCCGTCCTATCAGGCGCAAAGCTTTTCGACATTTCTGCACCGCATGGTGTTTTGGTCCGAGGTCACCATTGAAGACAGCGACCTAGGGATCATCACCATCCTGGCCCCCGCCGGCCACGAAACGTTGACAGACCTCGGTGCGGTCTTTACCAGGGGCCCGTCAACGTGGGGCCGCGTCCAGCGCACCGACATCGCCCTGCCCCGCAAAGACCTTCCTCGCGCCGCGGAGGAGTTCATCACAGCGGGCGGCGCGCTGGCGGGCCTGATGGCCTTTACCGCCGAACGTGTCTGGGCCGGTGAGCCGGAGCCGCGCGCCGACCTCGACGACAAGTCGATCCCCCACGAGGTAGAGTCCTTCATCAACCGCGGCGAACACATCGGCGCGGTCCACCTGAATAAAGGCTGTTACCGCGGCCAGGAAACGGTGGCGCGCGTGGAAAACCTCGGCCGCTCCCCCCGCGTCATGGTCATGTTGCACCTCGACGGCTCCGCCCCAATCGAACCCACCCCCGGCAGCGAAATTACCGTCGGCGGCCGCCGCGCCGGGCGGGTGGGCACTGTTGTCCACGACGCGGAATACGGACCCATCGCGCTAGCCGCGGTGAAACGTTCCGCCCTGCGCCACACAACTGTCACCATTGTCGGCGAGGTCGAGATTTCGGCGTCCATTGACAGCGATTCAGTGCCCGCCGAAGAAGGTGAGAAAGCGGGGCGCCGCGCGGTGGAAAAGTTGCGCTCAAACAACTAATTTCGACTATTTGCCCAGTTCATGGACCTTTGCGGAATTTTTTGCAACGACAGGCTATTATGTTGCACAGGACAATACAGAAACGATTAATAGAGGCCGCCCATTAAACTGGGTCGCCGGAAACCACCTCAAGGGGGTCACGCTATGGGCCGCGGACGCGCCAAAGCAAAGCAGACCAAGGTTGCTCGCCAACTCAAGTACCACACTCCTGAGATGGACCTCGAGTCCCTGCAGCGAGAACTCGCCGGCGAATCCTCAGGACGCGGGTGGGACGACGACTCCGACGATCCCCACTCGGACTACGCCAACTGGGACCGCCGCTAAGAAACCTGCCTCATTTGCCCCCGGGTTTGTCCACCCGGGGGCACTTTCTATGCCTTAGAACTTCGGGTGAGCGCCCACCAGCACGGCCCGCGCGTCCTCGCCTTCCCGGGCGCGGCGCACCTCGCCCACAACCCAGCTCTCCACGTGGCGGGCGGCAAGGATTGCCAATGCTCGGTCACGGTCCTCCGGGGCGACGACCGCGACCATCCCGACCCCCATGTTGAAGGTTTTTTCCATCTCCTCATCCGGCACTTGACCCACCGCGCGGATGGTGCGGAAGATCTGCTGCGGCGTCCACGACCCGCGGTTCATCTCCGCCACCTGCCCCTCAGGGATAATGCGCTCCATGTTGCCCACCAAGCCACCACCGGTGACGTGACAAAACGTGCGGACCTCGCACTCGTTGGCCAACTCGAGGCAGTCGAGGGCGTAGATGCGGGTCGGCTCGAGAAGCTCCTCACCCAGGGTGCGACCGAGTTCTTCCATGTGCCCGTCAAGAGGCAAACCAGCACGCTCAAGCAAAACATGGCGCGCCAAAGAGTAGCCGTTGGAGTGCAAACCGGAAGACTTCATGCCGATGATCACATCGCCGACACGGACCCTGTCCGGCCCGAGCAGCTCATCAGCTTCCACAACACCGACGGCGGTGGCGGAGACATCATAATCAGACGGATCCATCACGCCGGGATGCTCAGCAGTCTCGCCCCCCAGCAAGGCACAGCCAGCCTGGACGCAACCCTCAGCGATGCCAGAAACAATCTCGGCGACCTTTTCGGGCACAACCTTGCCAATGGCGATGTAATCCTGCAAAAACAGCGGCTCCGCGCCGCAGACCACCAAATCGTCGACGCACATGGCGACGAGGTCAATTCCGATGGTGTCGTGTTTATCCATCGCCTGGGCCACAGCAAGTTTGGTGCCCACGCCGTCGGATCCCGCGGCAAGCAACGGCTCACGGTACTTACCCAAGGCGAAAAGACCCGCAAAACCGCCTAGGCCACCGCGCACCTCCGGGCGGCTGGCGCGTTTAGCCAAAGGCGCAAAAAGCTCAACGGCCTTGTCGCCGGCCTCAATGGACACGCCGGCGGATTCGTAGGAAACTGGCGGGCGTTCGTCGTTGGTCGTCATGGGCTAGTTGCTACCTTTCTGAAGCCGGCGGACGAGGTCCGCATTGTGGTTGCCCTCGGGAAGCCCCAGCGGGTACTCGCCGGTGAAGCAGGCAGCGCAGAGGGCGGAGGCGGGCTGCTCGGTGGCGGCAATCATGTCCTCGGTGGACACGAACGCCAAAGAGTCGGCACCAATGACCGTTCGGATCGACTCGTTGATAGCAGTGTCGCCGCCGCCCACACCACTGTTGGCAATGAGCTCGCCGGGACTAGCGAAGTCGATACCGTAAAAGCACGGCCACTTCACCGGCGGGGAGGCGATGCGCACGTGCACCTCAGCGGCACCCGCTTCGCGCAAAAGCTTGATCAACTTGCGCTGAGTGTTGCCGCGCACGATCGAATCATCCACCACGATTAGCTTCTTGCCCGCAATAATCTCGCGGACGGGGTTGAGCTTCAAACGCAAACCCAACTGGCGCAGCGTATCCGAAGGTTGAATGAACGTGCGGCCCACGTAGGCGTTTTTCATCAAGCCCTGCTTAAACGGAATGCCCGAAGCCTCCGCGTAGCCGATCGCGGCGGGCGTGCCAGACTCCGGCACCGGCATAACTAAATCACCGTCGACGGGGGCGACGCGTGACAGGCGGCGTCCTATTTCAATGCGGGAAGCGTGGACAGAGCGACCCTCAATGACCGAGTCGGGGCGGGCCACGTAGACGTACTCAAAAACGCAGTGCGCACGCGGCTTATCCGCGAAGCGCTCAGTGCGCACACCAGATTCATCAATGCAGATCAACTCGCCCGGCTCAATGTCGCGCACAAAGGTGGCGCCGACAATGTCGAGGGCGCACGTCTCGGAAGCGACCACCCATCCCCGGTCTAAGCGGCCAAGCGCCAGCGGGCGCACCCCGTGCGGGTCGCGGGCGGCGTAAAGAGTGTGGCCGTCGGTCATCATGAAACAAAACGCTCCCTCGATGCGGGGGAGAAGTCCGCGGGCGGCGTCGAGAAGCGTCGCATCGTCTCGGATAGCGTCGCTCAGCAGTGCCGAGACCACTGCCGTGTCGGAGGATGAGCCCTGGCCTTCCACACCATCAGCCGGGATCAGTTTGCGCTGGATCGCTTCCTGTTGTAACTGCTGGTAATTCGTCAAATTGCCGTTGTGCGCCAACGCCACATCGGTGCCGTTAGGCGAATTGCGAAACATCGGCTGGACATTTTCCCAACTATTGCCACCGGCCGTGGAGTAGCGAGTGTGTCCGACAGCGACATCGCCTTGGAGAGCATCGAGGACGGACTCATCAAAAACCTGAGAAACCAAGCCGGTGTCCTTGAACACAACAATGTTTTCTTTATCGCCCACAGCAATACCCGCACCCTCCTGACCGCGGTGCTGCAGGGCGAACAACCCGAAGTACGTGAGCTTAGAAACATCCTCGCCCGGGGCCCATACCCCGAACACCCCACATTCTTCACGCGGTTCGTCGCTAACATTGCCTGACGCGTCACTGGGCGCGGAGCCGTCAAAGACCCCGGTGTTCACGGTTTGCACGTGCCCCACTTTAACGGATTACCCCCCTTAAATGGCAATCACCGGCAGCCCTTTTCCCACTTCGCCCGCACGCGATCCGCTCACCTCCACCGTCCCGGCGCGCATCGCTTCTGCGAGTTCTAGCTCACCAACGGCCAAAAGAAGCCACGTGCGGGCATCGCACTGCACCACATTCGGCGGCGTGCCGCGAGTATGGCGCGGGCCTTCAATGCACTGGACAGCCACGAAAGGCGGGACGCGCACCTCGACGGCATGCCCCGGAAGTTTCGCCGCGAGGGCGCGCGCACTTTGCCGACACGCCTGAGCTAACACTGCCCTTGCTGGCATCTCTGCCTCTCCGCGCAGCCACGGAACGACAGCGTTGAGCGCGGCACGCGTGGTCGCCGGATCATTCTTAAAGGTCATGACCACATCATACGAACCATCTACGTAGAATATGGCCATGACTGTTGCTTCCGACTCAACCGGGAAATCCCCTGAAGTTACCCTCCGTTTCATGGCCTCACCAACCGATGTCATTCTTGCGGGGGCTCAAGGAGTCTCCGGTGGCAGGGTCCTGGAATGGATTGACAAGGCGGCCTACGCCTGCGCCGCCCAGTGGTCCGGCACTTACTGCGTCACCGCCTACGTAGGGCACATCCACTTCACCCGCCCTATCCCCTCAGGCCACATGGTGGAGATCCGTTCCCGGATCGCCCTGACGGGCCGTTCCTCCATGCACATCGTCAACGAGGTACTCTCGGCCGACCCACGCGAAGGTGTGTTCACCAGCGCCTGCGATTGCCTAGTCATCTTCGTGGCGAAAGACCCCTCCAGCGGCAAACCAATGGAAGTTCCCACCTTCAAGCCGTTGACCGAGGACGATAAACGCGTCGAAGCTGCCGCACTTACCCGCATCGGTTTACGCAAGGAGATCGAAGCGGAGATGCTCAAGCAAACCTACACCGACGATTCGACCGCCCCCCGTGTCATTCACCGCTTCCTTGCCAAACCCACCGACATCAACTGGGGCGGCAACGTCCACGGCGGCACAGCCATGGAATGGATTGATGAGGCCGGGATCAACTGCACTATGGAGTGGTCAGGCGAACGCACGGTAGCGGTCTACGCTGGCGGTATCCGCTTTTACAAACCTATTTCCATCGGCGACCTCATCGAGGTCGACGCGCGTATCACACGCACCGACGCCCGCTCCATGCATTGCGCGGTGGAGGTGCGCTCCGGCAGCCCCCGCGGCGGCCGCGAGAACCTGACCAGCGCGATCCACGCGACGTTTACCTATATCGGTGTCAACATCGACGGCGAGCCCTTGGCGGCGCGTCAGTTCACCCCGCAAACAGAAGAAGACCTCCGCTTGTGGGAGCACACTCAGACGCTGAAAGACCTGCGCGCCGAGTACGCACCCATCCCCCTCGTCGAGCTGCGGGGCCCGGCCCAACTGCTGTAGGTAGCAGCCAAACCGCCCCTATACCGCCGCGTTGGGGGCGGTGGCGTGGCCGAAGTGCTCCGGCAACGTCGCCGACCAGGCATTGACCAGTTCGGCCAGCGCGATAGTTTCACCGCCAACCTTCATCTCGCCGGAACCATTGGTCTTGCCGATGACCACCGCCGGGATGCCCAGGCCCACGGCACGCTCAATGATGCCGTCGACCAAATTGGAAGTCGCCGCAATGAGTACCCGTGAGGCCGACTCGGAGAACATGGCGGTGAAGGCATCGGAGTGAACCTGATCAACATCGAGCTGCGCGCCCTTTCCTGAACCTTGCAGCAACTCGAAAATGGCCTGCGCCAGACCACCTTCCGACAGGTCGTGCGCGGCGTTGATGCCGCCGTGGTTGCGAAAGAACTCCGCCAAGCGCGCCTCGTTGGCTAGGTCGACCTGCGGGGGCAGACCCGACAGTCCCGCACCGGAGATATCTTGCCAAACCGAACCGCCGAACTCCTCGCGGGTCTCACCCAACAAAACCAGCTCGTAGTCCTCATCCTCGCCGGTGATCCGGTTGCGGATGGTTGTATTGACGTCCTCGATCACGCCCAGCACGCCCACAACCGGGGTGGGCAAGATGGGGGTTTCGCCGGTCTGGTTGTAGAAGGAGACGTTGCCACCGGAGACGGGGATTTCCAGCTCGCGGGAGCCGTCGGCAAGCCCATGCACAGCCTCACGGAACTGCCACATCACGTCCGGGTTCTCCGGAGATCCAAAGTTGAGACAGTTCGTCACAGCGACCGGGGTCGCGCCGGTGACCACGACGTTGCGGTAAGCCTCGGCCAGCGCCAGACGCGCACCCATGTTCGGGTCGAGATAGGTGTAGCGTCCCGATGCGTCGGCGGAGACGGCGACACCGCGAGAGGTGTCCTCGTTGATGCGCAAAACACCAGCGTTGGCGTGTTTGGCCTGCACGGTGTTGCCGCGCACGTAGCGGTCATACTGCTGCGTGATGAAATCGCGGGAACACAACGCCGGCGAGGCAACCATCTTCTTCCATGCCTCGGTGATGGCGACGGACGTATCGACATCACCACCAGCTTGCACCTCATCTTGCCATGCGGGGCGGGCGAAGGGACGCTCGTAGACCGGGCCCTCGTCGATGGTCGACGGCGGGGCATCGAGCACGATCTCACCGTTGTGGTAGACGACGTAGCGGTCCTTTTCATCAGTGACCTCACCGATAACAGCCGCATTGACGTCCCACTTGGCGCAAATCTCCATGAAGCGGTCGATATTTTCTGGGGCAACCACAGCACACATGCGTTCCTGCGACTCCGAGGCGAGAATCTCAGCCGCGGACATCTTCTTGGCGCGCAGCGGCACTGCATCCAAATCGACGCGCATGCCACCGTCGCCTGCTGCCGCCAGTTCAGAAGTTGCGCAGGCGAGGCCGCCGCCACCTAGGTCTTGAATACCCACGACCACGCCCGCCTGGTACAACTCCAGACAGCACTCAATGAGCACCTTCTCAGCGAAGGGGTCGCCGACCTGCACAGCGGGAAGTTTGCGCTCCTCACCTTCCTCGAAGGTGGCGGAACCCAAAACAGACACACCGCCGATCCCATCGAGCCCGGTGCGAGAACCGAACAACACAACCTTGTTGCCAGTGCCGGAAGCAAAGGCAAGCTTTAAATCCTCAACCTTGAGAGTGCCCACACATAAAGCATTGACCAGCGGATTTCCCGCGTAAGCGGCGTCGAAAACAGTCTCGCCTCCGATGTTGGGCAGGCCCAAGGAGTTGCCGTAGCCGCCGATGCCATGAACAGCACCCGGAAGCACACGCTTAGTGTCCGCGGCGTCAAGAGGGCCGAAACGTAGCTGATCCATCACCGCGATCGGGCGCGCCCCCATGGCCATAATGTCGCGGACGATCCCGCCGATACCGGTGGCCGCACCTTGGTAGGGCTCGACAAAGGAAGGGTGGTTGTGACTTTCCACGCGGAAGGTCACCGCATCGCCGCCCCCGATGTCAACCACACCGGCGTTCTCGCCGATACCGGCGAGAATTTTCGACGCCATCTTTTCGGTCATAGTCTCACCGAAGTAGCGCAAGTGAGTCTTCGAGGACTTGTAGGAGCAGTGCTCGGACCACATCACGGAGTAGACCGTCAGCTCCGCATCGGTGGGGCGCCGCCCCAAGATGTCACGGATGCGCTGGTACTCGTCGTCTTTTAAACCCAGCTCCGCGTAGGGTTGGGCCAACTCCGGGGTAGCTTGTGCGTTGTCGACCGTGTCGTTGCGCACAGCGTTAGCAGCAGAATTACCGGTCACGATGACTTTTACGCTCCGATCGAAGAAATAGCGGACAAAAACAGACCTAGACCGTCCTCAGACGGGCCGGTCAGCGCCTCAATGGCGTGCTCAGGGTGGGGCATGAGGCCGACAACGCGGCCGGTTTCGTTGGTGACACCCGCAATAGAGTTAAGGGAGCCGTTGAAGTTGTCCGTGTAACGAAAGACAACGCGGCCTTCTTTCTCCAACGCCTCAATAGTCTCCGGGGCAGCCTGGAAACGGCCTTCGCCGTGCTTCGCCGGGACAAGAATTTTCGCTCCTTCGTCAAAGGAGTTAGTCCAGGCAGTCTCAGAGTTACACACCTCAAGGTAGGTATCCACGCAGTGGAAATTGAGGTTCTGGTTACGGGTCAAAGCGCCCGGCAAAAGACCCGCCTCCGTCAGGATTTGGAAACCATTGCAAATACCCAACACTGGCATGCCCTTACCGGCAGCTGCAACGACCGCCTTCGTCATCGGGGCTTGCGCGGCGATCGCACCGGAGCGCAAATAATCGCCGTAGGAAAAACCACCGGGGACGACCACAGCGTCAACACCGGTCAAGTCGTCGTCGGCGTGCCAAAGCTCTTTGGCTTCGGCTCCAGCGCGGCGGACCGCGCGCAAAGCGTCGACGTCGTCAAGCGTGCCAGGGAAGGTGATAACGCCGATGGTCGCTGTCATCGAACAACCTCGAAATCCTCAATGACGGTGTTAGCCAGAAGCGTCTGCGCGACGCGTTGCAATTCCTCGTCGGTAACAGAGTCATCGACCTCAATTTCAAAGCGCTTGCCCTGGCGGACATCCTCCACGCCACTGACGCCGATGCGGCCCAGTGCACGCAGGACGGCCTGGCCCTGCGGATCGAGGATTTCTTCCTTCGGCATGACATTTACCACGACACGTGCCATGAGTTTCCTTTGCTAGTTGGAATCCACACTTGGACGTCAGGAGGCATCCAAAGACAGCGCCAGTATATAGGATGAGACAACCCTCAAATCAGGCGCACTCAGGCCACGCGAAACGGGGATCGCCCTGCGAAAAGATCGCCATTTTTCTAAACCCAGGATGAATTCGTGTCTAGGAAGTAGCTCCAACCGTGCCGCAAGCCTTAGGATGTGGCCAAACCCCTCAGCCTTCTGCGGTTTTCTGGACACATTCCCAAAGGAATACTTCATGACACGCTTGTTTCGCCCCGTCCTTTCTGCGGCGTTGTCCATCGCTTTCGCCGCTGGCACCATTGCCGTCGCATCTTCCCCGGCACGAAGTGCAACCGACGGCTCCACCATCGTCATCTCCGAGGTCTACGGAGGCGGCGGCAACTCCAACGCCGTCCACTCCCATGACTTCGTCGAGCTCTACAACCCGACCTCTACAGACATCGACGTCACTGGTTGGCGCCTCGAGCAGTCCTCCGCCAAAGGCAACGTCGGCTCCTCCGTCACACTAAGCGGAGTGGTCCCCGCCGGATCCCACTTCCTCATCCAAGGCAACAGCGCCGGAGCCAACGGCCAGGCTGTACCCGCCGCGGATTGGCAGGGCTCTTTCAACTTCAGCGCGTCCGCCGCCATCGCCGAGCTTATCGACGCCACCTCCACCAGCGTCGACCTCGTGGGCTGGGGTGTTGCCACACGCTCAGAGACAAGGCCTGCCGCCGCAACGAACTCCACTACTTCCGTGCAACGCACCAACCCCACCGTCGACACCGACGACAACTTTGCTGATTTCATCGTTCAAGCACCCACCCCGCAGAACAGCGGCGCCGAAACAACAACGACGTACACCCCGATCGCTGAGATCCAAGGCACCGGCGCCACCTCCCCCTTAGAAGGGCAAACCGTGACCACCGAAGGAGTCGTTACCGCCGTCTACGCCGAAGGCGGCAAAAACGGCTTCTTCCTCCAAACCGCAGGCACCGGCACCGAACCGAAAGAGCAAGGCTCCGCCTCCGACGGAATCTTCGTCTACATGGACAAATACAAACGGTTCCCGGCGCGAGGCAACTCGGTGCGCGTCACAGGTTCCGTCAGCGAATTCTACGAGCAGACACAGATCACGGTGGCGTCGATAAGCGTGCTTTACCAAGATCTGGAACCGCCGAAAGCCTTAGACATTGAGCACCTGCCGGCGGGTGCGGCGGCGCGCGAGGCCTTCGAAGGGATGCTTGTTCGCCCGACCGGGGATTACACCGTGACCGACAACTACAACCTCATCAACACGGGCGAGATTGGGCTGGCACCCGGCAACCGCGCCCACCGCAGCCCGACTGACGTCGTAGACCCAGGCGAAAAGGCACAGGAGCTGGCGCGGAGAAACGACGCGGAGGTCGTCTACCTTGACGACGGCCGCACCCGCAACTACAACCGCGGAGACCAACAGAGCCCTCTGCCCTACATACTCACCTCCGACGCGGGCGTGAAATCGATCCGCACCGGCGACATGGTCGACTTCCAAACAGACGTGGTTGTCGACTACTCCTTCAACCAGTGGCGCTTCCAACCCCTCGAACCGATCACCGGCAAAAACCAAACAGATGAGCTGCCGATCACCTGGAAAGACTCCCGCGCAGCAACCCTCGAGGTGCCATCGACAGTCAACGGCGACTACTCCATCGGCTTTTTCAACGTGCTGAACTACTTCACCACTTTGGGCGAGGACACCCCCGGATGCATGCCCTACAACGACATCCACGGCAACCCAATCGGCACCACCAACTGCATTGTCCGCGGCGCCTACTCCCAGCACTCCTTCCAAGACCAACAAGCGAAAATCGTGACAGCGATCAACGCACTCGACACGGATGTACTCGGCCTGTCCGAAATTGAAAACACCGCCACTGTCACCGGCCTTAACAGCCAACGCGATGAGGCGCTCGCAGCGCTGGTGAACGCTTTAAACAAAAAGGCAGGCCATGAGCGCTGGGCCTACGTTGCCTCCCCGACAACCCTGCCGGCCAGCGAAGACGCCATCCGCGTCGCCTTCATCTACAACCCCTCCACGGTCAAACCCGTAGGCGAGTCTCACATCCTCGACGCCGCCGCCTTCACCGGCACCGCCCGCCAACCACTCGCCCAAGCCTTCGAACCAGCCAGTGGCGGCAACGCATTTGTCGCTGTGGTCAACCACTTCAAATCCAAAGGCCGCGTCGCCCACAACGATGCCGACACCGGCGACGGACAAGGCAACAACGCAAACTTACGCAACGCCCAAGCCGAGGCACTACTTCACCATGTACGTCAGCGCCACGATTGGGCACACCTGCCCATCTTCCTCATCGGCGACTTCAACTCCTACACACGGGAAGACTCAATACGCACCCTGAACCGAGGCGGCTTCGACATCATCCACCACGACAAAAACTTCGACCAAGCCTCCTACCAATTCGACGGCGAGGTAGGCTCCCTCGACCACATCCTCGCCAACGAAAAGGCCCGCAGCCTCGTGCAGGACTCCGCAGTGTGGAACATCAACAGCGACGAACCAGTCGCCTTCGAATACTCCCGCCGCAACTACAACATCCAAGACTTCTTCGGCGACGGCCCTCACCCGCTCTACGGCTACGGCAACCCCTTCCGCTCCTCCGACCACGACCCAATCAAAGTCGGATTCAATATCGAAACAAAAACTAAACCAACACCGGGCCCTAAACCAAGCGCGCTTGCTAGCGGCGGCACCTTCGGAATTATCGCGGCGATCATCGTCATCATCGGCGGAATCCTCACAGCGATCTACAACTTCGTGCCGGGCGTGCGGACACAGACAGAAGAAGTGATCAATTCCTTCGCGCCTCGCCGCTAGGCACTTAAAAACTCAGCGCTTCTTCGACAGCCGCAATGACCTCAAAGTCCTGCGGCTTCGTCTTGGGGCGAATTCGCGCCACCACACGACCATCACGCCCAATGAGAAACTTCTCGAAATTCCACGCCACATCCCCAGCCTCGCCTGCGGCGTCTTTCACTTCGGTAAGACGCCGGTACAACGGGTGGGCGCCAACACCGTTAACCTCCAATTTGGACAACAAAGGGAAAGTCACGCTATATCGGGTGCACGCAAAATCCTTGATCTGCTCATCGGTGCCAGGTTCTTGCCCCATGAACTGGTTACAGGGCGCACCGATAACCATCAACCCCTGCTCACCATAGGTTTCCTGCAAGCTCTGCAAACCCTCATACTGCGGGGTTAAGCCACATTCGGAGGCAACGTTGACTAAAAGAACGACGTCATCGCCGGCGATACCGTTGAGTGTGGCGGTGGTGCCGTCGTTGAGGGTGAGCTCGATGTCGCGGAGGTTTTCAGTGGTCTTTGTCATGGCGCCCACGATAGTGGCGAACTCAGCGCCCGTCAGGGCAAGAACAGCCGATAGTCGGCGGGCACGGCACCGTGTTCGGCTGCACCGACGGCTGCGGCAATGAAGTCTCGGCGGACTTTCTTCTCGTCCAGTTCGCGCCCCGAGACGGACAGGCGGATTGTATTGCCCTTCGCGGCGCCACGGCTAGCGGCGCGAATGACGTTTCGGCGCCACCACTTGGCCGCACCGAAACCTTCACCGACGGAGAGGTTACGGCAGCGGAAGAAACCTCCAGTTTCCACCAGATGCAGCCCCCTGGTGGAGGCAACCATCTTAAACCCGAAGTCCTCCACCACAGCGAGGGTGCCCTCGGAAAGCTGCCAGCGGGGCGGGGCGAAGATGTCGAATTCGTAGCCCAAAGAGCTCATCTGCCGGGTCGCGCCTTTGAGCCGCAAACGCGCCTCGTGGGCGCCCAGAGTGGCGAACTCGGCGCGGCGGCCCTGGGCAGGCTGATCGAAGCCGTTGAGAATCAGGGCGCGGCCCGCGGCACGTTGCTCGTCTAGCCAGCCTCGTGTTGTGTCATCTTTGGCCAGCCGCCATTTTTTGTCAATGTGTGGCGCCACCAGCAAAGAAACCGGAATGTTTTCTCGCTCCAGGTCGGCGACGACGGTGGCCACATCGTCAACAGTGGCGTCGAAAATCGAAGACAACGAGACGAGAACGTGGCCGGGCATGGGGAAAATTATCGCACAGTCTGCGCATCCGCGCCGGGGTCTGCATTTGCCCCGGCTTGATGTTTAATTGCGCCGCTGTGCGCGAGTGTCCAGGCGTACTCGAACGCGGTCTGTTTCCAGCGTGCGTAGCGTCCGGAGATTCCGCCGTGGCCAGCTTGCATCTCCGTTTTCAAAAGTATTTCGCCTCCGGTAGACAGTTCCCGCAGTTTAGCCACCCACTTGGCGGGCTCGACGTAAAGCACGCGGGTGTCGTTCAGGCTGGTCACTGCCAGGATGTCTGGGTATTTCTTCGCCTCAATGTTTTCGTAAGGGGCGTAGCTTGCGATGTAGTCGTAGAACTCGGCGTCGTGGTAGGGGTCGCCCCATTCTTCCCACTCCGTGACCGTTAGCGGCAGCTCAGGCATGAGGATGCTGGTCAATGGGTCCACAAAAGGAACGAGCGCCTGGATGCCGGCGAACTTTTCCGGGGCCATGTTCGCCACCGCGCCCATCAGTAGGCCGCCGGCGGAGCCGCCTTCGGCAACCAGTTGCCCGTAGGTGGTGATACCTTGGGCCACCAAAGCGTCGGCGCAGGCGATGAAGTCGGTGAAGGTGTTGATTTTCTCCTTGCCTTTGCCCCGGTCGTACCACAGCCGACCCATTTCGCCGCCGCCGCGCACGTGGGCGCAGACCCAGACCATGTCGCGGTCGAAAAGTGACAGCCGCGCGATGGAAAAACCCGGGTCCATAGACGCTTCGTAGGAGCCGTAGCCGTAGAGCAACGTCGGCTTTGGTTCGCTTAGGTCGAGGTCGGCGCGGTGGACAACAGACATGGGAACGCGGGTGCCGTCGTGTGCCGTGGCCCACATGCGCGTCGCCACGTACTCGTCCGCGTTGAAGTCGCCGCAGACCTCCTGCTGCTTAAGCAGGGTGAATTTGCCGGTTGCCACCTCGTAGTCAAGCACTTGCGTTGGCTGCGTGTAGGAGGTGTAGCTGACGCGCACCATCGGCGCATCCCACTCAGGGTTGCCTCCGAGGCTTGCGGTGTAGAGTTCCTCGTCGAACTCGATGGGGCGGAAGTCGCTGAGAGTCTGCCCCACCGTCGCCACGGATAGCTTTGCGATGCCGCCGTGGCGGTAGGCACAAAACGCGAAGTCACGGTAGGAGTCGATGCCTTCGATGCGTACTGCGTCGTCGTGCGCGATGAGCACCTCAAGGTCTGCAAGGGCAGGAAGCTTGCCGACGCCGCACATTCCCACCTCGTAGTTCGGGCCTGAAGCGTTGTGGGTGACCAGCCACGTTGGGCTGCCGCCGATTTCGGCGTAGTCAACGTCGTATTCCACTCCCTGCTGCCGCTGCCAAAGCACCTTGAACTGGCCCTCCGGGTTGTCCATGGGCAGGACGTGCCATTCGCTGGTCAGCTTGGACCCAGTGGAGATGTAGAGGTTTTTCATCGCACGGTCGGTCCCGATCGAAACATTGAAGCGCTCATCTGCTTCCTCAAAGACGAGCACGTCATCACTCGCCGGTGTGCCGATGCGGTGGCGCCAGATTTGGTACGGTCGCCACGCCTCGTCGACACGGGTGTAGAACAGGTAGTCCTCCCCCGCCCAGGTCGCGCCGTAGAAGATGCCTTCTAGGGTGTCTGCCAAAAGCTCGCCTGTCTCAAGGTCTTTGACCCGCAGCTCGAAGCGCTCATCTCCTTCCGTATCGGTGGAAAACGCGAGGTAGCGGCCGGATTCGGTGACTGAGGAAGCGCCCAGGGAGAAAAACTCGTGACCCTGAGCCAATTCGTTGAGATCCAGCAACACCTCTTCACCGGCGGGTGCGGAGCCGTCCTCCGGAAGCTCCGGCGGGGTCCACGGGTTGTCCGGGTGCGCTGCCAGCCGACAGCTCTTGGGGTAGTTCTGGCCCTCAATGGTTCTGCCGTAGTACCACCAGCCGCCCTGGCGTTGCGGGACGGACATGTCCGTTTCTTTCACGCGCGATTTGATCTCGGAGTAGATCTGTTCCGTCAGTGCTTCCAAGTCTTGGGTCTGCTGCTGGGTATAGGCGTTTTCCGCTTCCAAGTAAGCCAAAGTTTCCGGCGCTTCCTTGTCGCGCAGCCACTCATAGTTGTCAACAAACTCGCGGCCGTGGAAGGTCCGGGTCACCGGGCGTTGCGGGGCCCTCGGGGGTTGGATATTCGCCTCTGCGCTCTCCATCGTCATGGCAGATCAGTCTACGCGGGCCGCGTCCACCAAAGAGGGCTAGGTGGGCTTGCCCTGTGGGCGGAGTGTTTTTCGCTCATACACCCACGGCCACGACCACATTAACGCTTCAGCCACCAAGCCTTAAGCACATTCGACGCCACCGATGGTGCCGCAAAGCAATCGCCCCACAGCAAGAAATCACCACCTGCGCAAAGAAGTCTGTTCAGCCTGCCAACGTCACGCCTAGGCCATGGCCCCCGGCCACTTGGCAAACTTCTTGCCGCTCAGCCGCTCGTACGCTTCGACGTAGCGGTCGCGGGTCGCTTCGACGACGGAACCCGGAAGCTCCGGCGGCTCCACACCGCTGGCTGGGTCCCAACCGGACTTCGGTCCAGTCAGCCAGTTGCGCACGTACTGCTTGTCAAAGCTGGGCTGGACACGGCCCTCTTCATACGTGTCAGCCGGCCAGTAACGGGAAGAATCGGGGGTGAGGACTTCGTCGGCAAGCACGAGCGTGCCGTTTTCGTCGAGGCCGAACTCAAGCTTCGTGTCAGCAAGGATGATGCCGCGAGTCTCCGCGTACTCAGCGGCGCGGGTGTAAATATCCAAAGTGGCGCTGCGTAGCTTGTCAGCAAGATCCGTACCCAACTTGTCAGCAACATAGTCAAAGGGCACGTTTTCGTCGTGGTCGCCCTGCTCCGCTTTCGTCGCCGGGGTAAAAATCGGTTCCGGCAACTGAGAGGCTTCCACGAGGCCACCGGGAAGCTGGATGCCGCACACAGCGGCCTCGCTGTCGTACTCCTTCTTGCCGGAACCAGTGAGGTAACCGCGGGCGACACACTCAAAGGGGATCATCTCTAGGCGCTTGACCACCTGGGCGCGGCCGAGGACCTCCTCGGGGATGCGCTCATCGTCGATCGGGCCAGCAAGGTGGTTCGGGACGTCAGACAGCAGGTCGAAGAAGAACATCGACGTTGCAGTGAGCACCCGGCCCTTATCCGGGATCTCCGGATCGAGCGAGAAGTCGAAAGCGGAAATCCGGTCGGTGGCCACCATCAGCAGGGTGTCAGAATCCACCTCGTAGATTTCGCGGACCTTGCCGCCGGACAGGTGGTCGTAGTCAGAAAGCTCTGGACGCATGATGACGGAGTTTACCCCAGCTCAAAGAGATCACGCAGGTAGCCAGCGTTTAACACCACGGCGGCAGTAGTCCCACGGGTGTAGTGGCTTAAAGTAAAAGCCATGTACGAGCCCCGCCGTGTTGTCTTTGCCTTTCGCCCACTGGCCGCAGCGCTGCTCACCGCCCTGCCGCTGGCCCTGTCGGCCTGCGGCTCCGTCGACCCCGCAGACAGCCAACCCGTCACAGAGCTGCGCAACCAGCCGGAAGGATTTAAACCCACCGACGACGGCGCCACGTTGCAATTCAACGAACCGGCGAAGATCGTGACGACGAACTTCACCTCCGGCGTCCCCGTGTATTGGGAGGTCACCGTGGGCCCGCCAAAGGAGCTGACGGTCAGGGAGGTCGCGGAGCACCTCGGGCGTGACCCACAAAACTTCGACGAGAAAAGAGCCGAACCCATCCGAAAGTTCCGCTGCTTTAAAGTCACATTCACCCCGCTCGGCACCGGCCTGGGCCGCTCCGACGCTCCAACAACCGTCGAGCTTCCCACCCTCACACCTGTCGACGATTTCGGCACCAACGCCAACTTCGTCAAAACTGGCGCGGAGCAGTACTGCGGACTCAACCCCGACGAGCAGGTCCCCGCCTACACCGCCGACATCGAAAAAGGCCGCCCCTACGAAACAGCCGTGGTGACCTGGGAGGGCCATCGCGACCCCGGCATCGTCGGCACCGGGGTGCGGCTAAATACGCTGATCAGCCCGCGCAATCCGGCGCAGCCAGCGCAGTCGGTTACCTGGTTCGAGGGCAACTAAAGGATCTCACCCGGGGTGTAGCCTGCGGCATCGGGGTGGGCGTCGACAAGCGTCTGGATGCGCGCGAGCACGGCGTCGACCTGGGACTCGGCGGCCCCGATGAATACGTGACGGTCGGCCAACGCGGCGTCGAGGGCGGCGCGGTCTAGCGGCAGGCGCTCGTCTGCGGCGAGGCGCTCGATAAGGTTCTGCTCCGCACCGTTTTCGCGCATGTCCAGCGCCATCGCGACGGCGTTTTCCTTGATCACCTCGTGCGCGGTCTCACGGCCGACGCCCGCGCGCACCGCCGCCATGAGGATCCGGGTCGTGGCCAAAAACGGCAGGTAGCGGTCCAGCTCACGGTTGATCATGGCCGGGAAGGCGCCGAACTCGTCGAGCACCGTCAGGAAAGTCTCTAACTGGCCGTCGATGGCGAAAAACGCATCCGGCAGCGCCACGCGGCGCACCACCGAGCAGAACACGTCGCCCTCGTTCCACTGCTGGCCGGAGAGGTCCGCGACCATGGTGAGGTAGCCGCGCAGGATGACCTGGAAGCCGCCGACGCGCTCGCAGGAGCGCGCGTTCATCTTGTGCGGCATGGCCGAAGATCCGACCTGGCCTTCCTTGAAGCCCTCGGTGACCGTCTCGTTGCCGGCCATGAGCCGGATGGTGGTGGCCAGCGACGACGGCCCGGCACCCAGGTGGACGAGGGCGGAGATGGCGTCGAAGTCGAGGCTGCGCGGGTAGACCTGGCCCACCGAGTCGAAGGTGCGGGCGAACCCGAGGTGGTGGGCGATCTGGGCTTCGAGCTGCGCAAGCTTCGCCTCCTCGCCACCCATGAGGTCGAGCATGTCCTGGGCGGTGCCCATCGGGCCCTTGATGCCGCGCAGCGGGTAGGTTCCTAGCAGCTGTTCGATGCGCTCGACGGCGAGCAGGATCTCATCCGCCGCAGAGGCAAAGCGCTTGCCCAGCGTGGTGGCCTGCGCCGCGACGTTGTGGGAGCGACCCGCCATGACCAGCGACTTGTATTGCTCGGCGCGGTTGCCCACCGCCTTGAGCAGGGCGATCGCCTTGTCGCGCGTCAGCTCCAGGGCGCGGACGATCTGCAGTTGCTCGACGTTTTCGGTCAGGTCGCGGCTGGTCATCCCCTTGTGGATGTGCTCGTGGCCGGCCAGCGCATTGAACTCCTCGATGCGTGCCTTGACGTCGTGCCGGGTGACCTTCTCGCGCTTGGCGATGGAGTCCAGGTCCACCCGGTCGAGCACCTCCTCGTAGGCGGCGATGGCCTCGTCCGGAATGTCCACGCCGAGGCCCTGCTGGGCCTTCATCACGGCGACCCAGAGCTGGCGCTCCAGGATGATCTTGTGCTCGGCGCTCCACAGAGTCGCCATCTCAGGCGAGGCGTAGCGGTTGGACAGGACATTCGCGTTCATCGGTTTTTCAGCCACGGGTGTCATTATCGCACGCTGCGCTGACCAGCAGAACTTAGCTGTCCACGCGGATGTCGCCCTCGATCGCCTTGCGCGCGATATCGCGGCGGTAGAAGGATCCCTGCAGCATGATCTTCCCGATAGCTTCGTACGCCTTATCGACGGCCTCCTCCAGCGTGGCCCCCTTGCCCATCGCGTTGAGCACGCGCCCGCCGGAGGAGACAAGCACCCCGTCCTGCAGCGCGGTGCCGGCGTGGAGGATGCGGGCCGGGTCGTCGAGGCCCTCGCCGGTAATCGCGTCGCCGGTGCGCGTTGCGGCCGGGTAGTCCTCAGCGGCGAGCACGACGGTGGCGGCAAAGCCGTCCTCCCATTCAAGCGGGGCCAACTGGGCGAGGGTGCCGGTGGCGACGGCGGTTAAGGCGTCGACAAGCGGCGTTTTCAGCAGCGAGAGCACGGGCTGCGTCTCGGGGTCGCCGAAGCGGGCGTTGAACTCGACGACAGCCGGGCCCTCCGGCCCCCAGGCGGCGCCGACGTAGAGAACGCCGCGGTAGGGGATGCCGCGGGCGACCATCTCGCGGGCGACGGGCTCGGCGATCTCGGCGACGATACGCTCGACGCCGTTGTCCGGCAGCCACGGCAGCGGCGTGTAGGCGCCCATGCCGCCGGTGTTGGGGCCGGCGTCGTTGTCATGGGCGCGCTTGTGGTCCTGCGCGGGCAGCAGCGGCACGACGGTTTCGCCGTCGACGAGGCAGAACAGGGAGATCTCGGGGCCTTCGAGGAAGGACTCGAACAGGACGGGGTTGCCGGCCTCGATCACGGCGCGGGCGTGCGCCTCGGCAGCCGCGCGGTCCTGGGTGACCACCACGCCCTTGCCGCCGGCCAGGCCGTCGTCTTTGACCACGTAGTTCGGGCCGTACTCGTCGAGCACTGCCTCGATCTCCCCGAGCTTGCGCACGCTGGTGGCCGACGCCGTGCGCACGCCCGCCGCCGCCATGACCTCCTTGGCGAAGGCCTTGGAGCCCTCGAGCTGGGCGGCGGCCTTCGTCGGGCCGAAGACGTCGATGCCAGCTTCGGTAAGTGCGTCCGCCGCTCCGGCGACGAGCGGCACCTCCGGGCCGATGACCACGAGCTCGGCTTCGATGTCCCGAGCAAGCGCCACGATCGACTCCGGCGAGGCCACGTCCACCGGGTGGACCTCAGCGAGCGAAGCCATCCCGGCGTTGCCCGGCGCGACGTGCAGCTCGCCACCGCCCAGTCCATGCAGAAGGGCGTGTTCACGGCCGCCCGAACCGATAACAAGGATGCGCATGGCCCCTAACTTACCGGTAGCCTGGGCGGGCATGAGCACAGTATTCACCAAGATCTTGAACGGGCAATTGCCCGGCCGCTTCATCTACCGCGACGAGACGGTCGCTGCGTTTTTGTCCATCGAGCCGATCGCCTACGGCCACACCCTCGTTGTGCCCGTCGAGGAGGTGGACAAGTGGACCGACCTCTCTCCCGCCCTGTGGACCCACATGAACGAGGTGGCCAAAGAGATCGGACAGGCACTTATCGACGCCTACGGTTCTGCGCGCGCCGGCTACCTCATCGCCGGCTTCGAAGTGCCCCACGCGCACATCCACGTCTTTCCCGCCAACGACATGTCCGGCTACAACCTGGCCAACGTCACGCCCGCCGACCAGACGGACCAGGCGAAGATGGACGAGGCCGCGCAGCTGCTGCGCGAGAAGCTGGGCACCAACGAGGCGGGGCGGCGTTAATCCCACGCGGGCCGGGCAAGGTCAATTGTTGCTGGCCATGGGCAGGGAAACGGTGAAGGTAGAGCCGCGCCCAGGGGAGGAATCGACACTGATTACCCCGCCATGCTGCTCAATCAATGAGCGGGTGATGGCCAGGCCAAGCCCGGAACCGCCGCCCCCAGCACGGTTGCGCGAAGAATCGGCGCGGTAGAAGCGCTCGAAGATGTGCTCAGCATCCTCCTGCCTCATACCCACCCCGTCATCGGTGACATCGATAAACACCTTGTCCAAGTTCTGCCGCACGGTCACCTTGACGCGGGCCTGGGGACCGCCGTGCTTGAAGGCGTTGGCAATCAAGTTCATAAAGACTTGGTGGAGCCGGTCCGGGTCGCCGTCGACAAGCGCTTTGCCCAACGTATCGTCGTAGACATGGATCTCGCGCTCAGGAAAAGCAGCGCAGCTAGAGTCGGCGGCGGCCTGACAGATCTCCACCATGTTGATCACCCGCGTATCCAGGCGGGTGCCTTCCGCACGGGTCAGAGCCAAAAGATCCTCCACCAGAAGTTTCATGCGCCCGGACTCCTGGTCAATCTTGTTCAACACCATATCTGCGTCCGGGGCCATACCTTTGTGGTAAAGCTCCGTGTAGCCGCGGATGCTGGTCAGCGGGGTGCGCAGCTCGTGGGAGGCGTCGCCGACAAAGCGACGCATCTGCTCCTCCTTGGCGCGAGATTCCTCAATGGATTCCTGCAGCTGGCCCACCATGGTATTTACGGCGTAAGACAACTTACCCACTTCGGTTTCACGGGGCCAAGCGGGCACGCGGCGGGAGATGTCACCATCGGCGATCGCCAAGGCGGTGTTTTCCACCTCGCGCAGCGGGGCCAACGCGCGGCGCACCGAATAGGTGCCCGCGAAGAAAATAAAGAACAATCCGATGCCACCCAAGCCCAGCTCAATGACGGCAAGGGACGTCAAAAGGCGGCGCTCCGTGTCCAGGGATTTAGCCACGTACTGAATGTTTCCATCTTCCTGGAAACGCGCCACCGCACGGTAGTAACGCAGCTCACCCCCGGTTTTTTCTGAGGTGATAGTCTGCGGTCCAAAGCCCTCCAACTGGCTGTAATCCGGCGGATAAACCCGAGGCATGAAGTTGATCATCCTGTTCAAGCCCGGGTAGTAAATCGACTGGGTGAACTCACTGGGCGCGCCTGTGCTCGGCCACGGGGCGGGCTGGCCCACCCACGTTTCGAGCCCAACCTGCAACTGGTCATCAGCGCGCTGATAAAGCAGACCGCGCATCAGCAAATACACTGCGGTAAAGCTCAGCGTCATCGCCAGCATGGACACCGCCAGCACGATTGCCGGCAGTGTCTTTTGCAGCGACATGCGGTGCGTGGTCCGGCCCAGCAAAGAACTTGTCGTGCGGATCATTCGGCCCAGCCTAGTCTCCGGCTAGTCTGCGGCCGGACCGCAAACTAGCCAAGTGTTCAAGCATGCCCTTATTGACGCGGGGTGCGAAGCACGTAGCCCACACCGCGTACGGTATGAATCAAGGGCACATCGCCGGTGTCAATTTTGCGGCGTAGATAGGAAATGTAGGACTCCACGACGTTTCCGTCGCCGCCGAAATCGTAATGCCAGACGTTGTCAAGGATCTTCGCTTTAGACAACACAACCTCCGCATTGAGCATGAGGTAGCGCAAAAGGTTGAACTCGGTCGGAGACAGATCAATAATTTCGTCGCCTTTGGTCACCTCGTGGGTGTCGTCGTTAAGCGTCAAATCCGCGTAACGCAAAGTTCCGTCGTTGGTTTCTCCGTCGGTGACGTTGCCGCGGCGCAAAATCACGCGCAGGCGAGTAATGACCTCCTCAAGCGAGAAAGGCTTGGTGACGTAGTCGTCGGCACCGATTGTCAAACCATGGATGCGATCTTCCACCGCGTCCTTCGCGGTGAGGAAAAGTACGGGCCCGTCGAGGCCCTCGGCGCGCAACTTGCCCAGCAGCTCAAAGCCGTCCATCTCGGGCATCATCACGTCAAGAATGTAAGCATCGGGGCGAAACTCGTGCGCGATCTTCAGCGCCTCGGCACCGGATTGTGCGCTTTCGACCTCAAAGTCCTGAAATTTCAGGGAAACGGTGAGTAGTTCGACGATATTAGGTTCGTCGTCGACGACGAGAACCTTCACGCCGAGGTTGGTGTCTGCCATGTCTTTTGCTCCCTTTCAATGTACTGCCAAACCAGTAAACGCGGGCACCCTGACAATTCCCTGAGTATAGACTGGGGCGTTGGTTTTTCTTTGCGTCGCATTGAATAGATTTGCTGACCTGGACAAACCTTAAGCGCCGACGGAAGGCGTTTGTGTGATGCGCGTCGCTTAACGGCGCCCCCGCTTCCCGCCGGGGAGAAAAAGTGGAGCTGGAGACGAGACTCGAACTCGCAACCTACGCATTACAAGTGCGTTGCGCTACCAATTGCGCCACTCCAGCAATATGCGAGAGTTTACACGGCCCCCCGTAGGTGCGTTAAACGGTCCCGCGGGCTAGTGTTTTGCGTGTGAGAACAGGGACTTCAGGGGCTGGTGCAGAGTCGGGCGCAGGGCACAGGTTTAGGTCAGTGCTGGATGGGTTCCGGCAGAAATCGCGAAATGTCGCAACCATTGACGAGGCCCGCACTTCTCCCCCTCCGTCTGTGCTGGCCCCGGTCGATCTGACAGATCCTGCCCAGGTCGCGGCGGTGATGAACATCGCTGCTCGCATTGGGTCAATTTTGATCACTAATGGCACCACAAGTTCGGACGTTAAGGCGCAGATCCACACGGTGACTTCTTCGTATGGTTTGCATTACTGCCATGTGGACATCACCGTGAACACCATGACGATCCACACCAGCATCGGTGTGGAGCGGCGCCAGCCGGTCAGTGTATTTCGTGTGGTCAACGACTTTTCGTACAATTACCACAAGCTGCAGGAAGTTGACCGGCTGATCCGCTCGATCCGCTCAGGTGCGACCGCCCCTGATGTCGCCGAGCGCATCCTCGACGAGATTGAAAACGAATACATTCCGTGGCGCAACACCCGCTTCTTGGCGGGCTGGGCGGTCATGGGTGCCGCCGTGGCGATCTTGCTGGGCGGCGGGTTGGTCATGGCGTTTCTCGGCGCGGTGACTGCGGCGCTCATTATGGGCATCGGCAAGGTGCTCTCGCGCAACGATTTGCCGTATTTCTTCCACTGCGGCATCGGCGGGTTCTTAGCCACGTTGCCGGCGGTGATTTTCTACCATTTCTCCTCTTCTTTCGGGGTGACTATGGTGCCCAGCCAGGTCATTGCCACTGGCATCGTCGTGTTGCTGGCGGGTTTGACCCTGGTGCAGTCGCTTCTCGACGGCATCACCGGCTCGCCCGTGACGGCCTCGGCGCGCTTTTTCCAGACGATGCTGTTTACCGGCGGCATTGTCGCCGGCGTGGCTACTGGAATCAGTGTTTACGAGCTGTTCGGGGTGGGCCTGCCCCCACTGGAGACGATGTTGGGCACCCCGACGTTTGGTTCGGCTGCGGTGCGCGTGGTCGGAAGTGCGGTCGCTGCCGCGGCTTTTGCGGTAACTAGTTTCGCTGAGCGGCCAGCCGTGCTCGTTTCGGCGGCGACGGCGCTGGCTGGCTCCACCATGTACTACGTGTTCTTGTTGCCTTTGGGTACGGGGCGTATTTTGGCCACTTTTGCCTGCGCCACTGCGGTCGGTTTAGCTGGTGGTTTGATCTCGCGTCGCTTTTTGATCAACCCGGTGATCACTGCGGTGGCGGGTGTTACCCCATTTTTGCCTGGCTCCGGCATTTACCGCGGCATGTACGCCATCCTCAATGAGCAGATGGTTGTGGGGCTGACCAACTTGGCCGTCGCCGTGGGCACGTGTATGGCGCTGGCTAGCGGCGTGGTGTTGGGCGAATGGGTCGCCCGTCGAATCCGCCGCCCGCAGATTTTCACCCCGTATTCGGCTTTCCGCCGCGCTGGCCGTGTCACTTTCCAACAGATCCGCCGTGCCGAGCAGGCGGCGCGTGGTCGCCGGCGCCGCCGGCCCGCGCCCGAAGCTGCACCGAAGTAGCGTAGGATGGGAGGGCCTGAGCCGGGCCCTATTTCGGCTAAGTGCATAGTCTTTAAGAAGGAGTAGCTTTCAGTGCCACCTAAGATCACCGATTCTCGCCCCTCCCCCGAGGCCCTCCACACGGTTGAGGAGCAGACAGCCTCCGGCGCTCGGCGGATCGTGGCCACCTACGCCGAGGACTTCTTCGACGGTGTGACCTTGATGTCCATGTTGGGCGTGGAACCGCGCGGCTTCGTCTACAAGAAGTACGCCGAGGCGGTCATTCCGTCGGAGGACGAGCAGACCTCTGGCGCGGCCAAGAAGGCGACCAAGAAGAAAGCAACAAAGAAGGCCACCAAGAAAGCAACAAAGAAGGCCACCAAGAAAGCCACGAAGAAAGCAACAAAGAAAGCCACCAAGAAAGCCACGAAGAAGAAAACCACCAAGAAAGCGACGAAGTCCTAAGCTGGGACGACGCGATGACTGGAGCTGCAACTGGCGCGAACCGTTTTGTGGTGGTGTCCAACCGCCTCCCAGTGGATCGTGCCAGCTCCGGCGAAGGCTGGGAGGCCTCCCCGGGAGGACTGGTAGCGGCCCTGGCCCCCGTGCTGCGGGCGCACAAGGGTTGCTGGGTGGGCTGGCCTGGCGAGGTCGATCTGAAGGTCGAACCTTTCGACTTTGAGGGCATAGACCTGCGCCCCGTCACCTTGGACAGCGACGATTACGAAAACTTCTACGAGGGTTTTTCCAATTCTTCCCTGTGGCCGCTCTACCACGACCTGATCGTTGCACCCGACTACAAAGCGCAGTGGTGGGAGGCTTACCGCGACGTTAACCGTCGTTTCGCGGAGGCGGCGTGCGCGGCCGCCGAGCACGGTGCGGTGGTGTGGGTGCAGGACTATCAGCTTCAGCTCGTGCCCGGGTTTTTGCGCGAAATGCGGCCAGATTTGACCATCGGGTTTTTCCTGCACATTCCTTTCCCCGCCCCCGATTTGTTCCGCCAGTTGCCGTGGCGCGAAGAAATCACCACAGGTCTGGCTGGCTGCGATCTGATCGGTTTCCAGCGTGCCGAGGACGAACAGAACTTCCGCGCACTCGTCGGTGAGGGTTTGCCGCGCTCCGGGACTTTCCCCATCTCCATCGATCCGGAGGCGGTGCGGCGTGGGGCGCAAGGTGACGTCGATAAGCTGCGTGCCGAGGTGGGCAATCCGCGCACGCTGATGCTGGGCGTGGACCGCCTCGACTACACCAAGGGGATCTTGCAGCGGCTGCTGGCGGTAGAAAGGCTACTTGAACAAGGCAAGCTTTCCGACGCCACCTTCATCCAACTCGCCACCCCCTCCCGCGAGCGCATCGACAGCTACCAAGAGACACGGCGCGAAGTCGAGGAAGCTGTCGGGCGGATCAACGGCCGCTTCGGGGAGGTGGGGCGCCCCGTCGTTCACTACATTCACCGGCCGGTGGCGAAGCAGCGGTTGGGCGTGTTCTATTCCGCCGCCGACGTCATGCTTGTCACCCCCTTCAAAGACGGGATGAACCTGGTGGCCAAGGAGTATGTGTCCTGCCACCCGGACGGTAGCGGGGCGTTGGTGCTCTCCGAGTTCGCAGGCGCCGCCGTCGAGCTCAAGCAGGCTTTTCTGTGCAACCCTTTCGACCTAGAATCCGTGGAGGAAGCAATCTTGCGCGCCGTGGACGGTGCGCCGGAAGCGATGCGCCAGATGTACCGGCAGGTCAAAGACAACGACGTGGACAAATGGGCTGCTTCCTTTTTGGAGGCGCTGTGAAAACAACACGGCTTTTCTCTGCCGCCGCGCTCGCTGCTGCGCTCACGGTGGCGGGCTGCTCCGCGGAAAAGCGCGGGGAAACCTGGCAGATCGTCGCACTATATACCGACCCGAACACGCCAGGCGCCTTACCCGCCGACGCCGCAGGCAAGGCTTATTTCATTATGGGTGGGCAAGAAGTCAAAGGCTTCACCGGCTGCACCCCGCTGCGCGCCACCATTGATGCGCGCGAGGAGCGCATCAGGTTGGAAACGGTCGAATACGGTGCGACAGACGAAGGTTGCAGCGGGGGCACAGAGCTTGTCGACGCCACCTTGAAGCAACTCCTCACCCCCGACGCCGAGTTCGTCCTGCGCCACATGAGCGACAACGAAATGCTGCTCACCGCCGCAAGTGATGCAATTAACCCGCCCTCAATCCGTCTGATGTCGCTATGAAGGAGCTCGAAGAGGTCATTGCGGCGCTGGCCCAAGCGCCCTCCCTGTTGGTGTGCCTGGATTTCGATGGCACCATCTCCGAGCTTGTTACCAACCCCATGGACTCCCGCGCCCACCCGGCTGCCCTGAAGGCCATCGCGGAGCTTTCAGCTTTGCCCCGCACGCAAGTAGCGGTGCTCAGTGGCCGCCACCTGGAGGGTTTGCGTCAAGTCTTCCCCCTGCGCGAACCGGTGGTGCTGGTGGGCTGCCATGGCGCTGAGCCCACCTCCGGCGGCCCCCCGCTTTCCCCCGCAGACGCCGCCTACCTCGACCAAATTGAGGCCGAACTTACATCAATTGTTGTGCCGCCTGCGTTCGTGGAAATCAAACCCTACCAGCGGGTGATGCATGTGGCCGCCCTGGCCGCGAAAGATCCTGCCGCCGCACGCGCACTACTCCAACGCGCAACGGAGATTAACAGCCATGGTCGGCCGGTGACACAGGGCCACAACGTCGTCGAGTTCTCCGCCTTGGACGTGACCAAAGGAGACTGGCTCGCGGAGTACAAAACTGGTTTTTCAACCACACTCTTTGCCGGGGATGACACCACCGACGAAACTGCCCTCGCGCGACTGGGTCCTCACGATGTGGGCATCAAGGTAGGCCCGAAAGAGTCGGTGGCCCCCAACCGCCTGGCTGGGGTGCCAGAAATGGCGCTGTTTCTGACTAGGTTGGCCCGCGCCCGCCGGGAGGCGCAATAGAGCTACCGGGCATGAAACGGGTCGGCAAGATGATCTGCTCCGTCGCCTCCGCTTCGTCGGTGATTTGCGAGTGCAAAAGTTTGCCCACCTGCTCCCCCTTGCCGTGGTTGTACTGCTGCACGGTAGTCAAACCCAACGAACGCGCCGGGGCAATACCGTCGAAGCCGGTCACTGACAAATCATGGGGAATGCGCTCGCGAAAAGCCTCGTAAACACCCAACGCCATCGAATCCGTGGTACACAGCACGGCGGATAGTTCCGGATGGGAACCAATTAGCTCCCGGGCTCCGTCGGCAGCCGAAGCGAGGTCGTTGAAATGCCGATTGACTATCGGAATATCGCCTAAACCGGCATCGCGGAAAACCTCAAGGGCGCCACGCACCCGGTCGCGCTGAACGTGCATGTCAGATCCCGGAACCTCCCAGGCAAAAACATGGCCGTCGCGCGGAGCGGAAAACAGGCGTTTGGTGAGGATGCCGATTTGGGTGTGGCCGGCGTCGACAAGCGCGCGAGCCGCCGGCTGAATAGCGCCGAAATCATCAATGCCCACGTAAGACACGCCATGCAAATTGGCGGGCTGGTCACAAACCACCACGGGCAGACCACTGTGGCGCGCCGATTGCAGGTGCGGGTCCCCGGCGGGCACAGAATAGACGACGAAGCCGTCGACGATCGCGCTGGAGACAACATCGGGGTGGCGGTAACTCTGCGCCTCCGGCCCCAAAGGTATGAGGGTGAGAAAGAAATCATTGTCCACCGCCAGGCCGGCCAAAAAATCGACGGAAGCCTGGTCCTCGAAAGCGTAGGAGAGCCTCTCAGTCAAGATAACGCCGACGGAGCCAGCGCGCTGGGTGCGCAAAGAACGCGCTGTCGGGTTAGGGCCCGCGTAGCCGACACTGCGGGCAGTTTCGAGAATACGTGCGCGCAACTCCGGCGAAAGCTGGTCGGGGCGGTTGTAGGCGTTAGACACCGTCGTGCGGGAAACACCGAGTTCCTTCGCCAACGAGGCGAGGGTGGCGCGGGGGGCACTGCGGGCACGACGATGCGGCATGCGTCCCATCGTATAAACAATGCTGCGGGAGGAGCCGATGCGTTCTAATTGAAAATTATTCCCGGCAGTGTTCTAATCGAAACTATGCCCAAGAACAATCCACTGCGCGCATTAGCGGGCGCGCTCACCGCAACGGTCACTGCCATTGCCATCTCGGCATGTTCACCCGCCGGTGAAAATCCCGCACCCGCAGCGAGCGAGGAAACGACCGAAGCTAGCGTCGTGGCCACCACGAAGGTGTGGGCGGATGTCGCCAGCGAAGTACTCGGCACGGAGGTTGAGGCCGTGATCGCCAACTCCTCCACAGACCCACATGACTATGAGCCCACCGCAACGGACCGCGCCAAAATCGCCTCCGCCAGCCTGCTCATCGCCAACGGCGGTGGCTACGACGCCGCCCTTTACCAGGACGTCGATCCGAGCAAGATCATCTCCTCTCTCCCGCTGACCGGAGTCCACGCCCACGACGACGCCGGTGACCACGACCACGACAACGCCGGTGACCACGACCACGACGACGACGGTGACCACGACCACGACAACGACGGTGACCACGACCACGACGACGACGGTGACCACGACCACGACGACGCTAACCGTGCCGAGGGTGATGACACCCACGACGGTGACCACGACGACGCCGGTGACCACGACCACGACGACGCTAAACGTGACGAGGGCGATGACGATAACGATGACGACCGTGATCACGGCGAGAACGAGCACACCTGGTACTCGACCGTAAACGTCGCCAAGATGGGCGCGAAGATCGCCGAGAAAACCGGAAAGAACACCGACAGTCTCGACGCGCGCCTCATGACAATCAAGCAGAAGATCGACGCGCTTCCCGCCGCCCGAATCGCCCAGGTCCACCCGATCGCCGACGCATTACTGGAAGAATCCACCCTCAAGCTGGTCACACCGCAGTCCTACCGCTCGGCTGCCTTAAACCACACTGAACCGTCGAGCGCGGCAGTAGCTGAGTTCATTGACGCGATCAAGGCCGGCGACATCGACGTGGTGATCTCCAACCCGCAAAGCCCCAACGGCTCGGCGCAGCGCATCGTCGACGCCGCCGAGGAAGCCGACGTGCCCGTTGTCGAGGTCCACGAAACCCCTCCAAACGGCGAGAACTTCTTCAACTACTTCGAAAAGGTGGTCGACAACATCGCCAAGGCCGCCGCGTGATAGCACGGCTTCGCAACGCCACCGTCTCCCCGCTTTGGGAAAACCTCAACCTAGAACTCAAACGTGGGGAAATGGTGGCTATTTTGGGGCCCAACGGCTCCGGAAAATCCACCTTGCTCAACGTATTGACTGGCACCCGCAAACTCACCTCCGGCAGCGTGGAGGTCGCCGGGCGCATTGGCTACATCCCGCAGCAGCGGACGTTTCCGCCTGATCTTCCCCTCCGGGCATGCGACCTCGTTTCCCTGGCGCTTAACCACGGCGTTGTCGGCGCTGGTCTGTTCGGGCGGAGCACGGCGCGGCGCAGCGACGTCAATGAGGTGCTTGACTTCGTCAACGCAGGCCACCTCGCGAAACAGCGGGTGGGAACTCTTTCGGGAGGCCAGCAGCAGCTTGTGCGCCAAGCGCAGGCGATGGCGAACCAACCCGACCTTTTGCTTGCCGACGAACCTTTCCTCTCCCTCGACGTTTCCCGCCAACGCGAAACCGCCGAAAGGTTCCACTCCCTCGACGCCGCCGTACTCATGGTCACACACTCCATAGATCCCGTTTTGGAGCTTGTAGACCGCATTCTTTACATAGGTCCCCGTGGACATGTCCTCGGCCCTGCAGATGAGGTGCTGCGCTCCGAGGTGTTAAGCGAGCTCTATGGCTGCCCTGTGGATGTCATGCAGGTGCGCGGGAAGACGGTGATTGTCTAGATGCTTAGCTCCCTTATGGATGCAGTAGAGCAAACCCGCCACCTTTTGGGCTACGACTTTGTCGCCTCCTCTTTGGTCGCGGCGGCCCTGCTCGGCGGAGTCTCCGGCGTCATGGCGCCGCTGGTGGTGCTGCGCCACATGTCTTTCGGGGTCCACGCCACCTCCGAGCTCGCCCTGATGGGAGCGGCCGCAGCCCTTTTCTTCGGGTTCAATTTGAGTATGGGAGCGATCGCGGGTTCGATCGCCGCGGCCTTATTGTTGGTCTTTTTGGGTCGCCGCGGCGGTGACGACGCCGCTATTGGCGTGGTGATGAGCTTCGGCATGGGCCTGTCCGTACTTTTTCTCTACCTGTATCCCGGCAACTCGACCAAGGCGATGGCGCTGCTGACCGGCCAGATCGTCGGCGTGTCCGACGCAGGTGTGCGCACCCTCGCCGCAGTGGCGGCGCTCGTGGTCGTCTCGGTGGCGGTGCTGTGGCGCCCCCTGCTGTTTGCTTCTGCAGACCCGGAGATGGCCGCCGCCTCCGGGGTTCCTGTTAAAACCATGGCGGTCGTATTCGCGTTGCTTTTGGGTCTGACCGCATCGCAGACAGTGCAAATTGTGGGTGTGTTGTTGGTCATGGCGCTTCTTATCGCCCCCGGCGCGAGCGCGGTGTCGATTTCCGCCAACCCGATCGCCGTTGTTTTCTGGTCGGTTCTTTTCGCCGAACTCGCCGCGGTTGGCGGTGTGTTGCTGTCCCTGGCGCCGGGTCTGCCGATCAGCGTTGTGGTTTCTTTCATCTCTTTTGCCATTTTTGTGATCTGCCGCGGCATTGGGGGGCTACGCGCGAGGCGGATTTCTCCGGCTGTTTAGGGTTGGGTTATGAATGTGCAACGCCGCTTAATGATGTGGGACAAGCGGGAGCGCACCTGGCTCGAAGTCGCCGGTGGCAAGTCCGACACCCTGGTTGTTTTTCTGCATGGTTCCCGGCAGTCATCCAACGTTGCGCGTGCCTTCACCGGCGGCACGTTTGACGAGCTGGCGCGGCGCGGCTGCACAGTGCTCTACCCCGACGGGGTGGGGCACCATTTCAACGATTTGCGCCGCGACTTCGCTGAGTCAGCGCGTCTGTTGCAGGTCGACGACGTCGGTTTTATCGGCGCGCTCATCGAGTCCTATTCGCCCCGGCGCGTGATTGGTTGCGGTTTTTCAAACGGCGGCCAGATGCTCATGCGGATGCTTTTCGACGCCCCCGGCACCTTCCACGGCGCCGCCCTTTTCGGTGCCCCCATGCCCACTGCTGGCAACTGTTTGAGCGATACCTCAGACTATTTGCCCGTGCCGGTGTTGACAGTGCACGGCACCGCGGATCCCATCGTGCCTTTTGCCGGTGGGATCGCGGGCGGCAGTGTGGCTCACCGTGGCGAGGTACGTTCGGCGCGCGCTTCGGCTGAGTTTTTCGCTGCCCTCAACGGCTGCACCGAACACCGTCGCGGGCCGGACGGCGAGGTGGTGGCTGTGGACAGGTGGACCGGCGGTGAAGCTGATGTGAAGCTGGTGTCTTTGCGCGGTGTAGGCCACCTGGTGCCTTCCCCGCAGAAGCTTCATCCGCGCATCGGTCCGGGCACCAACAAAGTTGTTGGTGCCCAGCTCGTGGCGGATTTTTTCGACTTGTAGCTGCCTATTTAGCCACGCGGCGCTGGCGGGCGAACTCGCTGAGCACGACACCTGCTGCGACGGAGGCGTTGAGCGATTCCACCCAGTCTGCGGTGGGGATGGACATGATCACATCGCAGTTCTCCCGCACGAGGCGCGAAATGCCCTTGCCTTCTGATCCGACCACGATGACCACTGGGTCGGTGGCTGCGTGGAAGCTGTCCAGGGTGTGCTCGCCGCCGGCGTCGAGTCCGACAACCATGTAACCGTTGTCCTTGAACTGCTTAATCATGCGGGTGATGTTGGTTGCCTTGGCCACAGGCAGGCGCGCGGCAGTGCCCGCGGAGGTGCGCCAGGCGACGCCGGTGACCTGTGCGGAGCGACGCTCGGGGATGATCACTCCGTGTCCACCAAAGGCAGCGGTGGAGCGGATGACCGCGCCGAGGTTGCGCGGGTCGGTGATGTTGTCCAGCACGACGAACATGCCGGTCTCGCCGCGGTCGGCGACGCCCGAAATTAAGTCAAAGACATCCGCGTATTTGTAGGGCTGGATTTTCAAACCGATGCCTTGGTGCATGCCGTTGCCGGTCATGGCGTCTAGGTCGCGCCGTGGCACCTCGTGGACGGGGATGGCCTTGGAGTTGGCCAGGGTGACTGCCTCGCTGAGGCGGTCGTCGTGGCCGGTTCCTTGGGCGACGAAAAGGGCTTCGGCGGGGACTTTGGCGTGGAGGCACTCCACTACAGGGTTGCGGCCGACAACGAGGTCGGGGGTTTCGCGTTCGTGGCGCCCGGATGCGCGCCTTTCCCGCTCCAGTTTGCGTTTGTGGGCGGAGTGGTAGACGCGGTCTTCGGCTTTCGGGGTCGCCCCTTTGCCTTTGAGGCCGCGGCGGCGTTGTCCACCGGAGCCTTTTGTGGCGCCTTTCTTGTTGGTCTTGATCTTGTCGGGGCGCTGATACGGTTTCGCCATTGTTTACTTCCTAGTTGTGGTTTTTCAGTGCCCACTGTGGGCCGTTCGGGGTGTCGGTCACGTCGATGCCGGCGGCGGTGAGACGGTCGCGCACCTCGTCTGCGGTTGCCCAATCCTTCGCGGCACGCGCTGCGGTGCGTCGTTGAAGCTCTGCACGCACCAGCACGTCGAGGGCGGTGTCGGCGGCATCGCTTGTCGACGCCTGGCTGCCCCACTTGCCTGGGTCTACCCCGAGCACACCGGCCATGGCCCGGACCTGCGCGGCGATATCCCGGGCTCGTTCGTCCTCCCCGCCGGTGAGGGCTTTGTTTCCTTCCCGTACTGTGCGGTGAATTTCTGCGAGGGCGCGCGGCACGGCGAAGTCGTCGGCAAGCGCCGCCGCGAAATCCTGCGTCCACGAGGTGGGCTCTGGTGCCCCGGCGCGCACGACGAAATCCTCGATGCGGCGGTAACCCGCCGCCGCTTCCTGCAGGGCTTCCGGCGAATACTCAAGCACACTGCGGTAGTGCGCCGAGCCGAGGTAGTAGCGCAGCTCCACCGGGCGAACCACCTCAAGCATGTTGTCGATGGCAAGCACGTTGCCTAAAGACTTCGACATTTTCTCGCCGGCCATGGTGACCCAGTGGTTGTGCATCCAAAAATTAGCGAAACCATCGCCCGCGGCGTGCGACTGCGCCTGCTCGTTTTCGTGGTGTGGGAACTGCAAGTCGAGCCCGCCACCGTGGATGTCGAACCTCCCACCTAAGTACCACGTAGCCATAGCGGAGCACTCCAGATGCCAACCCGGGCGGCCCATCCCCCACGGCGTGGGCCAGCTCGGCTCACCTGGCTTCGCGGCCTTCCACAAGGCGAAGTCGTGGCTGCCGCGTTTGCCGTGAGTCTCACCCTCGCCTTGCTCCATCTCCTCGACTTTGTTGCCGGAGATCGAGCCGTAGTCGGAGCCGGCGGCGCGCACCCACGCTTCCACATCGAAATACACGGACCCTTGCGCCTCATAGGCGAAATTGCGAGCGATCAATCGCTGCATGTAGTCAACCATTTGGGTGATATGTCCCGTCGCCCGAGGCTCCACCGAAGGCGGCAGCACACCCAGCGTGTCATAGGCGCGGGTGAACTCACGCTCGTAGGTGGAAACCCACTCCCACCAGGGGCGGTTGTTGGCCTTCGCCTTGTCCAAGATCTTGTCGTCGATGTCGGTGACATTACGGACAAAAGCAACATCGTAGCCCTGGGCGAGAAACCAACGGCGCACAATGTCGAAGGCGACCCCGGAACGTAAATGCCCAATGTGGGGGGAGGACTGCGGCGTCGCCCCGCACACGTACATCGAGACGTGTCCAGGCCTGATCGGCTCGAAGTCGCGCAGGCTGCGCGTCGCCGTGTCGTAGATCTTTTGCGGAAAGTCAACCATGCCGGTATTCACCTGCCTGAGCTTAGTTCAACCAGGGCGGTGGCGATCGCCGCCCGGCCCTGCCCGGAACCGGTAAAACCCATGTGGTCTGTTGTCGTCGCCGAAACAGACACCGGCGCCCCAAGCGCTTCGGAGAGCACCCGCTCAGCGTGCTGACGCACCGGGCCCATCTTCGGCGTCTGGGCGATTAACTGGGCGGAAGCGTTGACCACGGTGATCCCTTGAGAGCGCAGCAACTCTTTGAGTTCTTTCAGCAAACGCACACCAGTTACCCCCTCGTACTCGGGGCGGCCGACGCCCACGAAGGAACCCAGATCGCCCAAACCCGCAGCGGAAAGTACCGCGTCGACCACGGCGTGGCTGACAACATCCCCGTCGGAGTGCCCCTCGCAGCCGTCGGCACCCTCGTGCAAAATGCCAGCGATCCAACATGGTTTCCCCGGCTCGATCTGGTGGGCGTCGAAAGCGTTGCCAACGCGAAGATTAGTCATGTCCCCTACGGTACTTGCAGCAAGGTACGCGCCAGCCGCATGTCCAGCGGGGTGGTGATTTTGAAAGCCAACGGGTCGCCCTCGACGGTGACGACGGGCACCCCGAACCACTCCATCAAACTCGCGTCATCGGTGGGCACGAAACTGCCGCCACGCTCAGCGGCGAAATACGCCTCGTTGGCCTTCAACAACGCCGCTAGGTCGAAACCTTGGGGAGTTTGCACCGCCCGCAGGCTCGCTCGCGCTGGTGTGTCCACCACGACATCACCATCGACTTTTTTGATGGTGTCGGCCACCGCAACAACCGGGATGACAGCCGGGGCGCTCGCGGCGGCCTCAGCCACCCGGCGGATCACAGCCTGTGGGGTCAGGCAACGCGCAGCGTCATGAATTAACACCACGGCATCTTCGTCCGGCAAGCTGCGCAGCCCGTTGAAGATGGACTCGGCGCGCTCCTTTCCGCCGTGAACGAAGCTGACGTTTTGCGCTCCCGCGAGCTGCCCGCGAGCCAAGTGCTCCATCTCCGCGGAAACAACGACGACGACATGGTCGACGCAACCGGATCCAAGCAGGCAACCCACACTGCGTTGAAGCAGGCTTTCGCCTGCTAAGTCAACGAAAGCTTTGGGCAGCTGCGCTCCGAGGCGCGTTCCCTGTCCGGCGGCCGCGACGACGCCGAAGACGCGGCGTGCCATGGCCGTCCTATCTCTCGTCGTCGGGGTCGGTGTCGTCGCGGTCGTCGAAACTTAAGTCGTCAAGGTCAACATCGTCGTCATCTGCCACGGCGCTGAGCTCAGCATCTAGCGAAATGCCAGCTTTGACCTGATCGTCGATGATTTTGGCAATCTCAGCTTCCATTTTGTCGGCCTTCTTCTCATCCACCGGTTCGGCCAGCGCCAGCTCACCGACGAGGACCTGTCGGGCCTTGCCCAGCATGCGCTTTTCGCCAGCGGATAGGCCCTTGCCCTGGTCACGGCGCCACAGATCGCGCACAACCTCGGCGACCTTGTTGATGTCGCCGGAGGCCAAGCGTTCCTGGTTCGCTTTGTAGCGCCGCGACCAGTTGCCCGCTTCCTCCACATCTGTCTCCCTCAGCACCGAGAACACCTTTTGCAGGCCGTCCTCGTTGACTACGTCACGCACGCCGACCAGCTCGGTGTTTTTCACCGGGACGCGAACTTCCAGGTCAGAGTGGAGAATCTGCAGCACGAGGAAATCGAGTGTCTGCCCACCGATTTCGCGCTGCTCGATGTCGGCGATGCGGGCCGCTCCGTGGTGCGGGTAGACGACAACTTCTCCGACATTAAATTTCATTAACTCTCCTTGCCCGGACTCGCCCCGGTGGAATCTGCCCCCACCGAAGCGCACACAAACGCGTTTACAGCCTCCCAACTTTAGCACCACGCACTGGTTCAAGCCGGTGCAGGATATCCTTCCGCGGGCTGTTCAAGCCTCCCCTACCCCCGATTTACCTTCACTAAATGTGACCCCGGCCCTACCTCTTAGCCGAAAGTGGGAAATCGGGGGCGCAAGGGGTTAAGGTAAACGGAGATAATTACGTGAACTAAAAGTATGGAGGACACTCACGTGAAGTCCCTGAAGCCGGCCGCCGCCGTCTCCGCCATCGCTGCGTCCGCTCTACTACTCGCCGGTTGCTCCGCAGGCCACATCACTCAGACCTCTGAGCAGGTCGCGGCTGTCGACGGCGCCAGCGCCATCAGCGACAACGAGGAAGTTGCGGTGCATGATGTCACCGTCGTCCTCGACTCGGAGGGCCAGTCAGCCCTGAAGTTCACCGCCATCAACCAAAACACCAAGCGTGAGCCGCATATTCTGCAGTCCGTCACCGTCGATGGCACCCCAGTGCAGTTGAATGGCTCTACGACGATCGCTTCCGAGTGCTCCCTCGTCGCGGATTCCGCCGAGGCGCTTGAGGCTATGCCGAAGTCCGACAGTAACTGCATCGAATACGTCACCACCTCCCTGCCGAACAAGAACTTTGCCTACGCCGGCAACGTCCCGGTCCAGTTCAAGTTCGATGTGGCTACTGTCGACGTCACCGCTACCATCTCCGCCCCGACCGTCCAGTCGGGCCAAAGCGAGCGCGGCGAAGCCCACAAGTAGTTCCCGCTTTTTCTTCCGCCGCCGCATCATTTCTTTGCGTTGATGCGGCGGTTTTTGCTGCTCAGGGCACATGTCCGGGTGGTGTTTTATGGTGTTGCCATGGCAAAGAAACAGCGCAGTTCGCACACCTGCTCCGAGTGCGGTTACTCCTCCCCGAAGTGGCTTGGCCGCTGCCCCGATTGCGGTTCCTGGGGTACCTTGCACGAGCAGTCTCCACTGGTGGCGGCCACTGGGAACGCCGCTGGAGCCACGACTTCGCTCCAGGCGCTGATCCCGAGCCAGCCCGCTACCCCGATTACTGCCGTCAACGCGACAGCAGCGGCCGCGATAAAGTCGGGCATTGGGGAGCTAGACCGTGTGCTGGGCTCCGGTGTGGTGCCCGGCTCAGTTGTTCTCATGGCGGGAGAGCCAGGCGTGGGAAAATCTACCTTGCTTCTGGAGGTCGCCTCGCGCTGGGCCAAACACGAAGGACGCACCGCTTTGTACGTCACCGCTGAGGAATCAGCCGGGCAGGTGCGCGCCCGTGCCGAGCGCACCGCCGCGCTTGCAGATTCGCTGTATTTGGCGGCGGAGTCCAACTTGGACGTCATCTTCGGGCACGCCGAGAAACTCAAACCCTCGCTGCTGGTTGTGGATTCGGTGCAGACCATGCACGCGCCCGGGGTGGAAGGTGTAGCCGGCGGTGTAGCGCAGTCACGGGCGGTTACCGCTGCGTTGACCACTTTGGCTAAGACCACTAACCTGCCGATCCTTCTGGTGGGGCACGTGACCAAAGATGGCAATGTGGCAGGTCCACGTGTGCTTGAACACCTCGTTGATGTGGTGCTGAACTTTGAAGGAGACCGCCAGTCGAGCCTGCGCATGCTGCGCGGGATAAAAAACCGTTTCGGCACAACCGATGAGGTCGGCTGCTTCGAGCAAACCGCCGGGGGCATCCGGGAAGTTCCCGACCCTTCCGGGCTTTTTCTGTCCCACCGGGGACAAACACCGGATGGTTCGGCGGTGACGGTCGCCATGGATGGTGTGCGACCAATGCTTGCCGAGGTCCAGGCACTGACCGTCGACCCGGTCAACAAAAGCCCCCGCAGAGTGGTCACCGGCCTGGATTTCAACCGGGTGCCCATGGTGTTGGCGGTGTTGCAGGCGCGCTGCGGGCAGCGCACAAACGACAAAGACGCCTACGTGGCCACCGTCGGAGGTGTGCGCATCACAGAAACCGCCACTGACCTTGCCGTTGCCTTGGCCGGGTCTGAACCCCGGAAAGTGGACACGGAGTTTTAATCAGATGCGGTTTTGAGTATAGCTGTTTCGGAAGATTCAAAGGCGTTCGGCGAACGATAGCCGCACCTCGAGTGCAGGCGTTTGGTGTTGTAGCGACTGCACCATTGGAACACGTCCCGGCGACACACCAGCTGACTGGCGAAAACAGGTGCATCTTGAAGGACTTCCCGTTTCAACGTGGCGTTGAACGACTCCGCCAGAGAATTATCCGCGCTGGTACCAATTGCTCCCATCGATTGGGTAACACCGAGACGTTCACATAGTCTTCGGTACCGATCAGAGGTGTATACACTGCCATGATCGGAGTGGAAAATCGCTCCGTCAAGCCCGCCACGGATCCCGTAAGCCATCATCAAAGCCTCTTCAACTAACTCCGTACGCATGTGGACGGCGATCGCGAAACCGGTCAACTGCCGCGAGTAGCAGTCGATGACCGTCGCCAGGTACATATTCGACCCATCTGCAATCGGGAGGTAGGTGATATCGCCGACGTAGACCGTGTTTGGTTTCTCCGCGGTGAAACGGCGTGCGAGCAGATCCGGAAACGTCGGAGCGCGTTTCGCAGACACCGTGGTCTTTACGCGGCGTTTCTTGGTGTAGCCGAACAATTCCATCTGGCGCATCAGCCTGGCGGTGCGCTTGTGATTGAGGCGATCATCGCTGGTCGGATCCGAGTTGATGGCCGCTGTGATGCGTTTCGCCCCGTAACAGCCGTTCTCAGCTGTGAACACGGCCTTGATCCTCGCTCCCAGCGCCGCGTCAGCGACGAGGCGTCGCCGGCGGGCAGGAGCAGCAGATTTCCACTTGTAGTAGGAGGACCGGTTGATCTTCAGGACCTCACATAACCGCTTGACCTCGTAGAAGTCTCGGTGGTCATCAACGAACTGAAAGCGGTTCACCAGTTCGTCTCTTCCGCGAAATATTTGGCCGCCTTGCGCAGGATCTCTCGTTCTTCCCGTAGCGTGGCGTTTTCGCGTTCCAGCATGCGGATGCGTTCGGCATCGGAGAGTCCTTGAGCAGGAGTACGTTCGCTGTTGGCTGCGGCGATCGGGCTGGCGACTTTTTCACCGTTGGCGTTGGTTTTGGTGCCGGTGCCGAAGGCGTCGAGCCAGGTGCGCAGGGAGTTGCGGTTGACCCCGAGATCGGAGGCGATCGCGTTGATCGTGGCTCCAGGGGTCGACTCGTACAACGTCACTGCGTCACGCTTGAACTGCTCGGTGTAGGTCTTGCGTGGCATGGTGGAAAGGTACCTCACTTCCCCAGCGAAATGCTGGTTTCAGCGTGTCCACCACCAAGGGGTCAGGTCCGCCACCTGGTCAAGCCTGCATGAGCGTCCCTTGCCGGCGAAAACCGTCGTGGTGGGCGAGGTGGGGTTAGCAGGCGAGCTGCGCCGCGTGCCTCACCTTCCGCGCCGTCTGCACGAAGCTGCCCGCCTGGGCTACACCCGTGCGATCGTTCCCGCCGGGGAGCGCATCAGCGTCAAGGGCATGGAAGTCTGCCTTGTCTCTACCTTGCGTGAGGCGATCCATGCCGCGAACGCCGACGCCTGAGCCGATTAGAATAATTGACCATGACGGACGTCGATTCCTCCGCCGCACAAATCCCCATGCGCGACATTCTTGAGCTGCTGGCCCCGGGCACCCCGCTTCGTGATGGGTTGGAGCGCATCCAGCGCGGCCACACAGGCGGGCTCATTGTCATCGGCGACGGCCCCGCCGTCACTGAGCTGTGCGATGGCGGAATCGTCTTTGACATTCCTTTCCAGCCCACCCTTTTGCGGGAGCTGTCCAAAATGGACGGGGCGGTGGTACTTACCGAGGGGGGAACTCACATTCGCCGCGCCAATGTCCAACTTGTGCCGGCGCCGTCCTACCCCACCTCCGAGTCCGGCACCCGCCACCGCGCCGCCGAACGCACGGCGCTGCAAACCGGTGTCCCGGTGATCGCAGTGTCGGCTTCCATGAACACCCTGACGTTATACGCCAACGGTAAGCGCCGCCTGTTAGAGGAGCCGGCCGTTGTAATGCAGCGGGCCAACCAAGCTCTGTCCACGGTGGAGCGCTACCGCAGCCGCCTTGATGTGGCCAACAAGCGCCTATTAGTCGCTGAGCGCAACAATTACGCCACCATCAGCGACGTTGTGGGGGTGTTGCAGAGGATGATCATGCTGGAACGCGCCGCAGACGACATGGATGAAACTCTCACCGAGCTGGGCACCGATGCCCGCCAACTAACTTTGCAGTTATCAGAGCTGCGGGCGGGCAACAACGACTCCCTCATGCTAATTAGTGACTACATTCCGGCCGCGTCCATCCCAACGGCTGATCAGGTCGGGGCCGTCATGGAGAAATTGGAGCAGCTAGAAGACGCGCAGCTTCTCAACTCATCCTCGCTCGCGCAGGCGCTGGGGTTGCCGGCCACGGAAGAAAGCCTGATGCAAAACGTGACCCCGCGGGGCTACCGCGCCCTGTCACGCATCCCGCGGGTTCAGAAATTCCTCATGGATCATTTAGTCGCCGCCTTCGGTGAACTGCCGGCCCTGCTCAGCGCGGAACTCGACGATATCCGGGCCGCAGAAGGTGTTTCGCCGCTGTGGGCGCGCCACATCTACGATGGCCTGCGCCGCTTTGCCTGAAACAACTCCTTGGGCTTTAGGTACGCAGGTTGAAATCGGCCGGGTCGGAGGCGTGCTCGCCGATCACCGCATGCAGGAAGTAGGAGCCTGCCGGGACGTCTTGGCGGTTGGAGCACGCCCCTGGCTGGGAGTCTTTGCGTGACCAGACAGCGGCGAAGTCGCGGGCCTTGCCCGGCGCGAAAGTCTCCTCGCCGGTGACAACGGCCGGATGACAATCGGTGTCCGACCAAACGCGCTGGTTGGAGGCCATATCGTAGACCTCGAAGCGCAACTGTTGGGCAGCTAGGTCAATCACACAATCGGCCTGGGTGGGGTTTTCCACGTGCATGTAAAACGTCGGCTGCTGGCCCGGGCCGAAACTAGGCTCGCTGGTGCGTGCCGTGATAATCAGGTCCTCCAAGCTGCAAGTGTCTTTGCCTTCGGCGGGGGCTTGCGCCTGGGTGGTGGGCTCGCCTGCTGTGTCGCTGGCGTCAGGCTTCGTGCTCGTGGCGTTGGACGGTTGCTCCGCCAAAGACACGGTGGGCTCGGTGGTGTACTGCTCCGTCGGTGAAGCCGGGGCCGAGGTGTCGCTCGCGTCGGAGGTGCCGGAGCGGGCAGCAGCCGTAAGTCCCCACACCACAAGCGCCACGACCACAAGCACAACAGCAAGCGCTGCCACACGGCGACGCATGTAGATCTCGGGCGGCAGCGGCCTCGGGTCGCGGTGGGGGTCTGGTCGGTGGTAGCTCACGGCATCAACCTTAGCGGGCGAAATGCTCCGCGACAGTCTCGACGCGGCCGTCTGCGAGCCTGTATCGTGCGGCAACCACGCCAAGCGTGCCGCTTTTCACCCTGTCCTGGATGGCGGGGATGCGGTCGACGAGGTGCTCGGCGGTGATCCCCGCATGGTCCTTTTCCACCTCGTCGCGTGACACGTGGCCAACGGCGTGGGCAGCGATGACGCTGGGGGCAATTTTTTCCACGAAAACCCTTTGCAGCCCGACGGGAATTTCCGCTTCTTCGACGGCTTTGATGGCCGCGCCGATAGCGCCGCAGCCTTCGTGGCTGAGCACGATTACCAGTTTGACCCCCAAGGCTTCGACGGCGAAGTCCAGCGATCCGGAGACTGCGGCGTCAACGCAACCACCGGCGGTGCGGATGACGAAGATGTCGCCCAGGCCGGCGTCGAAAAGCAACTCGACGGGCACCCGCGAATCAGAACAAGACAAAATGGCCGCCACGGGGGCCTGCCCGCCGCGCAGCTCCTCACGACGGTTGCGGTCGATGCGGGGATGATCAAGGGAATCATGGGCGAAGCGGGCGTTGCCCGCAAGCAGTTGTTCCCACACACCACTGGGTGTCGAAGCATCAATCATGGTCACTATTGTGGCACCTATTGTGATCACACAAGACGACATCATCAGGTTTTTCAAAGACAACGCCCGCGACCTGCCGTGGCGCCGCCCGGGCACCACACCATGGGGTGTGCTGCTGTCTGAAGTTATGAGCCACCAAACCCCAGTTGGGCGCGTAGCACCCGTGTGGGAAAAGTGGATTAGGCGTTGGCCCACGCCACAAGATTTCGCGCAGGCCAGCACCGATGAGGTGCTGCGGGCATGGGGCACGCTTGGTTACCCACGGCGAGCGCTGCGGTTGCTGCAGTGCGCGCAGGTGATCGTCGATAAGCATGGCGGAGAAGTGCCCGGAGACGTCGACAAGCTGCTCGCGCTGCCCGGCATCGGCGACTACACCGCACGCGCCGTCGCGTGCTTCGCCTTCGGCACAAACGTGCCAGTGGTGGACACCAACGTGCGCCGCGTCTACGCCCGAGCCGTGGAAGGGAAATTCCTCGCGCACCCGCGGGCCGCAGAACGCACCAATGTCGCAGCGTTGTTGCCGCGCCACAATGGGCCTGTATTCTCCGCAGGTTTGATGGAGTTGGGAGCTGTGGTGTGCACGGCGACGAAACCTAAGTGCCCACAGTGCCCGCTGGAAAAAACCTGCGCGTGGGTCAGTGCCGGCAAACCTGAGCCCAGCGCCGCGGAATTGAAGCGAAAGAAGGTCCAGAAGTTCGAAGGCACCGACCGACAAGTGCGCGGCAAAATTATGAAGTGTCTGCGTGAGGCGCCCAAACCGGTGCCCCGCAGCGACATTGACCTGCTGTGGGCCGATCAGGTCCAGCTCTCACGCGCGCTGTACTCGCTACTTCAAGACCGCCTCGCCGAGCAAGACGACAAGGGCTACTTCCACTTGCCGCGGTAGTGCAAACCGCCCGGCAGGTTGACCCACATGCCGCCGCGGGAGTTGAAAGTCACCGGCCCCACCTTGGTGGACACGGACGCGCCGGATTTGGAAATGTTGAGCCAAGAACCTTTGCCCAGCTTCTTCTTTTGGCGATACAAGATACCCATGGGGATTAATTCTACTGCGCAACGTCCGTATTAAGGTGTGCTTATGCACATGGTGGCGGGATACGGCTGGGAAACGGTTGCGCTGGCTTTCGCCATGACAATGCTCGCTGGCTTATCGACGGGCATCGGCGGACTCATCGTCGCCCTGAAATCTTCCCCCTCGCACCGCTTCCTCGCCTCCTCACTGGGTTTTTCCAGCGGCGTGATGGTCTACATTTCATTGGTAGAAATCCTCCCGAAAGGTATCGCGGAAGTCGGCGAAGCGCCCGGGGTGGCTGCTTTTTTCGTGGGGGTGGCGCTCATCGCAGTCATTGACCGGCTGGTGCCGGAGGACGTCAACCCCCATGAACCTTTGGAAGCACAGCAGTCCTCGCGCCTAGCTAAGGCGGGGCTGCTTACCGCGGTAGCCATCGCGGCGCACAATTTCCCGGAAGGCTTCGCCACGTTCATGGCGGCTCTGGCCGACCCGGTACTCGCCGCCCCGATCGCCGTCGCCATCGCGATCCACAACATTCCGGAGGGCATTGCGGTGGCCGCCCCGCTACGCGAAGCGACTGGGCGCAAGTGGCGCGCCGCCGGCTGGGCTACCTTCTCCGGTTTGGCGGAGCCGCTCGGCGCGCTCATCGGTTTCCTTTTGCTGCTGCCTTTCATGGGTCCATCTACCCTCGGCTACTCCTATGCGGCGGTCGCCGGGATCATGGTGTTCATCAGCTTTGACAAGCTTCTGCCCAGCGCTTTTCGGACCGGGCACCATCACCACGGCATTTATGGGGTGATCGCCGGGATGGGGGTCATGGCGGTCAGCCTCATCTTAATGCCTTAAAAACGGCTTATATTTTCGTCCACCTCAGTAAAATCCTTCGCATGTCAGTCCGCCACCTCCTCGCCGCACTGTTGACCACAGTCGCCCTCGCCGCTCCCGCCGTGCCCGCACTCGCCCAACCAGGCCCAACCCCACAGCAGCTTGTCGACGGCCTCCGCCACGCCGCCACCACACCTCCTGGCAACCTTGTCGCAAGCTACGACCCCTTCTACGACGACCCGGTCCCTGCCCTCGGCGCCCCGGGCACGAAGCTGCGCACCCAACCAGCTCCCCACCTGCTCAACATCCTCGGCCCGGACTTTCCCGGCTACGCGGAGAAAATCCTTTACACCTCCACCACGGTTCACGGCGAGCCGATAGCTACCTCCGGGGTTGTGATCCAGCCCGCGCAACCCTGGCGCGGAAAAGGCCCCACCCCCACAGTCGTCTTCGCCCCCGGCACCCGCGGCTCAGGTGATGTCTGCGCCCCCTCCCGCGGCCCGTGGATGACCGCCCAACTCGACGTTTTGGCCCCCGCCTTGGGCTTCAACTACGAGCTGCCCAACTACACCGCAGCAGCTCTTTTGGGCATGCGTGTGGTCGTGGTGGACTACATCGGCCTAGGCACTCCCGGAGCACACACCTACGTGCTTCACGACGAGGAAGCCCGCGCTGTCCTCGACGCTGCCCGCGCCGTCGTGCCCGCCGGTGAACCCGTCGCCTTCTACGGCTACTCCCAAGGCGGCGGGGCCGTAGCGGCAGCCGCTGAGTTGCAGCCCACTTACGCACCTGAGTTAAATCTCAAAGGCACGTTCGCGGGTGCTCCCCCAGCGGATCTTTTCGCCACCATGCAAGGCGTAGACAACTCCCTCATCACCGCTGTTTTAGGCTACGCGCTCAACGGCTGGGTTCAGCGTTACCCGCATCTGCGCGCAACTGTGGAACCGCTGCTCAACGAACGCGGCCGTGAATTCGTCCACTCCACAGCCAACTCCTGCATGCCCGACGGGGCGCTGCGCTGGGCGTTGACGGACACACGCTCACTGACCACGACAGGCGAATCGCTCGCGCAAATCGCCACCCGCTTACCGGAGCTAAGCGCCCTGTTCGATTCCCAGCAGCTGGGCCGCCGCCCATTTTCCGCCCCGATCATGGTCAGTACCGGCGGCAACGACGACCTCGTTCCCTCCCCGCAGGTTGTGCAGTTGGCGCGCGACTATTGCGCCGCCGGGATGAACGTAAACCTGCTCAACGAAAACATTCCCCCGCTGACCCCCACCATCAAAATCGGGATCAACCACGGCGTGGGGATCTTCACCCAGTCCTTCCCGTCGATGCAGTGGATCTACGACCGCTTCAACGATGTGCCGGTCACGTCGAACTGCGGCACTTTCTAAGTTGCTGGCGCTTCCCGTCTGCACAGCGCGAAACCGCGCCGCCTTCCGCTTCGATGCGGGAGGCGGCGCGGTTTATTTGCGCCCCTGTTTATCTACATCGGCTGGCCAGCCCCAGCGGGTGAGCCTGCGCCCCCCTCGCCTTCATCTGTGGTGGGCAAAACATCGGGCTTGACCGAAACGGTTTCAGGCTGCGCTGAATCATCTTCGTCGATCTCCCGGACTTCGACTTCTTCAGCGGCGTCGAAAGTCTCAGGCGGCAGCGGCTTCGGGCGCGGGGTGAAGGTGAACTTCGCGCCCTCGGCTGCCTTGCCACGAGCGTTGCGGGCAGCCTCGACGTCACCATCCCAGTTCTCCACATCGACGGTGATGATCTCACCAGCGCCGATTTCACCAAAGAGGATCTTTTCGGACAAAACGTCCTCGATTTCTCGCTGAATGGTGCGACGCAGCGGGCGCGCACCGAGCACCGGGTCAAACCCGCGCACGGCGAGCAGGTTCTTTGCCTTCTCACTCAGTTCAATGCCCATGTCTTGGGCCGCCAGGTTCTTATCCACCCGGCCGACGAGCAGGTCAACCATCTGGACAATTTCTTCCTGGGTGAGCTGGCGAAAGACCACGATCTCGTCGATACGGTTGAGGAACTCGGGGCGGAAGTGCTTCTTCAGCTCATCGTGGACCTTGTTTTTCATCCGGTCGTATTGGGCGTCGGCGTCGACCGCTGTATCACCCGTAAAACCTAAACCGACCGCCTTAGAGATGTCGCTGGTGCCCAGGTTCGAGGTGAAAATCAAAACGGTGTTCTTGAAGTCAACCACACGGCCCTGCCCGTCAGTGACGTGGCCTTCCTCCAGGACTTGCAAAAGCGTGTTGTAGATCTCCTTGTGTGCCTTCTCAATTTCGTCGAAAAGCACAACGGAAAACGGCTTGCGGCGAACCTTCTCCGTCAACTGGCCACCCTCCTCGTAACCGACGTATCCCGGAGGGGCCCCGAACAGGCGGGAGGCGGTGAAACGGTCGTGGAACTCGCCCATGTCCACCTGAACCAAGGAATCTTCATCGCCGAAAAGGAACTCCGCTAGCGCCTTAGACAGCTCCGTCTTTCCCACACCTGAGGGCCCGGCGAAGATAAACGAGCCCGATGGGCGCTTCGGGTCTTTCAGGCCCGCGCGGGTGCGTCGGATCGAGCGGGACACGGCGCGCACCGCCTCGTCCTGCCCAATGATGCGTTTGTGCAGCTCAGTTTCCATGTTCAACAGGCGCGAAGATTCGGACTCAGTGAGCTTGAACACCGGAATGCCGGTCCAATTAGCCAACACGTCCGCGATCTGTTCCTCGCCAACCTCAGCGATTTCTTCGAGGTCGCCGTCGCGCCACTTCTTTTCCTTTTCTGAACGCTCCTCGCCCAGCTTGCGTTCGGTGTCGCGCAGCCCAGCGGCCTTCTCGAAATCTTGGGCGTCAATGGCCGCTTCCTTTTCCTTGCGCACCTCGGCGATGCGCTCGTCGACCTCACGCAAGCCCTCCGGCGCAGTCATGCGCTTGATACGCATGCGGGCTCCCGCCTCATCGAGCAGGTCAACGGCTTTGTCCGGCAAGAAACGGTCATTGATGTAGCGGTCCGACAGGTTCGCCGCGGCCGCCAACGCATCATCGGTGTAAGACACGCGGTGGTGTGCCTCGTAACGGTCGCGCAGACCCTTGAGGATGGTCACGGTGTCCTCGACGGAGGGTTCATCTACCTGCACCGGCTGGAAGCGACGCTCCAACGCAGCGTCCTTTTCGATGTGTTTGCGGTACTCATCGAGCGTTGTCGCACCGATGGTCTGAAGCTCACCGCGAGCCAGTTTCGGCTTCAGCAGCGAAGCTGCGTCGATGGCTCCTTCGGCTGCTCCAGCGCCGACCAGGGTGTGGATCTCATCAATGAACAAGATGATGTCGCCGCGCTGGTTAATTTCCTTGAGCACCTTTTTCAGTCGCTCCTCGAAGTCACCACGGTAACGCGAACCGGCGACCAGGGAACCCAGGTCGAGGGAGTACACCTGCTTATCTTTAAGAGTCTCCGGCACCTTGCCGTTGGCGATATCTAGCGCCAGACCTTCAACGACGGCTGTTTTGCCCACACCTGGCTCACCAATGAGGACCGGATTATTCTTGGTGCGCCGCGACAGGACTTGCATGATGCGCTCGATTTCTTTGTCGCGGCCAACCACCGGGTCGAGTTTGCCCTCACGGGCAGCCGCGGTGAGGTTGCGGCCGAATTGGTCCAGCACCAGCGAGTTGGAACGCTCGCCTTGCTGGCCTCCGCGACCGCCGCCACCCATAGCGCCGCCGGCTCCGGCTCCTGCGAAGCCTCCGCCTTGCTGGGGCGCTTCCGGGTTCTGGCCTTCGCCGCCTTCGTAGCCGGAAAGTAGCTGGATAACTTGCTGACGCACCCGCGGCAGATCAGCGCCCAGCTTGATCAGCACTTGGGCTGCCACGCCTTCCCCCTCACGGATGAGGCCAAGCAATAAAAACTCGGTGCCGATGTATTTGTGGCCCATTTGCAGACCTTCCCGCAGGGAAAGCTCAAGGACTTTCTTGGCACGCGGGGTAAAGGGGATGTGGCCGGTGACAGGCTGGCTGCCTTGGCCGATGATTTCTTCGACCTCGCGGCGCACATCCTCGAGGTTGATCCCCATGGACTCCAGCGCTTTCGCGGCGACGCCTTCGCCCTCTTTGATTAGGCCGAGCAGGATGTGCTCGGTGCCCATGTAATTGTGGTTCAGCGCCCGCGCCTCCTCCTGTGCCAGGACAATAACGCGGCGGGCCCGGTCGGTAAACCGCTCGAACATGTGGTCACCCTTCTTGTTGCTAAGTGAGATTCGCTAAAAGTTGCCATCCACCATAACGCCCACTGCGGACAACCCTTCCCCACATGTGGCCACCCTTTCGATTTTTCCCCCATTTACCCAGTTCAACGGCGGTGTTCGCCCGTAGCGAACATCTCTTAGCGCCGCACTTTCCACGCCCACACAATCACTGCAACCAGCCGATAGTCGGAGCACCTCTCCCACCTCATGCCCAGACTTCAGCGGCGCCGCCTTGCCCGCCCTCAAACAGCAGCACCCCATTTTTCATCGAGTTGGCGGCTGGGATTTCCTAGGCAAGCAATCCAACCGCAGCGAAGATGGGTGGCTGCGTAATCTGGTGCACTTCTGGCGCTTGCAGCACGTTTATGACCCACCCGGGATTGACCAGCACCAAAACAGAATCCGTTGATGTTGTGGTGGCGACAAGCTCAGGGGGATGGGATACATACCTCCGCGTGGTTCGGCGCTATAACCCGCGTGGAGATTTCCACCGCGGCGAGCATCGCATGAGCAGCTTGCGAGTCGAATCAGGGCCGGGGTTTCGAGGTGGGGCGCAAGCGTGCGGTCTCCGCCACCTCACCGTGTCAGGCACATGACAACAAACGGAGTTGTTTGCGGAGACTAATTCGCCTCAGGCTTGACCAGCGGGAAAAGGACAGTTTCGCGGATTCCCAAACCCGTCAGGGCCATCAGCAGGCGGTCGACACCCATGCCAGTGCCGGCGGTCGGCGGCATGCCTTGCTCCATGGCGGCGAGGAAGTCCTCGTCAAGCACCATCGCTTCATCGTCGCCGTGGGCCGCCAGACGGGCTTGATCCTCGAAGCGCTGGCGTTGAATTACCGGGTCAACCAGCTCCGAGTAGCCCGTGGCCAACTCGAAGCCGCGAACGTAGAGGTCCCACTTCTCAGTCATGCCCTTCTTTTCCCGGTGGTCGCGGGTCAGCGGAGAAGTCTCGACTGGGAAGTTAATCACAAAGGTCGGCTCGTAGAGCTGATCGGAGCACAGGTGCTCCCAGATTTCCTCAACAAGCTTGCCGTGCAACCAGCCCTCACCCTCAGGTACCTTCAAACCAATTACCTCCGCGACGGCCTTAAGCTCCGCCACGGAAGAATCGACGGTAACCTCCATGCTGCCCGGATGCTTGCGCTGCAGCGCTTCATTGAGGGAAGGGTACATCTCCAGCACCTTCCACTCGCCGCCGAAGTCGTACTCGGTGCCGTCGGCAAGCGTGACCTTGTGCGAACCGAAAACCTCCTGCGCCGCAAACTGCACCAAACCCTTGGTCATCTCCGCGCAGTCTTTGTAGGTTCCCCATGCCTGGTATGTCTCGAGCATGGTGAACTCCGGCGAGTGAGAGGAATCGACGCCTTCGTTGCGGAAATTACGGTTGATCTCAAAAACACGCTCAATGCCGCCGACGACGCAGCGCTTGAGAAAAAGCTCCGGCGCAATGCGCAGGTAAAGATCAATGTCCATCGCGTTGGAACGAGTCACGAAAGGCCGCGCCGCAGCACCACCGTGCAGCGTCTGCAACATCGGGGTTTCCACCTCAACAAAGTCCAGCCCCGTCAGATACTTGCGCACCGCGGCGATCACTTTGATTCGGGTCATCGCGTTGTCGCGGGCCGCCTCGCGCATGATCAGGTCAGTGTAGCGGTGACGGACGCGCTGCTCCTCGTTCATGTCAGCAAAAGCCACCGGCAGCGGACGCAGCGCCTTCGCCGCCATGTGCCAAGACTTCGCCATCACCGACAGCTCCCCGCGGCGCGAAGCGATCACGCGGCCGCGCACGGAAACAATGTCGCCCAGATCGACGTCTTCCTTCCAGGAAGTCAAAGCTTCTTCCCCGACCTCAGCAAGCGAAAGCATGACCTGCAACTGGGTGCCGTTTCCCTCCTGCAAAGAAGCAAAGCACAGCTTGCCTGTGTCACGCTTGAACATGATTCGCCCGGCAACAGCGACCTCATCTTGAGTCTCCTCGCCCGCGTGCAGGGAAACTACGTCCCCGTCAGCCGTCTCGCCCTCGGCAAGGACGACGTAACGCTCGCGGATCTCGCTCAACGACTCGGTGCGGTCGACCACAACCGGGTAAGCCTCACGGCCGGAATCGATAAGCTTCTGGCGCTTCGCGCGGCGGAACTGTTGCTGCTGTGAAAGGTCCTGGGTAGTCACGCCCTCATAGAGTAGTGCCTGCCCCTGACGAGATGCTACTGACCTGGGCACAGCGGCAACTGCAAACGGTCATCTTCAGCGTTCGCGCCGTTAATCAAGATGCGGACATCAGTGCGGTCCTCCGGCGCCATCACAAACGCCGGCGGGGTCACCCCCGGAACCTCAAAGGAATTAATCATGCAGGACCCGGAACCCAAAGCCACACCTTCCGCCTTGCCCGGAAGGCCAGCGTCGCGGTCCTGCTCGGAAACGTACTTGGCAATGCTGACCCCCAGGCTCTCACCCGCGCAGCGGATCTTCGCCGTCTGGTTTTGCTCCGGCTCAACCGTATGGCAGGTCAGATCTTGCCAGCCTTTGCCGCCGTCACGGCTGGAAATCAATTCGGGATACGCTTCCTTCAGGGCCGCGTGTTCGCCCTCCCAGGCCTGTCCACGTTCGTTGATCCACCACCACAGCCCGGAGCCAAGCAGCAACAGCAACGCAAGCAGAACTGCGATTGCCGGCCACGGGGAAGAAAACCCAGTTGTGGGCACACTTTTGAGCAAACGGCGCGGCGGGCGGGGCTGCTTAATCGGCTCACCGGCGAGAACGCGCAGGTAGTTCTGGCAGTTACCGCTGCTTGCCACCATCTCCGGGTCGATGGCAAGCCCCGTCAGGTCAGCGACTAGCTCAATGAAAGTCACCCTGTTTTGGCCGGCGGTGCTGTTATCTATCTGCGCAGTAGGCCCCACCATGGACATCTTCACCGGCGCCGATGCCCAACCGGGCTGCGCCAGCAGACGATCCAGGTTAATGGAGCGAGACACAAATCCCGGTTGCCCGATCTCCGCATAGTGGTCGATTGCCTCAGCGACTGGGAGCAAAAGGTTGAGAACCTCGCCAGTGTTGAAGTGCCCTTCCTTGGCAAAACGCTCCCGCGCCAGTTCTTTCAGCGGCATACCGGCTGGAGCGTCACGCACCACTACGAGCTTGCCGGCATCTGTTACCTGTGCGATCCGTGGGCTGAACACGCCGGGAAGGTTGGTTTTGCCCATTGCGGCCGCGACCTTTTCCACCTCCCCTGCCGCACCTGGAGACAAAGGGATGTTGAACTCCTCGACCTCCACGTCCGCCACCGCCGAACTGTCTTTGCGTGGCTGCGCACGGTAAAGCGTGGAGGTTTCGGTGCGTGCAACTTCCTCTACCTGCTCGTAGCCGGCGGCGCTGACGATGTCGGCGAGTGAGTTATCAGCCATGGAAAAATCCTTAACAGTTGCGGGCAAAAAGTTCGCGCATGTGCGTCAACATGCAGATTTTAACGGATCCCCCTGGCGTTTCGTGCTCAACGTGGGTTTGCCGTCTCCACAGTGAGGGCCAGCGTGGGGCTTTCGGGTGAGAAAAGCCGGACAATGCCGCGCCGCTAAAAGCAGTCTCACATCCCGTTTCACACTCCGGCGCGGCCTGCTTGGAGCTTGAAAAGAACTGTCCTCGCGCGTGCCGACTTTAGCTACGTGTGGAAGCTTGCGATTCCATCGAGGTTGTCTGTTGCGGCTTTTTCGTTCGTGGTGGCTAGTGCGCGGGCAGGTTAGCAAAGCCGATGCCGACGGGCACCCCGACGTTGTCGGCGAGGCGCACTTTTTCTAAGTCGACGGCGGCCAGCAGGCGCGCATCGCCTTGTTTCGGGGCTGGCCCGAAGGCAAGGTTGCGCAGTTCGAGGTAGGCAGGTTCGACTCCTGCCGCTGCGAGGACGCTGCGGGCGGTATCTACCACGGCTTGACCGCCGTTTTGCGCCACATGGGCCCCGGCGGTCAGTGCTGCAGACAGCGCTAGTGCGTGTTCGCGTTCGTGTGCGGCGACGTGCTCGTTGCGCAGGGACATGGCCAGGCCGTCTCGGGTGCGCACGGTAGGCACGCTGTGCAGACGAACTTCCATACGCAAGGCGTTGACCGCCTGCTGGACGGATACGAGGGTTTCAAAGTCCTTCTCCCCCAACACAACGTCGGTGGCGTGGGTGGCGTTAACTGCGGCAAGGACGGCTGCGACGTGTTGGGCGATCTCCTCGGGGTTTTCCAGGTGATTTAGGGTGGTGTGGACGCGGGCGCCTTCCCCGAGCGTGCCGTGGAATACCACGTCGACTTTCTCGCGTGCGAAGTCTTCCGGGACTTTTGCGCCGGCGTAGGTGACTATGACGATGGAGCCAAGCAGTGAGCGCGCCGCACGGATCATGTGGATGTGGCCTGCGTGAAGGCCTGTGCCAAGGGGGACCACGACGACGGATTTGCCTACTTTGCGGAAGGCTCGGCCGTATGTTGCCAAGCGTTTCGGATCGGTGACTTCTATTGCTTGGCCTGGCTCAAAACCCATTGTTGTCCTTTCTCATCGTCTTTGACAGCGCCCACAGCTCTGCTTCCATGTTGCCGGTGCGCTCCGCGTGGCGGCGTTCCAGTTCGGCGTAGAAGCGGGCCACGGCCGGGTCGGTGATTGCGTTGTGAAAGCGCTCCATTTCTTCCTGGCTTTGGGGCGCGGGATAGGTCTCTGCGGTGGCTTCGAGTTCTTCGGCAAAAAGGAAGGAGGCGACGGGAAGCGCTTCTTTCATCAGCTCGACGGCGTCGAACCCGACCGTTTGGGCGAGGTCGAAGATGCGTTGCGCGGCGGCGAGCCGAGGGCGCTGGGAGTCTTTGATCGGGATGGCGACGTCGTGGGTTTCGGCGAGCAGCATGGACACGACTGCTTCACCGAGTTCGTCGGTGGCGGAGGTGACCCAAAAGCCCGGCATGATCTCGTGGGCGGCCATGGGGATCGCACCGTGTAATTCGGCTTCGTCGAATAGTTGCGTGCCTTCCGTCAGGCAGGTGTGCAGCAACATCTGTTTGTCGCGTACGAAAGGCACCAGCTTGTCGACGCACCCCTGTACCCAGCCCGCGCTGCGCGAATCAACCACCACCAGGTCAGCGCCCTCAATGTCGTGGGAGTTCTCCCCTGCTCGCACGTCGTGGCCGGCGTTGTTCAGGTTTTCTCCGAGCCTGCCCAGGCTTGCCGCGGCGGAATTGTTAAATACCTTCACACGCAGGCGTGGTGCCATTTACTCGCTTCCCTTGGAGCTGCGGGCCAGGAGGTCCGCGACTGAGACTGCGCTGTCGCCGCGCTCGTCGCGCCGACGTCGCCCGCGGCGGGGCTCACCCGCGGCAGGGCTCGGCGCTGGGGGTGCCGGAGGTACTGGGGTTGCTGGGGGTGCCGGGGCCGGGCGTGCCGGCGCTGGGGTTGCTGGGCGTGCCGGGGGTGCCGGGTTTGCTGGGGTTGCTGGGGTTGCTGGGGTTGCTGGGGGTGCCGGGGGTGTCGGCGCTGCGAACGTCGGCTTGTCCTGCTCCGCGCGGCCACGAGCAACTTCCGCCTGGCGCTCACTAATGAGCTGCGACAGCGGGTTGTGCTCCTTTGCTCGCTCGCTGGGTTGGGCACCTAAACGTCCGGCGATCGCGTCGGAGGTCGGGGCGCCGAAGGGACGCGACTGCCTACGTTTCGGCTCCGGGGCTTCGCGCACCGGCTGCAGGCGGGCAGTGTCGGCGGCGGAAGGTCCGTCGTGGTCCTTCTTCTCCGCAAGATTTGCCACAGGATTCGCAGTTGCTTCGACGGTGACATTGCTAAAGGCAGGGGGTGTCTCCGGCACAACGGTTTCGAAACCGGCGGAGGTGGCGCGACCTAACCCTCCTTCCGCTTTCGCCCCACCGATCTCCGCGATGCGGCGGGCCTGCGCTTTAAGGGCAGCCGGTTCGTACTCGAACTGGCGTCCCGCCATTTCCTCAAGTTGGGTGCGCAGCGCCTTGAGCTCGGACTGGATCTCGCGCAGCACCTCGTTGTCCATGTTGGGTGCAGGCTCAGCGATTTCCCCGCGGGCCTTGGCGGCGTCAAGTTCCGCGGCGTGGCGTTTGTCACTGTCAGCTAGGGCACGTTGAGCTTCGTCGCGGTCGCGGCGCAAACGGCTAGTCAAGATGATGCCTGCTGCGGCCGCCCAGAGGGCGAGGATAAGCGAGAGTTTCAGCATGTTCGCCGAGTTGGTGAACAGCATGACGATGGTGCCCAGCACGGCGAGCGCGAAGGGCGAAACAAGCCACAAAGAGCCATTGTCACGAGACGGTTTCTCGGCATTCATGCTCATTACCTTACTGAACAGGCTCACCATCTTGAGGTGGGGACACCTCACAGGCGCGTTCCAATAAAATACCGGCCACGGCGAGCGCAATTGCGCCCAACGCGCCGGAGATAACTCCTGGCAGATCCGACTCGGCGGCGATCAGCATATCCACCCGCGGGGCCACGTAAGCGAAGGTGCCGGTGAAGATACCGCCGCACACGGCTCCCGCCCACGCGCAGGCTTTGCCAAAGACCATGAAATTCGCCGCCATCATCGGGTTGAGCTGGGTGCGGTCGAGGCCAATTTTGCCTTCCTCGCGGCGTTTTTTCACCATGTAGGCGATAAACAGGCAGACCACGGCGATGATCCACAGCGGCATGGACAACACCACGTCGATGGAGCCCAGAACTCCGTAGTAGCGCCGCACGAGGATGAACGTCGCGGCGGCGCAAAATCCGCCCAGGGCGGCCAGCGCGGCGATGTTTGTCCGTGTCACAGCTTCTTCACTCCTTGGTGCCCAAGCTTATCCGCGATCTGCGCTACTGGCTTTCCTCCAAGTGTCGCCTCCGGCTCAATTTCGAGCCAGGGAATGAGCACGAACGCCCGCTCATGAGCCCTCGGGTGGGGCAAAGTGAGCTGCGGGTCCTGCGATTGCATCCCGTCGATGGTGATGATGTCCACATCAAGTGTTCGTGGGCCCCAGCGCACCTCGCGCACCCGGTTCGCTTCCTTTTCAAGGCGCTGGCAGCGGGCGAGCAGCTCTTTCGGCGTGGCATCAACCTCAACAATGAGCGTCTGGTTGAGAAAGTCCGGCTGTCTAACCCCACCCCAGGGCGCGGTGGCGTAGAGGGAACTGTGGGCGATGAGCTCGCTGCGAAAATTGTCCACAACCCGCGCCAGGTGCGCGCGGGAGTCGTCCATGTTGGAACCGACAGATAAAACTGCGCGCATTGCTACCTCCCCGTGTGGCGTGTGCGGCTGCGGCGGGCGACCACGGCGACGTCATCAAAGACGAACGGAATCGGCGCGTGGGGCTTATGCAAAGTGATCTCCACTGCGTGCAAAACCTCGTAGCGTTTGATGAGCTCATCGGCGATCTCGCTCACCACTGTTTCGATAAGTTGGCGCGGGGTTGCTGTGGCGATGGCGTAGGCGAGCGCGGCGATCTCCGCGTAGTTGACGGTGGCGCCTAAATCGTCGTGTGCGGCAGCGTCCGCGAAGTCGAGCCAGCACACAATGTCGAGTGAGAAGGCCTGCCCGTGCTCAGTTTCGTGGGCAAGCACGCCGTGGTTGGCGTGGAATTGCAGTCCTTTGAGTTCGATGCGATCAGCCATTGTCAGCGTGCCTCCGCTTGCTTCCAGTGGGCCACCACATCGACGGCGTCGCGCGAAACGGCAACTTCATGGACGCGCACGCACCACGCCCCAGCCTGGGCAGACAGGGCTGTGACGGCGGCGGTGGCGGGGTCGGCGTCGACAGGCGTGTGCGCCAGACCGCGGTTGTGGCGGATGGCGGTAAGGAAGCGTTTGCGCGACGCGCCCACCAACACCGGATGATCACCAGCGACGAACTCGGGAAGTGCTGCAAGCAGCGCCCAATTATCAGCGGCGGTTTTTGCAAAACCCAACCCCGGATCCACCGTGATTTGGTCCGGGTGGACTCCCGCGTTGACAGCGTTTGCGACAAGTTCGCTCAACACCTTGTGTACGTCTGCGACCACGTCACCTCCGTGGTCGGCGGTGCCGGCAGCGTCACCGAAAACCTGCGCACGCCAATGCATAAGGCACACCGGAAGGTTGGTTTCGGCCATGACGCGGTACATGTTGGCGTCGGCAAGCCCACCTGAGACGTCGTTGATCAGATCGACCCCGGCCTCTGCGGCGACCATTGCGGTCGAGGCGCGCATGGTGTCGATGGATGTGCGGATCCCTTCGGCGCTGAGCCCCTCAATGACCGGACGGATGCGTTGCGCTTCCACCTCGGCGGGCACACGCGTTGCCCCGGGCCGGGTCGATTCAGCGCCAACGTCGATAATGTCCGCGCCGTGCTCCACGAGTTTGCGGGCGTGCTCTAGCGCCTTGTCCACGCTGAGCCATTTGCCGCCGTCAGAAAAGGAATCCGCGGTGATGTTGACTATGCCCATCACCGTCGTGCGCCCCGGAACTGTTAGCTCTGCCAGCGTGGTCATTTCCTTATCCCTTTTCGCATCAGTTCCGGATCAGGCTCATCACTTCGGCACGAGAAGCAGCGTTCGTCTTAAACCCGCCGCGCACCGCCGAAGTCGTGGTCACGGCCCCCGGTTTCCGGATGCCGCGCATGGCCATGCAGAGGTGCTCGCACTCAATGACCACAATCACGGCTTGGGCGCCGAGCTTATTAACGAGCGCGTCAGCGACCTGGCTGGTCAACCGCTCTTGCACCTGGGGGCGTTTGGCGTAAAGGTCCGCTAGACGCGCCAGCTTGGACAACCCGGTGACCTTGCCTTCCGCGCCGGGAATGTAGCCGATGTGGGCCTTGCCGTAGAAAGGCACCAAATGGTGTTCGCACGTGGAATAGATCGGGATGTCGCGCACCAGCACGAGTTCGCTGTGGTCTTCCGCGAAGCTTTTATCCAACACCTCGGTCGGGTCTTGGTGCAGCCCAGCAAAGATTTCCTCGTAGGCGCGTGCCACCCGCGCAGGCGTTTCAGTTAAGCCTTCGCGGTCTGGGTCCTCGCCGACCGCGATGAGCAGTTCCCGCACTGCGGCTTCGGCGCGCTCCCGGTCGAAGCTAGGCGTGTGCGTCATTGCTCCTCGCTGTCTGGCTTTGCGACGTCCGCCGCGTCGACCTGCGGAATCTCCGATGTGGGGTAGTCCGAAGGGCCCTCCTTGCGGCTGGGCTGCTCGTTTTCCGGCAGCCGGAAACCGATCAGCTCCTCGTCGGGCGTGGGTTTATCCGCCGTTGGGGTGGTGTTTTTCTCCGGCTGTGCGTAGTTGCGCATGCCTGGATGCTCCTCTTTGCGCGTCAGCGGTTCGAGGGTGCGGGTTTGGCCTTCGCTGCCCCGATAGGTCCAGTCGGCTGGGGGTTTCGGCCCTCCGTAGCGCGACTTTTCCTCCTCGGGGCGGCTGTGCTTGCCGGAGCGCCACCTGGTTGCCTCAGTTGTTTCTCCGTTCTTTTCCGCGGTTTCTCGGTCAGCCATGCGCTGCTTGCGGGCGGCACGCGACATTTCCAGCAGCGAGACACGCTTGGGCGGTTCTTCCCCGCGCGCCTGCGCCAGCTCCACGGGGGTCATCACTGGTGTGCGGTCAGCCTGGGCTGGGAAGCGGGTGTCCAGATCGGGCAGGCCAGCGGGCTGCGGTTCGATACCGTCGAAGATGTCCTCCAAATCTGGCCGACGCAGCGTCTCTTTTTCCAGCAGTTTCTCCGCCAGAAGATCCAGGTAGTCACGGTGCTCAGCGAGAATGGTGTAGGCCCGCTCGTGGGCGGCGTCAACAAGCTCATGCACCTCCCGGTCGATCGTTTCGGCAACCGCCGGCGAATAGTCGAGGGAGCCTCCCCCGCCGCGGCCGGAGAAGGGGTCGCCGTTTTCAGTGCCGTACTTCACGGTGCCCAACACGCTCGACATGCCGTACTCAGTGACCATGGCGCGGGCGATCTTCGTGGCCTGCTCAATGTCGGCGCTAGCGCCCGTGGTGGCTTCACCAAAGACCAGTTCCTCAGCGGCGCGGCCACCCATAGCGAAGACGAGACGGGCGAAAAGCTCGTCGCGGTTGTACATACCCTTGTCGTCTTCCTGCGCTGTCATGGCGTGGCCGCCGGTGCGGCCGCGGGCGAGGATGGTGACTTTGTAGACCCGCTCGATGTCTTTGAGCGCCCACGCCGACAAAGTGTGGCCACCTTCGTGGTACGCGGTGACCTTCTTTTCCTTCTCGGAGATGATCTTCGAGCTGCGCCGCGGCCCGCCGATGACACGATCAGTCGCCTCCTCAAGCGCATCGGCTGTAATGACGTTGCCGCCGATGCGCGCGGTAAGCAGCGCAGCCTCGTTGAGCACGTTCGCCAAATCAGCGCCGGACATGCCGGCGGTGCGCTTCGCCAACGCATCGAGGTCGGCGTCCGAGCCCAAGGGTTTGCCCTTGGCGTGCACTTTCAGGATTTGCTGGCGGCCCTTCAGGTCCGGGTTAGTCACCGGGATCTGGCGGTCGAATCGGCCCGGGCGCAGCAGCGCCGGGTCGAGGATGTCTGGCCGGTTAGTAGCCGCAATGAGGATGACCCCTTCACGGTCGCCGAAGCCGTCCATCTCCACAAGGAGCTGATTGAGGGTTTGTTCGCGCTCGTCGTGTCCGCCGCCCATGCCGGAGCCTCGCTGGCGGCCCACAGCGTCGATCTCGTCGACGAAGATGATGCAGGGTGAGTTCTCGCGCGCCTGCTTGAATAAGTCGCGTACGCGGGAGGCGCCGACGCCGACGAACATTTCCACGAAGTCCGAGCCGGAGATGGTGTAAAACGCCACTCCTGCCTCCCCGGCGACAGCGCGGGCGATCAGCGTTTTACCGGTGCCGGGCGGCCCGTAGAGCAACACGCCGCGCGGGATCTTCGCGCCGAGTTCCTCGTAGATCGCCGGGTCCTGCAGGAAGTCAACGACCTCTTGCAGTTCGTCGACGGCCTCATCGGCGCCCGCCACATCCGCGAAGGTGTTGGTCGGGTTGTCCTTGGTCAGTTGCTTGGCTTTGGAGCCGCCGATGCCGAACATGCCGCCGCCGGCCTGCATGCGGTACATGAAGAAAAACAGCAGGCCGAAAACCAGCAGCATCGGCAGCATGAAGCCCAACATGGACAGCAGGAAGTTCTCCTGGGTCACGTTGGTTTTGTATGTGTCTGCACCCGATTGTTGCACCGCCGAAAAGATGTCGGGGGTGGTGCGGGCTGGGTACTCGGCCATGACCGCTTCGACGCCCTCGCGTTGCTTGACTGTGATTGGCTCGCGCAGGTCTATGCGAACGCGCTGTTCACGGTCATCGATTTGGACGGTCTCGGCGTTGCCTTCGTTGAGCTGCTCGATGGCGACGGAGGTGTCTACCTTCTGGTAGGCGCGGGTGTCATCCCCAATGAGGGTAAAGAGGTAGAGAACGATGAGGACGATGGCGCCGATGAGGCCCCACCGCATTACTTTTTTGTTGTCCATACAATCCTGGTGTGAGAAGTGCTGACGTGAAAGTGGCGGATCCCTGCTAGATTTCGGTGGGTTCCGGTCCGGGTTCGGGAGTCGGCTCCGGTTCCTTGTCCTCGCCACCGTAGACGCGCGGGTGAAGCGTGCCGACGTAGGGCAGATCGCGGTAGCGTTCGGCGTAGTCGAGGCCGTAGCCGATGACGAACTCATGAGGAATGTTAAACCCGACGTCCATCAAATCGACGTTAGCGGTTTGCACCTCCGGCTTGCGCAACAAGGTGATGACATTGAGGGAGCGCGGCTGACGCCCCCGCAGGTTTTTCATCAGCCAGGACAAGGTAAGGCCTGAGTCGATGATGTCTTCGACGATGAGTACATCGCGGTCTTGGATGTCTTTGTCTAAGTCTTTGAGGATGCGCACCACACCGGAGCTGGTGGTGGAGCTGCCGTAGGAGGACACGGCCATAAACTCAAGCTGGCACGGGATGGATAGCTTGCGTGCGAAGTCGGTGAGGAAAAACACCGCGCCCTTAAGCACGCACACGAGGATCAGATCGCGCTCCGAGTCCTTGTATTTTTCAGAAACCATGTCCGCTAACTCTTGGATGCGAGCCTGCAACTGATCTTCCGAGATCAAGATCGCCTCGATGTCGTCGCCGTAACGGTTGGTGGGGACATCGAAGTCTTTGGTGCTGTGCATTGCTTGGGTTTGGTCGGTCATCGGTGCCCTTTCATTGGAAGCCCGCATCTTGTCAAAGCCCGCTCATTGCGCGTAACTCCCTTATCTTGCCACTTTCTCCGCGCGGGGAACAACCACCAGCGATTTTGCGCGCTGCCCCGTCATTTTCTGCGGACGATAGCTAGCTCGCCGTCTCTGCGGATTACCTGCACCCCGTTGGCAAGGTCCACGCCTGTCTGTCCGCGCCAGGCGATGATGAGCCGGTCAATGGATTCGAGTTGGGCGCGGTTGGCGGTGGCGCCGTGCTCAAGCAGCCAGGCGTGTACGCGGGTGCGTCGCACCACTTCTGGCAGGTTTGCCAGTTGCGCGCAGTGCACGGTTTTCTCCGCCGCGGCGTAAGCATCGACGATTTCTTGTGCGCGCGCGATGCGCTCGGCGGTGTGCGCGAGCGCGGGCACACAGTCGCCGCCGACAAGTTCGCTCAGCAGGGGAATCGCTTGTCGACGCACCCCCACCCGCCGATACGCTTCATCTTCGTTCATCGGGTCGTCCCACCACTGCATCCCAATTTCCCGGCATGCCCCCTCGGTGTCGGCGCGCCGCACGTTGAGAAATGGGCGCATCAGGCGACCGCTGCGGGGCAACATTGCGGCGGGGTTGCCGCGCAGCGCTCCAAGCAGCAGTGTTTCTGCTTGGTCGTCGGCGGTGTGCGCCACCCACACGTCGTGGCCGAAGGAGTGCAGTGCGCGGTAGCGGGCTGTGCGGGCGGCGGCTTCAACATTGCCGGAACCAACCTCGACGGTAACAATGTCTGCCTCCACCCCGAGGCTGCGGGCCTGCTGCGCGGCCCGCTTGGCCACCTCTGCGGAGCCGGGCTGTAGTTGGTGGTCAACCACGACGGCGGAGACGTCTTTGCGCTCCGCTGCCGCCGCGGCGACGAGGGCGAGGGAGTCCGCTCCCCCGGACAGCCCGATGACGGCGGGGCCGTCGAAGGGGCGCACGGCGCGTCGACAGGCGAGAAAATGCGGGCTGCGGCGCGGCCAGAAAGGTTCCACTTAAAACTCCCGCAGCGCTGAGGCCAGCTCGTCCATCGCCCTTCGCGCAGAGAGGATGTCGCTGCCGTTAGACATCAAGGCGAAGGTGTAGACGTTGCCGGATTCGCTGGTCACCGTACCTACCAGGGCGGAGGTGCCGTCGAGAGTGCCGGTTTTGGCGCGCACCCAACCGCGCCCAGACAAGTCCTCGTAGCGTTCGGCCAACGTGCCTTCCGCGAAGGCTACAGGCAGCGTGGCAATGAGGGGGCGCAGGTCGCGGTGCCGGGCGGCGTCGACAAGCAGTTGGTCTAAAAGCCGCGGCGGGATGAGGTTCAACGTGGACAGGCCGGAGGAATCCGTGAGCGTGACGTTACTCAGGTCATATCCGTGCTCGGCAAGCACATCCAAGGTGGCCTGCGGGCTGGTTGTCCCGCGGTGTTGAGCCACTTCACGGCCGATGGCTTCGGCCATGACATTGTCGGAGTTTTTCATCATGGTGTGAAGCCTCGTGGTCAGATCCTCCGACTCGGTGGTGGCCAGCACCTCGGCATCTGCCGAAGCAGGGGCATAACCGACGGTGTCGGCGCCGAGGCGGTCAGCCAGTGCCTGCGCCACGTCGAGGGCCGGGGTGTGGGAACGGGGCACATCGCCCTCGTCGGCGCCGATGCGTCCACCGCCCAACATCACCGGCTCCAGCGGGGCGATGTATCCGCCGTCAATGTCTTGCGGGTCCCAGCCCGGCAACATGGTTTCGCCCGGCCAGACGGACGTGTCCACGTAAACTGCGCTCGCCTGGCCGATCTGGGCGGCAAGTTTTTCAATGGTCTCGTGGGAAAACCACACATCTCCTGCTGC